>CALBRZ010000053.1 GCA_937927735.1 uncultured Planctomycetales bacterium
CTGATGTCACGCCGCCTGGCACGCGGAAAAGACATTTGAAGACAGTCTCTTAGCCAGTACATGACCGACGGGCGTTGAATATCGCCATGCTCAAATGCGGCGGTGATGGTCGCATCTGCTGCCCGGCAGGCGGTGCCTGCCCTGCTGATTACCGCCACGTAAGCGAGTTCGCCTGGTTCCACGGCATCGGGAACGTTGGCGGTTCGGTGTGGTTCTCTTTGCGGGTAGGAACCGGGACGGCGGTCCATTCGTCGATGAACTCGCACAGCCGCGTGACGGCTTCTTCAAAGGCAATGCGGCCTTTTTCGGCCGTGGCCAGCGTGGCCTGGCCCAGGATGCCGCTTTCCGAATAGCTGCTGGTCCACGAGGTCACCTGCACCGGCCCGGCCGCGAACAGATCAACCCAGCGGTAACGCGAGTTTTCTTCATTGAAGGAGATCGTGCCGTCCTGGATGTGCTCCGTGCGCACATCGTCCCCGGCCAGGTACATGTAGACGCTTGTCTCCAGCTCGCCGGCGTGGGCGCAGCCGCCGGGGAACTTGCTTTCGCGCCACCGCGGCAGAAACTCCGGGTCAACCGTCAGCAGCGACCACCAGGCCGCGAACGCGCATTGGGCGTCGGTCTCCAGGTTACAACGCCGGGCGACCAGGTCCAGGTTCGGCATGTTGGAACCATGCCCGTTGAGCAGCATGATCCGTTTGAAGCCGTGGTAGGCCAGGCTCTTGCAGATGTCGAGCACGTGCTCGATGAAGTGCTGGTAATGGATGTTGATCGTGCCCGGAAAGTCCATCACGTGGCCGGTGTAACCGTAGGCCACCACCGGCAGCACCAGGATCTTGTCGGGCCGCCGCTCGCCGGCCGCCAACGCCACGCTCGACGCCAGCAGCATGTCCACATCCAGCGGCAGGTGCGGCCCATGCTGTTCCACTGCGCCGACGGGGATGATCGTCACCTTGCCGTCGGCCACCGCCTGCTGAATTTCCGGCCAAGTGAGCTTTTCGTAACGATAACAATTGCGGCGTTGCGGCATGGCGGCAAACTCCAGACACTGGGACGGTTTGTTCACGGCGGCGCGGCCGGCAGGCAGAGTTGCTGGGGCCCCGCGATGGGAACCACCTGCCGGCGTGGCATAATGTACGCGCCCCGCGAGTGCCGCTGCAAAGAACCGCGGCCAAGAAACCGGAAGCCGCCGCGAAATGCCGCCTGCCCTGCCCCGTTCCGGACCATGGGATCGCTTGCGATGAACCTGAACACCGCCGCCCGAAACCTTGCCGATTTGCTTGCTCAGCGGCAGGTTCGCATTGTCTTGGCCGAAAGCTGCACGGCCGGCCTGGCGGCGGCCACGCTGGCCCAGACGCCGGGCATCTCGCGCTGGCTGTGCGGCTCGGCGGTGGTGTATCGCGAGCAGACCAAGATCAATTGGCTCCAGGTGAGCGCCGCGGACCTGGAGCGGTACACGGCGGTAAGCGAACCAGTTGCCAGGGCGATGGCTGCCGGCGTGCTCAGACATACGGTCGAGGCTACCTGGTCGGCGGGCGTAACCGGCCACCTGGGCCCCGACGCCCCGGAAGGTTTTGACGGCGTGGTCTTCGTGGGCGTCGCCCGGCGCGAAGGGGACGAGGTTCAAGATGTTGGCGTGTGGCGGTATCAACTCGCGGCGGAGGGCCGCGTCGCCCGACAACAGGAAGCGGCTGCGCTACTCTTACAGCGGTTGGCGGTGGAGATCGGCAGCGAGCGCTGAACCTGTCCCCAGGGCGGTCATGGCGGCGTTTCATGCATCGGCGTGCATGTCTGCCAAGGGACGGCTAATCCCGCGGTTTCTGCCATTTTCCCGTAGGCGGTTGCTGCCTAAGATTTGCGAGCATGGCTGCTGGAACCACCACAACAGCCCCGGCTCCGCTGCGGGAAATCGCCACCTGGCTCGCGGAGCTCCCCGGCTTTGAGCCTGTGCTGGCCGCCGTCAAGGCTGGCCGCGAGGCCACGCTGGAAGGAGCCTGGGGATCGGTATGCGCGCTGGCCGCCGCGTCCCTGTTGCCGCACAACCCCGGGCCGCTGCTGGTGGTCTGCCCCCACGGCGACGACGTCGACCCTTTCTGCGACGATTTGCGGCTGTTTTCGTCGGTCGAGCCCGAGGTCTTCCCCGCCTGGGAAACGTTCCGTTCCGAGCAGTCGATCAGCGACGAGATCTATGGCGACCGGCTGCGGCTGCTCAAGCAACTGGCCGGCCCCCGCCCGCCCCGCTGCGTGGTCACGACCATTCAGGCGTTGATGCAGGGTGTACCGTCGCGGCAGCGGCTGGCCGAGTACGGCCGCGTGCTGAACGTGGGCGACCAGGTCGATCTGGACGCCTTCGTCCGCTGGCTGGTGGAACAGGGATTCCACGGTTCGACGGCCGTGCAGTTGCCGGGCGAGTTTTCGCGCCGTGGCGGCATTCTCGACTTGTTCGCTCCCGACTGGCTCGACCCGGTTCGCGTGGAGTGGTTCGGCGACGAGATCGAATCGATCCGGCGGTTCGAGGTCGCCTCGCAGCGCAGCCGCGAAACGCTGTCGTCGATCGAGCTGACGGTGATGGAACCGTCGCCCGAGGACCGCGACTCGTTCTTCACCTACCTGCCCGAGAATGCCTGGGTGATGCTGGTCGAGCCCAACGACCTCAAGGCCGAAGGGCGGCGGTTCCTTGAGCGAAGCGAACGGCCGGGCGATTTCCACACCGTGGAGCGGGTGTTTGCCCAGACCTATGCGCACGGCACGGTGTTGGCCGAGCGGATCGGTTCGGGCGGAGGCGGGGCGCGCTGGCGGTTGCCGGTGGAATCGGCCGAGCGGTTCAGCGGCGACATCACCCGGTTGCGGAACGAGCTGGATACGGCCGCCGCCGGTCAGACCGTGTACGTGGTTTCGCAGACCGAGGCGGAAGCCCACCGCCTGCACGAGATCTTTCTTGGCACCCGCTTGGAGGCGGAGCAGCGGGTGCATTTCCCGGTGGGCAACCTGCGCAACGGTTTCCGCCTGGTATCGCACAACACGCTGCTGCTCAGCGGCGGTGAACTGTTCCAGCGGTCAGAAACCATCCGCACGGCGCGGCGCCGGCTGGGCCGGGTGATCGACAGCTTCCTGGAGCTGAAACCTGGCGACCTGGTGGTGCACGTGGCCCACGGCATCGCCCGGTACCGCGGTTTGAAGCTGCTGGAGAAGGGCGATCAGGTCGAGGAGCATTTGCAGCTCGAGTTCCGCGACGGGACGAAGATCTTTGTCCCCTCGTCCAAGATCGAGCTGGTGCAGAAGTACGTGGGCGGCTCGAAGGCACAGCCCACGCTCTCCAAGATCGGCGGTTCGGCATGGGCCCGGCAAAAGAAGCTGGCCGAAGACGCCGTCATGGACCTGGCCAGCGAGTTCCTGGAATTGCAGGCGGCTCGGGCGGCGCTACCCGGCATTGCCTTCGTGGAAGAGTCGGAATGGCAGCGGGAGTTTGAAGCCTCGTTCCCGTATACGGAAACGCCCGACCAGGCCGCTGCCGTGGCAGCCGTGCGGGCCGACATGGCTCGCCCCCGCCCTATGGATCGCCTGATTTGCGGCGACGTGGGCTACGGCAAGACCGAGGTTGCCATGCGGGCGGCATTCCGCGCCGTCGATAGCGGCTACCAGGTGGCGGTGCTGGTGCCGACGACCATCCTGGCCGAACAGCACTACCGCACGTTCAGCAGCCGGATGGCGGAATACCCGTTCTCCATTGCCAGCTTGAGCCGGTTCGCCACCAAGAAGGAACAGAAGGAAATCATCGAGCGGCTGGCCAAGGGGCAAATCGATATCGTCATCGGCACGCACCGCCTGGCGCAGGGCGACGTGCAGTTCGCCAACCTGGGGCTGGTCATCATCGACGAGGAGCAGCGGTTCGGCGTCGATATCAAGGAGCGGCTCAAGCAACTGCGCAAAATGGTCGACGTGCTCACGCTCACGGCCACGCCGATTCCCCGCACGCTGCACATGTCGCTCTTGGGCTTGCGAGATATCTCGAACCTGGAAACCCCGCCCGAGGATCGTCAGGCGGTGGAAACCCGCGTGGCCCGATTCGATGCCGAGCTGATCCGCCACGCCGTGCTTCGCGAGCTGAACCGCGGCGGCCAGATCTACTTCGTCCACAACCGGATCGAAGACATCGAAAAGGTCGCCATGCAGATCAAGCGGATCGTGCCCGAGGTCAAGCTCCGCATCGCGCATGGGCAGATGCGCGAGAGCGAACTGGAACGGGTAATGCTCAAGTTCGTGGCGGGCGAGTTCGATATGTTGCTGGCGACCACGATCATCGAGAGTGGGCTGGATATCCCTCGGGCCAACACCATCTTCATCAACGAAGGCGACCGCTACGGCCTGGCCGATCTGCACCAGCTTCGCGGCCGCGTGGGACGGCACAAGCATCGGGCGTACTGTTACATCCTGGTCGATCCCAACAAGTCGCTTACGCCCGACGCGGCCCGGCGCCTGACGGCCATTGAAGAGTTCAGCCATATGGGGGCCGGCTTTGCTATCGCCATGCGCGACTTGGAGATCCGCGGAGCCGGCAACATCCTGGGCACCGAACAGTCGGGCCATATCAACGCCGTGGGCTACGAGCTGTATTGCCAGCTGCTGGAGAATGTAGTACGGCGGCTGAAGAAGATGCCGCCGCGGCTGCAAGTCGATGTGAACGTCGATCTGCCGGTGCAAGCCTACCTGCCGCGCGAGTACGTGCCCGACATGCGGCTCAAGATCGACCTATACCGGCGGCTTGCCCGGGTGGCCAGTGAGGCCGAGCTGGACGACTTCCGCGACGAGTTGCTCGACCGCTTCGGCCACCTGCCCGACGTGGTGGCACGGCTGCTGCGGGTGATGCGGCTTCGGATTCTGGCCGGGCTGCGGCAGATTTCGGCCATGCACCTGGAGGATCATTACCTGGTGTTTACCTATACCTCGCGCCCGGCGATCGAACGGCTGGCCAGGGCCAATGGCCGGAAGTTGCGCGTGGTCGACGACAAGCACGCTTACTACGACGTCCGCGCCGTCCTGCACGATCAGGACCAGTTGCTGGCGACCGCTGAAGATGTGTTGAACCGCGATTAAGACACGCGTGCCGCCCGCCATCCCAATCGGCGCCGGCGCGTCATCCTCTCACTTTAAGGGAGGCCGGCATGATCCAGGTCCGCCGAGCCAATGAACGTGGCCACGCCGACTACGGCTGGCTGAATACGTACTACACCTTTTCGTTCTCGTCGTATCGCGATCCCAACCACATGGGCTTTCGGTCGCTGCGGGTGATGAACGAGGACGTTATCGCTCCCGGCCAAGGCTTCGGAACACACCCGCACCGCGATATGGAAATCGTGACCTACGTCCTGGAAGGTGCGCTGGAACACAAGGATTCGATGGGCAACGGCGAAGTGCTGCATGCCGGCGAGTTCCAGCGGATGTCGGCCGGGACCGGCATCACGCACAGCGAGTTCAACCCTTCCGACGTAGAGCCGGTGCACCTGTACCAGATCTGGCTGTTCCCCGAACGCAATGGCATCGAGCCTGGCTACGAGCAGAAGCGGTTTCCCAAGGAGGGGCGGCAGAACCGCCTGCAACTGGTGGCCTCGCGCACGGCCGAGGACGGTTCGCTGCTGATTCATCAAGATGCACGGATCTATCTGGCGGATCTGGATGCCGGTCGGCAGCTTGAGGTCGAGCTGGCGCCAGGACGGTACGCCTGGCTGCAAGTGCTGCGGGGCCGCGTCACGGTCAACGGCATCGAGCTGGGCACCAGCGACGGCGCGGCAGTGAGCGACGAAACGGTGCTCAGCATTGCGGCCGACGATGCCGCCGAACTGATGCTGTTCGATCTGGCCTGACGTCGCGTGCCGCCCGCCGGTGGGCTATGACTTACCCGGGTAGCATTTGGGCGGCGGATCCCCCTGCCCCGCCACCTTTTCGGATCGTAGGCTTTCGCCATATAATCCTCGGGCATTGCTGCCGGGATCGGCGGCCTTTTTTCGTTTAGTAGCGACGTTAAAGAGCTTTCCCCGGGCTGCTGGGAGCCGGGGCCTTCTAATTGCATCAACGGATATTTCCCCCACGATGGGTGCCAAGTACATCTATCAGATCTCTGGGCTGACCAAGAAGTACGGCCAGCGCGAGGTACTCAAGGACATCTGGCTGGCGTTCTACCCTGGTGCCAAGATCGGCGTGCTGGGCCGCAACGGCGCCGGCAAGAGTACGCTGCTGCGGATCATGGCCGGGCTGGATCGCGATTTTGACGGCGAAGCCCGGTTGAGCGACGGCTTCACCGTCGGCTACGTGCCGCAGGAGCCGCAGTTGAACCCCGAAAAAGACGTGGCCGGCAACGTCGAAGAGGCGGTGGCTTCTACCCGCGCCCTGCTCAACGAGTTCTACGACATCAGCAACAAGCTGGGCGAAGTGACTGATCCGGACGAGATGGAGAAGCTGCTGAACAAGCAAGCTGCGCTCCAGGACCGGATAGACGCTCTGAACGCCTGGGAGCTGGACCGGCAGATCGAAATCGCGATGGACGCGATGAACCTGCCGCCCGGTGATGCCGATGTGACCAAGCTCTCGGGCGGTGAGCGCCGCCGCGTGGCGCTATGCAAGATGCTGCTCCAGCGGCCCGACCTGCTGCTGCTAGACGAACCGACCAACCACCTGGATGCCGACAGCGTAGCCTGGTTGGAGCGGCATCTGCAGGAGTATCCCGGCACGGTGGTGGCCATCACCCACGACCGTTACTTCCTCGACAACGTGGCCGGCTGGATTCTGGAACTGGATCGCGGCCGCGGGATCCCCTGGGAAGGCAACTACAGCTCGTGGCTGGCCCAGAAGCAGGAACGGCTGGCCAAGGAAGAGAAGGCCGCCAGCGCCCGCCGCAAGACGCTCGAACGCGAGTTGGAGTGGATTCGCATGGCGCCGCGGGCTCGCCAGGCCAAGAGCAAAGCCCGTATCAAGGCCTACGAGCAGATGGCCTCGGCAGACTTTGAGGAACGGCAGGACGAATTCGAAATCCAGATTCCGCCCGGCAAACACCTGGGCGATCTGGTGATCGAAGCCGATAACATCTCCAAGGCCTACGGCGACAAGGTGCTGTTCGAGAAGCTGAGCTTCAGCCTGCCGCCGGGTGGGATTGTCGGCGTGATCGGCCCCAACGGCGCAGGCAAGACCACGCTGTTTCGGCTCTTGGTCGGCGAGGAGCAGCCCGACGAAGGCACGCTCCGCGTCGGCCCGACGGTGGAACTGGGGTACGTGGACCAGAACCGCGACGCCCTGAACCCTGAGAACACCGTGTACGAGGAGATCTCCGGCGGGCACGACACGCTGGAGATGGGCGGCCGGAAGATCAACAGCCGTGCCTACGTGGCTCGCTTCAACTTCCACGGCACCGACCAGCAGAAGAAGGTGGGCGACCTGTCGGGTGGTGAACGCAACCGGGTCCACCTGGCGAAGCTGCTCCGCCGCGGTTCCAACGTGCTGTTGCTGGACGAGCCGACCAACGACCTCGACGTGGATACGCTGCGGGCGTTGGAAGAAGCCATCATCAACTTTGCCGGTTGCGCCGTGGTGATCAGCCACGACCGTTGGTTCCTCGACCGCTTGGCCACGCACATCCTGGCCTTTGAAGGCGACGGCCACGTGCACTGGTGCGAAGGTAACTACCAGACGTACGAAGAGGAACGCCGGCGGCGGCTGGGGCTGGACCCGAACGAGCCGAAGCGGTTCCGCTACAAAAAACTTACGCGGTAGGCCGCCTGAGGAGTTGACGAGTCATTTTCGCCCGGCTATCAAGTTTCATCCCGATTGGGGCCGGCAGCCGCCGCGACCGTTGCGGCGGCCTGCCGGATGGTTTCCCTGCTATGGCGGAGATGTCCTGCGATGGTGATTCGTCCTCGCACGAAGTTGGTGCGTCAACGGAAGTTGCTGCGGTGCCCCAAGTGCAACGCCGTGGTCCGGATGCGCAAGACCTGCAAGCGGTGCGGCAAGCGTCAGCGCCCGTAACTTGGCCCAACGGCCTGGCCGGCGCGGGGCGTTGGTACTGATTTCCCCCTGCCTTGGTTGGGGGGCTCAGGCTCGGCCAGGGCCAAGCGTGCTCTGCGACAGGACAGGTTTGAGCCTGTCGCCTTTTTCCGCTGCGCACGCCGCAGCGGGAACTCCCGCTGCTAGTGAGCCTCGCAAGAGGTCGCTTTGGGGGTTGCGCCGAGAGAAACCGGGCAGCCAGCCTCCAGCAATCAGGTTTCCCTCTGGCTACTCTGACCGAAAAGCGGGCCGCGATTGACGGGCCCGGTTTCTAGCGAGGCCAACTCCACCGCTCGCGTACGGCCGGGTTCACCACGCACTGCTCGGGCCAGGTGCCGGTGTACAGGTCGGCCACGCATTGGGCCGCCATCACGCCCATGGCTTCTTCCGATTCTTCATCCAGACCCGCCAGGTGAGGCATCAGCAGGACATTGTCCATCTGCGTCAGGGGGCTGTCGGTGGGCAGTGGTTCCACCTGGAAGACGTCGAGCCCGGCTCCCATCAAGTGGCCACTACGGAGGGCTTCGATCAGAGCTTCTTCATCGACCAGCGCGCCGCGGGCCGTGTTGATGAGCACCGAGCCACGTTTCATCTTGGCCAGCGTCTGGCGATTGATGAGGTTGGCGGTTTCGGGTGTGGCCGGCAGGTGCAGGCTTACAATGTCGGCCTGAGCCAACAGTTCGTCAAACGAGCAGAGCTGCACTTCGTTGGCGTCGGCCCAGGCGTGATCGGGATAGGGATCGTAGCCGATCACCTTGAGTCCCAGTCCACGGCAGCGCCAGGCTGTGGCGCGTCCGATGCGGCCCAGGCCCACCAGGCCGATCGTCTTACCGGCCAGCCGCGGCAGCTTGCGCTTTTCCCATTTTCCCGTGCGGACAGCATCGTGCCGCCAGGGTAAACCGCGGTACACGCCGGTCAAAAGCGCAATGGTCGTTTCAGCGACGGAGTGTTCGTTGGTGCCGGGCGTGATTGTCACGGCGATGCCGCACTCGGTGGCGGCGGCGATGTTCACGGCGTCGTAGCCCACGCCCATGCGGGCGATCACCTTGAGCGTGGAGCTTTGCAGTACGTCGGGCGTGTACGGTTCGACACTGGCCACCACGGCATCGACGCCTTGCAGGGCTTGCTTGAGGCCCTCGCGCTCGAATACCGAAACGCCTGCGGGCGGATAAACGACTTCCAGGCCGGCGCGTTCGAGGATGTCGCGGTAGGTTCCAGGCCGGTGATACAGGGCTGGCGGGGTAACAAGAACCTTGGGCATGGGAGAGTTCCAGCGCGGCAGAAGAAGAACCGGTGGGGGGCAACAAGCACCGCAGCGCACAGCCCGTTGGCACGCCAAAGAGCGCGGCGACAACCGCGAGGCCGACCAATACCAGCCAACGAAAAAACCCCGCCGTTCGAATCCTCGAAGCGGCGGGGCCGGAACAGAGAAGAGGCCGGTAAATGAAAGTCTGGCCTGCGGGGGCTACCCGCTGAATGATGCCTTGATCATAGCAATTCCCTATCGGGTGTCCAGAAAATTCTGGAGCCGAAAACCAACATTCTTGGGGGAAAGGGTTTCCGCGTGCTAGCGCCGCGCGAACAGGTTGCCTTTACCTGCTGCGCAAACTTGCCGGCCCATGCTAGCGCTACCTTGGCCGACGCGAGGCCCCCGCCGTGGCTGTGGCACAGGCGGGCGAGGCTTCTATAATCGCCAGCGTTTCACACGCTTTCCCAAAGGAATCCCATGAGCGAATTTCTTCAGGCTTGCCAGGAGGCAGCCCGAGCCGGCGGCGCTGTGCTGATGCAGTGGCGCGGCAAGTTCAAAGCCCGCGAGAAAGGGCCAGCGGACCTGGTCACCGAAGCCGATTCCGCCTCGCAGGACCGGATTCGGGAGCTGCTCTTGAAGCGTTTTCCGGACCATGGATTTCTGGGCGAGGAAGACGGTACCGATATCGCGCCACGCGACGGCCGGCACCGCTGGATTGTCGATCCGCTGGACGGCACCGTGAATTATGTGCATGGCGTGCCGAACTTTGCGGTTTCGGTGGCGCTGGAACGCGATGGGCAAATCATCGCCGGCGCCGTGTATGACCCCTCGCTCGACGAATGTTTCACGGCGGAGCTTGGTGGCGGCGCGTACTTGAATGGCGAGCCGATCCGTACCTCGGGGGCCACCTCACTGACCGAGGCTCTGGTGGTGGCCAGCTTTCCGGCCGGTATCCGCGCGGGCCATCCCGAAATCGAGCGATTCATCCGGGCTCTGGTCGCCACGCAATCGCTCCGCCGGACCGGCAGCGCCGCACTGAATCTCTCATACTTGGCCGCCGGGCGGTTCGACGGCTACTGGGCCACCACGACCAAGATCTGGGATATCGCTGCGGGCTTGCTGATTGTCAGCGAGGCGGGCGGCGCGCTCTCCTCGCCCGAGGGCGGCGCCGTCGATCTGGCCAAGCCTCGCTTTGTGGCGGCCGCCACGCCGCAGTTGCAGCAAGCACTGCGGGCATGTCTGGATGGAGTCGTGGAGTCGTAAGCTCCATCGGCCCAAGCATCAGCGGTTGCCAATGCCTTGTGGGGGCGAAAGTTGCGTCGAGGCCTCGCCATCGACGACGGTTGAGCGGGCAACGGTCCCGCTGGCACATTCCAAATATTTTGTCGCAAGCTACGAACGCCTGGGACTGATACTACGTATTACTCAGTTGCCTAGTCTGGGGGGATGTCGACGCGCGTTTGGGCCGGCGGCGCAAGCGGAATTTTCAAAGAATCCTGCTGGCATTTCGCCCTAAACTCGGCGATAATCCGTAACGGGCCACGTCTTGAGAAGAGGTAGTCTGCACACACCTTGGTGGGCCGAGTTTCACGAGGGGAGCTCGCGTCCGATTGGGGAGTCATGTCTCATGAGCTTTGGACGTCGTAGTCGTTCTATTTCTCGCGCCGGTTTTACGCTGGTCGAACTGCTGGTAGTGATCAGCATTATCGGCATGCTGATGGCCCTGCTGTTCCCGGCGATCAACGCCGCCCGTGAAAGCGGCCGCCAGAACACTTGCCGCAACAACATTCGCAGCATTGCCCAGGGCTTGGCGCAGTACGAATCCGCCAAGAATGTGTTCCCACGGATTTCGAACCCCCGGGTTCTGGACTCCAATACGACCATTTATCTGCCGCTGCTCCATGAACTGTTCCCGTACATGGACCGCATGGACTTGTATCGGCACCACAATGATGTTGGGTATCCGAACGAAGGCGCATATCCCAACCCGTACATTGAGTACATGCAGTGCCCCAGCAATCCGAAGGGGGACGTTGGTGCGGTAAATAACTTTGTGTTCAATGTGGGCACGTTGGACGCGAACTCGGCCAACCCGGTCCACGACGGTACGAACGGCATCAAGGGGGTCACCAATCAGAACGGCGTGAACAACGTCCCTGAGAAGTACGCCGGCATGTTCTTCGAGGTCGGTCAGATTTCGACCTCGGAACTGGTCGATGGTGACGGTACCACCAATACGCTGATGATTTCTGAGAACCTTGACGCTGGGGTGTGGACCACCACGCAGGAGAACCAGGTTGGTTTCACGTGGGCGCTGCCGAACGTTAATGATACGAACTTGGGCTACAACGGCATCAATCTCCGCAAGGGGAAGGCGAACTTCTCTGCGTCCGATATTAACGATCGCGGTCTGTGGGCTCCGACGTCCAACCACCCGATGCTGGTGAACGTCGGCTTTGCCGATGGTCACGTGCGGACGCTGAACGACGCGATTTCGTACAGCGTGTACGCGCAGCTGTGCACTCCGCGCGGTGAGGCGTTTGGGATGACCCCGTTGACCGACGGCTATTAATGACCGCAAAACTCCAAGGTGTGTCGATGGTCAGCCCCTCGGGTTGCTGCTTGCTCCCGAGGGGCTGTTTGTTTGCGCTGCATGCGTAACCCGCCCGGCAGGCCGGCTGGGCTCGCAGGTGCAATCGTAAGTTATTTCACTGGAATGGCTTACCGATGGCGTTTGGCCCGCAACTGCCACCGATGCTAGCTATTCTGGAATAATGCCTTTCTACGGATGCGAATCCTCCTAAGGTGGGCCGCGGGGCCGCACGCCTAACCCGTTACGCCGGAGACCCCGCTTGGCGCTATCCCAGGCCGAGTTTTGCCGACTAGTGGACGAACACGGCGCGGTGTTGTATAGGACCGCGTTCCGGCTGGTCGGGGACCGTCACGAGGCCGAGGACATCGTTCAGGAGACGTATCGCTCCATCTGGAAGAGCCGGTTCCGTTACCGTTCGGACCTGGGCGAGCGCGCCTGGATGATTTCGATCCTTCGCCGTCGCGTGGCGGACCGTTGGCGCCGGCGGCGTTTGCCGACGGTGCTGGCCGGCGAAACGCCCCCGGACGTGGCGACCACCATTGAGGATCCACTGCAGGACCAGTACACCGACGAAATGCAGAAGGCCCTGGGCGCGTTGCCGCCGGAACTTCGCGAAACGTTGCTGCTGGTGGTCGTCAGTGGTCTGACCCACCAGGAAGCCGCCAACGAGCTGGGCATCCCGCTCGGCACGGTGCTGTCGCGCGTTGCCCGAGCGCGGTCGCGGTTGCGGGCGGCTCTGGCGGCGTCAATTCGCAGCGAATGAGCCTGCGATTGGCAACCCGATCTAGACGATGTTGACCTGAAGAACACGTAATCGAGACTGCCATTCCCAATATCCGGAACAGAACCTAGCTTTCCCGGTCATCGTGAACACCGGTCATCGTGAACAGAGGGGGCAACCGCTGCCGATCAGGCACGGCGCCGCGCGACCAAGCGGCGTCACACGACAAGGCGAGCTGCTCGCCTGCCTCATGCGGAATCGCCTGATGGCTGACCGGGAACGTGCATGGATCAATTGATGGCCGTGGGCACGGTGTGCCGCGGCAGGGCAGAAAGTGGTAAGTGATGGCCAAACGACGCGACATCTCCGACGAGATGCTTGACGCCGCACTGGGGAACGTGCCGCTTCCCCCGGGGCTGTTGGACCGTCTTCGCGCACTGGCCAATGAGCCGGTTACCGAGGAAGCGGAGTGCGACGAGCCGGCGGCGACTGCCGACGATCCCGCGCTCGACGCCCTGATCGACGAGCAACTGTGCGACGTACCGCTTCCGCAGGACCTCTTGGTTCGGCTCCATGCCACCTGCTTTGAGGACGTGCAGGACGCCCAGGACGACTTGGCGGACGAGGAAGTAGCGGCGACGCGCCGCGATGGCACCTCGCGCCGCAACCAACGCCGCCGTCAGGCCCGGTTTGTCGGCGATGACGCCCTCCGGCCACACGTGCATCGCGTCCAGAAGCATGTGGCGATGCTTGCCGATCGGCGTCTCGATGCGGCGCTCTCCGATGTCGACTTGCCGGAAGGGTTTCTCGATCGGCTGCGCCGCCTGGGGCGTCAACCGTCGCGCCGCATGCCCATCTGGCTGCAGGCAGCGGCTGTGGTAATCGCGGCGGGCATCACGTGTTTTGGTGTGGTAGGCGTGCTGTTTGTCACCGTCTACCGTCCGGGCGATCACACCGGTGGGCCGTTGGCCGAGCACAACGAGACCAACGCGCCAGAAGTGGTGCACCTGGATCCGATGCTCGTCAACAAGCCGGTACCAGGCCCGGTTTCGGTAGCGCCGGAGTTTCCGCGTCCGCCTGAGCTGGCCGATCTCTCGCCGCGTCCGGCCGAGTTGCCGCAACTGGATCGGTTCGATCACATCATGGGCTGGACCCGCCCTGCCCTGCCTTCGGAATGGATCTTCGGCGACACTGTCCGCAACCGTGCCGACGAGTTGCCCGAGATCGAAATGATGCCGACCAGCACGGCGCGCGGGATGGACGCCCCGAACCTGCGCGGCTTCGATTGGCGTTTCTTCCTGCAGAATGACGAGTGGCCGGTAGTTTGGCTGCACGGCCAGGTTGATCCGCGTCTGCGGAGTGTGCAGGTACCGGTTCACTTGGGCACCGACAGCTATGAGTTGACGCGGCGGTACGTAGCGCGGGGCGAGTTGCCGCCCTCCAAGCTGATCCGCAAGGAAGAGTTCCTGGCGGCCGGGCAGTATCCGTTCCCGGCTCCGCGCGGCTCGCTGGAGTTGTACCTTGCGGCCGGTCCGTCACCGTTTCGCGAAGGCGGCTTGGGGCTGTTGCAGGTCGGCGTGCAAGCCCGGCATCTGCCGCAGAGCAAGCGTCCGCCGGTTCACCTGGTGGCGGTGGTCGATACGTCCAACAGCATGAGCTGGGGCGGCCGGCTGGCGCTGGTGCAGCAGGCCCTGCAAGAAGTCATTTCGTCCATGCAGGCCAGCGACCGGTTAAGCCTGGTGGTGTATAGCGATCAAGCGCGGGTAGTGTTCCAGGGCGCCGGCGTGGACGAGGCGGCCGGCCTCCGCCGGGCGATCGATTCGTTGACCACCTCGCAAGCAACCAACCTGGGGGCCGGCGTTCGGTACGGCTACATGCTGGCGGCGTCGTCACTGCGCAGCGATCGGGCTGCCGGTCGGCGGACACGGATGCTGCTGCTCAGCGATGGCTTCTACGATCTGGGCGAATCCATCGCTGCCCGGCTCCGCAACGCGTTTGAGGAAGCTGAGCAGGAAGGGATCGAGGTTTCGGTTGTCGATCTGCATCAGGAACGCGCGGCCACCACGGGCCCCAGTCCGTTGGCCAAGCTGCTCAGTGAGGGGACGATCGGCAAGCAGGTGGAATACTTCTCGGCGGCTTCGCTTTCCGAAACCCGGGCGGCCGTGCTCGAAGTGTTCACGTCGCGCCAGCAAGAAGTGGCCGAAGCCGTCACGATCGAAGTCACGTTCAATCACGACCTGGTAGCCGCTTACCGGTTGATCGGGCACGAGCCCAGTAGCGGCAAGCTGATCGGTTTGGGGGAAACGTCGGGAGCGGCCGATGCGGTGTTGTACGCCGGGCAGGCAGCCACCGCGCTGTTTGAACTGCAACTGCGCGAGCCGCCTCAGCAGGGCAAGAACAACAGCCGCGTGGACCGTAAAACGTTGGCCACGGTGAAGGTCACCTGGCGGGAGCCCGGCTCCAGCGGCACGCGTTCGCTGGTGCGTAAGATCAACCGCGATCAGGCGGCCGAATCGTTCCACGAGGCCGAGCCGTCGCTGCAACTGGCGGCGCTGTTGGCCGAAACGGCCGAGGTCTTGCGCGACTCGGCCCATACCCGGCGGGGGTCGCTGGTCCGGGTGCAACAGCTTGCCCAAGAGGTAGACTCTACCCTGCGGGAACAACCGTCTTTTCAGACCTTTCAGGAACTGGTGCGTTCCGCCATCGAGTTGACGCCGCTGAAGAGCGGCCGGCCCTAGCTAGCGCGGGGGTGCTGGGGGGGGCAAATTGTCACCAGTTCGGGGGCCATTTGCTTGCCTCCGGCAGGGCTACCCTTTAAGTTGGAATGGTAGAACCATCCCTTGGTTTTTCCCCGGGAGCATGTCGGCGGTCGCGCCGGTTCTCGGCAGGCCGCGTTGCCGCTTCCGGTCTTTCAGATCGAACCGGAACCGATCTCATCCACATACTTCCTTGCCCAGGCACCCGTCCCCAAGCGGCGGTGTGGTTATGGCTTGCCAGGTGATAGCGCTTGTGAACTAAGGATTGCCAGGCACGCCGCCCGCCCAACGCCGTGATCCCTCAATCTGCACTCAGCAAGGGATCCGCTTGGCTCTTGGACCATTGGACAGAGGGAATGAACGCATGAATCATTGCAGGCGAATCTCGGGGCTGTTGCTTGCCGCTTGCTGCGTGGCGGGGCTGTCGTCCAAGCCGCTCTGGGCGGCGGAGCCGGTCACGCAGTTTCTGGAAGGACTGCGGGCACGGCAGTTGTACGACGTCGCCAACATGTACCTCGACAGCCTGCGGAACAACAACAAGTTGCCCGCCGAGGTGAAAGCGATCATTCCCTACGAGCAGGGCCGCACCCTGATCGAGGCCTCGCGGCAAGAACGCGATCTGAACACGCGGCTGAAGGTGTTGGCCCAGGCCCGCGAACGGCTCCAGGAGTTCGTTAACAAGAACTCGCAGCACGAGTTGGTCGGGCTGGCCCAGTTGCAGCTTGGCAATGTGATGGTCGAAGAGGCCCAGGTGTACTTCGAGAAGTCGAAGAGCCCGGGGCCGGGTGAAAAGAAAGACGACCTGCTGAAGAAGTCTCGCGACTTGTTCGCCGAGGCGATCAAGACCCTGGACAACGCGGCCAACGAGTTCCAGGCCAAGTGGAAGGCGTTCCCCAACTTCATCGATCCCAAGGAAACGGCGCAGATCCAGGCCCGCTTGCAGGCCCAGGCCAACTACATCCAGGCGTTGCTGTATGCGGGCGTGGCCGTGCAGACCTCGGCCAAGACCTGGCCCAAGAACTCCAAGGAATACAAGAACACGCTGAACCAGGCGGTGCAGCGGTTCCAGAAGGTGGTGGCCGACTTCCGCATGCAGTATGCCGGCCGCTACGCCATGATGCTGGAAGGTAGCTGCCACCAGGACCTGGGCGACGTCAAACGGGCGCTGGGCTTGTACCGCGAAGTGCTCGATGCCCCCGGCGACTCGCCGCTGTTCCAGGTGCTCAAGGCGCGTACCCTCAAGCTGGCTCTGGAAGCCTACATGGATCCGAGCCAGAAGATGTACGAAGAAGTGGTCCGCCGCGGCGAGGAATGGCTCCGCTCGGCCCGTCCCGATCTGGAGCGTTCGCCCGAGGGGCTGGCGATTCGCTACTTCACGGCCCGGGCGTATCACGAAATGAAGCTGCGCGACGAGAAGAGCAACGAGGCGGCCCGTCGCAACGAGGTTGCCCGGTATCCGTCGCAGATCGTGAAGCACGCCAAGGAAGTTGCCACGATCTACAACGAGTACCAGCAGCAGGCCAAGGAACTGCTGGCGACCTATCGTGATCTGGACGCCAACGCCATGCCGGCTTCGTTTGCCGAAGCCCGCGATTTCGGCAAGCAGGCGCTGGACGCCTACCAGGCTCGCAGCCAGGAGCTCGCGGCCGAGCAGGCCAAGGGGGCCAAGGCCGACAAGCAGAAGATCGCCGAACTCACCGAGCAGCGCGACAAGGCTCTGGCCGAAGCGCTGCGGCTTTTGAACCTTGCCCTGACGATCCGCGACGAGCAGACCTCCATCGAGGATGTCAACGTCGTGCGGTACTACCTGGCGTTCTTGTACTACTCGGCCGCCCGCTACCACGAAGCGGCCATCATGGGCGAGTTCCTGGCCCGCAACTATCCCAAGTCGGCCGGTGCCCGCCACGGAGCCAAGATCGCCATGGTCGGCCACTTGGCCAACTACAACGCGTCCAATCCTGAGAATCGCGAGTGGGACGCGGAGCAGATGATCCGCGTGGCCGAGTTGATCACCAAGAACTGGCCGGGTGAAGCCGAGGCCGATGAAGCCTGGATGCTGCTGGGCCAGATCGCGACCCGCGAAAAGGACCTGACCAAGGCGGCCGAATACCTGGCCAACATCAAGGACGATTCGCCTCGCAAGCCCGACGCGAATATCCAGGCCGGGCAAGCGCTGTGGACGCAGTACCTGACCTCGCGTTCGCAGGAGCCCAAGCCGCCTCAAGCGGAACTGGACAAGCTCAAGAAGGAAGCCGAGACGCGGCTGAAGGCCGGCGTCGATGCGCTGCGCAAGCGGCAGAACCTCAAGGTCAACTACGACCTGCTGGCCGCCGAGTTGTCGCTGGCCCAGATCTACGTTGACGATGGCCTCGCGGCTCCGGCCCTGGCGGTCCTTGAGATCAAAGACGGCGTCAAGGATCTGCTGAAGAAGAACGATCCGATCATCAAGACCAACCCGCGGTTCCCGACGCAGGGGTATGTGACGTTGCTGCGGGCGTACGTCGCCGCGCAGAAGATGAAAGAGGCCGACGAAGCGATGGCCGGCCTCGAAGGGCTCAGCAAGAGCGACTCCAACATCAATCTCTCGGACATCTACATGCAATTGGGCCGGGAGATCGAGCAGCAGATCAAGAACGAAACCGACCCGCAGAAGGTCAGCCAACTGACCAAGGCTTTCGGTGCTTTCCTCAACCGCATCGCCAGCAGCCCGCAAGGTGCTTCGTTCAACAACCTGGGCTGGGTGGCTGAGATGCTGTACAGCATGGGCTCGGGCATGGAGCGGCCGGGCACCAAGAATCCCGAGGCCGAGAGCTACTTCAAGCAGGCCAAGAGCGCCTACGAGAAGTTGCTGGCCATGCCGGCCGACCAGAAGCCACCCCAGGCCGACGCGGGCATCAAGGTGCGGCTGGCCAAGTGCATGCGGCGGTTGGGCGAGTACCAGCCGGCGGTCAACCAGTTGATCCAGATCCTCAACCAGAACCCCAATCTGCTTGAGGCCCAGATGGAAGCCGCCTACACCTTCCAGGAGTGGGGCGACAACGTGGATCCCAAGTACTACCGCTACGCGATTGCCGGCTGGCGCGACCGTTCGGGCAAGCAGATCGTGTGGGGCTGGTCGTACTTGGCCAACGTGGTGCAGCGGCAGCCTGACCTCAAGGACACGTACTACGAAGCCCGGTTCAACGTCGCCGATTGCCGGCTGAAAGAAGCCAGCAAGGCCAAGTCCAACGACGAGAAGAAGCAGATTCTGAGTGCGGCCAAGGCCGAGATCGCCTTGCTGCAACGGCTCGATCCCAAGATGGGCGGCGACACCTGGTACGCCAAGTTCGACCAGTTGCTCAAAGCGGTGCAAAGCGCGCTGCGCGAACAGCCGACCGGCTTGCGTGGCCTGGAGCAGTCCGGCCCGCAGGTGCAGGCGGCTTCGCGTTAAGCGGCGGGCTCGCCGCGGCGAGCCAGTGCCTCCCGTTACTTCCAAGAGACCCAGACCAGACAACCAAACTTCCTTGCGAGGAGTTTCCTTCGATGCAGCTTTGCCGAGTGTTGTTGACCGTGGCCGCCGTGTTGCTGCCGGCCAGCGCTGCGCAGGCCCTGGACGTTGTCCGCACGGTCGAAGGCCAGACGATCAACGGTACGCTGAACAAGATCACCGAGCGCGAGGTGTCGATCACCCGCGTGGGCAGCAACGAGCCCAGCGTCATTCCGGTCAACCAGATCGAATCGATCCAGTACGAGGGCGAGCCGGCGCAGTTGCGGCTGGTGCGGCCTTTGATCGCCAATGGCAACTTCGAGGGCGCCAAGCAGGCCCTGGAGAATCCGAACCTCGACCCGTCCAAGGTCAATCGCCAGGAAGCCAAGCAGGAGATCCTGTTCTTCCGTGCCTTGACCGCGGCCCGGCTGGCCCGCACGCCCGACGACGTGAAGGCGGCCGGCGCGCAGATGTTCGAGTTCGTGCAGAACAACCCGACCAACTGGCACTACTTCGAGGCGGTGCAGGTGCTGGGCGATCTGCTGGTGGCCGTCGGCAATATTGATCAGGCGAGCCAGCAGTACGCCAAGCTGGAGAGCGCCCCCTGGCCCGACGTGCAGATGCGCGGCGCCGTGGCTCGCGGCCGTGCCTTGCAGTCGCAGGGTAAGTTCGCCGAGGCGCTGGCCGCGTACGAGAAAGCTCTGCAACTGGCCGGCAACAGCAACGATGGCCTGGTGGGCACTCAGAAGCTGGCTGCCACGGTCGGCAAGGCGGCCTGCCTCGCCGAAACCGGCAAGGCGGCTGAAGGCATCAAGCTCGTCGAAGACGTGATCGCCAACGCCAAGCCTGAGGACGCCCGGCTGCACGCCGCCGCGTTCACGGCGCTAGGCAACTGCTACCTGAAGTCGAATCCGCCGCAGCCCAAGGAAGCGTTCCTCAGCTTCCTCAAGGTGGACGTGCTGTACCCCTCCTTCCCCGAGTATCACGCCGAGGCGTTGTACAACCTCAGCAAACTCTGGAAGGAGGTCCAGAAGCCCGAACGCGGCCTCCAGGCCAAGGAAGAGCTGATCCGCCGTTACAGCGCCAGCCCTTGGGCGTCGAAGGAATAACCACCGCGACGTTTTTGACGCTTCAGCGGCCGCGTGACCGACGCGGCCGCTGTCGCATGTCGTGGCGGTTACGGTTGACCCGGCAGCTACGGGGGAAATCGCGGCACGGCGGCAATGCCGGGGCGGACGAATCCTGCCGCCTCGTGCCCCCGGGGTGCGGAGGCGGCAACCCGGTGCTTGCGATGCAATAACCGTGGCCGCTTGATGCGATTAGGTGACAGGTGCGTTGCTTTACGAGTGTTTGGCCCCCAATTACACTGAAGTGCGGCTGATCGCCCCGCACAACCATCGCCGGTGATCGTCGCTCCCTCATTAGGGTGGAGTGCGGCGGTTGCCCGAGCTCGTTAGCGGCTCACCCCGCAGGCGATGTATTCCTTCCGTGATTGGTACCGGCGCTGGTGAACCTCTTTCACCGCAACCGGCCGCAAGAAGGCCGCGTTTGAGGCAGCCAGCGCAAGACCCGTTCTCTGGCATTCCCCTCCTGGGAGACCTTTCGATGATGTTTCGAGTTTTGCGTGGCCGGACGGCAGGCTTGTCCATGCTGGCCATCGCCCTGGCCATGGTTACCGCCTTCAGCGCGGTTGCGTACTTTGCCGCCAGCCCCGTGCAGGCTCAGGAGTTTGAAGAAAACGCCGCCGAGCCCGCGGCGCCGGCCGCTGGCGGCGCGGCTCCTGCCGGCGATGCGCAATCCGCCGGCGACGGTGCCATCCCCGCGCCCAAGAGCCGCCTGGTGTGGTTCTACGAGGCGTTGGGCCCCATCTACAGCATCGCCTTTTTGGGCATGTCGTTCATCCTGGTGGCCCTGCTGGTGATGAGCATCCTCACCACCCGCCGCGACAACGTGGTGCCGCTGCAACTGGTCGAGGCGTTCGAGGCCCAGCTCAACGAGAAGCGCTATCAGGAAGCTTACGAGATGGCCAAGACCGACGAATCGGTGCTCGGCCAGGTGCTCTCGGCCGGCCTGGCCAAGCTCTCGCAGGGCTACGACAAGGCCATCGAGGCCATGCAAGAGGTGAGCGAAGAAGAAAACATGAAGCTGCAGCACCGCCTGAGCTACATCGCTATGATCGGCTCGGTGGCTCCGATGGTCGGCCTGTTCGGCACGGTGGACGGTATGATCGCCTCGTTCGAAGTGCTGGCCACCACGGGCGGTGGTGCCCCCAACCCGCAACAGCTCGCCGCCGGTATTTCGACGGCTCTGGTGACCACGCTGATCGGTCTGGCCATCGCGATTCCCGCGATCTGCGCCTTCGGTATCCTCAAGAACCGCGTGCAGCGGCTGGTGCTTGAGGTGGGCATCCTCAGCGAAGGCCTGATGAGCCGGTTTGAAACCGTCGGCCGCAAGTAAACCCGGTTGCCCGGAAGCGGCGCCATCACCGGCTGCCGGCGCTTGTTGCGGAAGTGCCAGGGTAGCGGCGGTGTCGGCGCTGGTCCGGGGGGCCCCTACGGCGACCGCAAGGAACGCAGGTTCGCCCAACAAACTGTTCCCCAGGAGGGACGAGGCAAGCCGCCGCTGCTAGGGAAGGCAGCCGGCGGCCGCGGGGGGCGGGAGGCCAGCCACACCCTGCTTCACTTCAAGGGCGGCCATGTGGCGGCCTGGCAAGCCCGGAAGGATCCGCAGAGGAAGCAGCGCCGCCCGGAACAGAACCGAGCAGAACCATTGAGTCGGCACGTGTGTCGGCTCCATTCTGAGAGATACTTATGCGGATCAGACCCAAGAGAGACGACCTCGGCGACGCGGAAGGCGACATGACGCCCATGATCGACATGACCTTCCAGTTGATCGCCTTCTTCATGGTGATCATCAACTTTTCCGAGGCGGAAGTCAGCGAGGCGGTCCAGTTGCCGGCGAGCCAGTTGGCTCAGCCGCCGGAGATCCCGCCCGAGAACGTGCTCACGCTCCAGTTGACGGCCGAGGGCCAGGTCATCTTCGGCGGTCAGATGATGGACATGCAGCAGATCAGCGGCGCGCTCAGCCGCGAACGTCAGATCCTCCAGCTCAGCAACACGCCGTTGGCCGAAGTGACGGTGGTGGTGCGGGCGGACCGAAGAGCCAAAACCGGTGTCGTCCAGGAACTGATATCCAAATGTCAGGACATCGGGTTTGAGCGATTCGCACTCCGCGCCCAGCAGGAAACCGCCGATTTTTAGCTAACCGCGTGCCAGGATATATCGCCCATGCGTCCTCGCAATACTACGTCTGCCGGCGACGATAAGATCGATCTGCAGATGACACCGATGATCGACATCGTGTTTCAGCTGCTGATCTTCTTCATCATGACGTTCAAGATCGTCGCCCAGGAAGGCGACTTCAGCATCAAGATGCCGCAGAAGCCCTCTGCCGGACCGCCTAACCCCAATCAGTTGCCGCCCATCCAGGTGCGCCTCTCGGCCGATGCCAACGGCCAGTTGGCCGGTATCCAGGTAGGCCAGCGTCCGTTGGGACGCGACTTTGGCGCGCTGCGGGCTGAGATCCTCGGCATCATCGGCACCGAACGCGGGCCCGGCTCCATCGCCGAGAACACCGAGGTTGAGCTCGATTGCGACTACAACCTCCACTACGAGTACGTGATCGATGCGATCACGCACGTGTCGGGCTACACCCAGGGCGGCAAAGTGATGAAGATGATCGAGAAGATCAAGTTCGCCCGCCAGCGTCCACCGGGCTAAACATAACGCGGACAAGTGCGATCGATGGGGGGACAAGCGGCATGCTTGGCCCCCATCGTTTTTTGTGGGGGGCGTTCGCCGTGCATATCGGCGATCACCACGCCGATCGGGGATCAAGTTTCGGTTGCGCCGCTGTGGTTTCGCCTCAGCCCATGCTGGCCTGTCCCAGCACGCGGCGCAAACTCGTGATGGCAATCTCGCCAAACTGCCGCGGCGGCACCTGCCAGATCTCGGGATTCATCAGTTCCAGCGATACGGTGCCCTGGTAGCCGATCGTCTTCAAGTGCTCGATCAGCCCCGCGACGGGCAGATCGCCTTCGCCCGGCAGGATGCGGTGGCTGTCCGTGGCCAGTTCGCGAGCCACGCCCGACAGGTCCGAAAGCTGCACGTGGAACAGATTGTCGGGCGTGAGGTACGCCAGATCCTCCGTCTTGCTCGGCCCGGTGAAGAAGTGGAACGTATCGAGGCACAGCCCCAGGTTGGGCTGTTCGGCGGCCTCGATCAGCGCCACGGCCGTCTGCAAATTGTTGCCCAGGGCACTGCGAGACTGGAACTCCAGGGCCACGCGGATTCCCCGCTCGGCCGCTTGCTGCGCCATCTGCACCAGGGAAACCTGGGCCCGATCGACGTCGACCTGCTGCACGGGCGAGGGCACGTCGGCCGCCACCACGACCAGCGGGATGCCCAACTGCTGGCATAGCTCGAGCCGCCGGCCAAAGTGTTCCCAGTGCTCGCGGCGGGCATCGCCCTGGCTGGTCAGCAGACCACCCTGGTAACTGGCCGCCGGCAAGCTCAACTCGTGCTTTTCGACCAGCCGGCGGACATCGTCCACGCTGTGGCTCTCCAGCCAGGTTTCGAGCTTGCCGAGCCAAATCTCCACGGCGTGGCACGCGCCGGCGGCGTACTCGGCCAAGTCGGTTTCAAAGTCGGCGTGCAACGTACAAACCTGGCTTAATGCGGGCTGCATGGTCGTTCTCAAGGGATGGCGTAAAGGCTTGGCTTGAGCGGGGGCGGTTGCCTCCACTCCATTGGCATTGTGGTGATTGCCGCCGCGAGGGCAATCGGGGGAACGCCGGCAAATGCGGCTTCCTAGTCTGTCGCTGCTTTTGTCGCAAACCCGCAGCTTGCGCCGTATGGGGGAAAGGTTAGAATGAAGGAACGCATCTGGCCCTGCCCTACCCTGCCGCGAAAGTCGCCGCATGAAGGCCCTCGTCAAGAAGTATCGTGAACCGGGGCTTTGGATGGACGACGTTCCTGAGCCCGTGATCGGCCCCAACGACGTGCTGATCCGCATCAAGCAGACGTCCATCTGCGGGACCGATGTTCATATCTACAACTGGGATGAATGGGCCCAGAAAACCATTCCCGTGCCCATGGTTACCGGCCACGAGTATGTGGGCGTGATCGAAGCCGTGGGCAGCGAGGTGGTCGAATACCAGGTGGGCGATCGCGTCACCGGCGAAGGGCATATCACCTGTGGGCATTGCCGCAACTGCCGCGCCGGCCGCCGCCACTTGTGCCGCAACACGGTGGGCGTGGGCGTGAACCGCCCCGGCTGCTTTGCTGAGCTGTTCAGCCTGCCGGCGGCCAACGTGTTCAAGTTGCCGCCTGATATTCCCGATGATCTGGCGGCCATCTTCGATCCGCTGGGGAATGCCGTGCACACGGCGCTCTCGTTCGACCTGGTCGGCGAAGACGTGCTGATCACGGGGGCCGGGCCCATCGGTGCCATGGCCGCGGCGATCGCCCGGCACGTGGGCGCGCGCCACGTGGTGGTGAGCGACATCAACGATTACCGCCTCGATCTGGCCAAGGCGATGGGCGCGACCCGCGTCTACAACCCCCAGCGCGAAAACCTCAACGAGGTGATGGCCGAGCTGGGCATGCAGGAAGGCTTTGACGTGGGGCTGGAAATGTCGGGCAGCCCTGCCGCCTTCACGCAGTTGCTCTCGGTGATGAACCACGGCGGCCGCGTGGCCATCCTGGGCATCTTCCCCGATCCGGTATCCATCGACTGGAGCCAGGTCATCTTCAAAGGGCTGCATCTCAAGGGCATCTACGGCCGCGAGATGTTCGAAACCTGGTACAAGATGACGTCCATGCTGCAAAGCGGGCTGAAGATCGAGCCGATCATCACCCATCGCATGCACGTCGACGATTTCCAGGATGGCTTTGAGATCATGCGCACGGGCCGCTCGGGCAAGGTGCTACTCAGTTGGGAGTAGTGGCCAGCGCCAGGCTCTTTGCTTGACCGGCGGCGCATGCCCGCTGATGATGCAGCTAGGGCGGGCTGATTGCGTTTCGATGAGACGCAGCAGCCTGCGCGGCAGCGGGGCTTCCTTACCGCCACGAGCCTGGTTCAGCGATGAGCATCTCCACGCGACAGCACATTTTCGAAGCCAGTCTCGATTACTTTCTGGCGCCAGTGCGCGAGTTTCTCGACGATGAGACCGTGACCGAGATCATGGTCAACGGGCATGATCAGGTCTACGTCGAGCGGCGCGGCCGCATCGAGCCTACCGACGCTCGGTTCGAGAGCCACGACGCCCTGCTCTCCACCGTCACGAACATTGCCCAGTGGGTGGGCCGGCAGATCAACGCCCAGAAGCCGATCCTCGACGCGCGGTTGCCCGGCGGGTACCGCGTGCATGCGATCATTCCGCCCAGCGCCCGCACCGGCATTTACCTCAACATCCGCAAGTTTTCCAAGGAAGCGTTCACCCTCGACGATCTGGTGGAGTTCGGCAGCCTGTCGCCGGCGGCTCGCGAATTCCTGGAGATCTGTGTTCGCCTCAAGAAGAACATTCTCATCTCGGGCGGTACCGGCACCGGCAAGACGGCGCTGCTGGGCGCTATCTCGCGGGCGATTCCCGACGACGAACGCATCGTGGTGATTGAAGACACCTCGGAACTGCGGCTGCATCAGCGGCATACGCTCTACCTCGAGGTGCAGCACCCCGATGCCAAGGGACGCGGCGGCCTGTCGATCCGGCAGCTATTCATCACTTCGCTGCGGATGCGGCCCGACCGCATCATCGTGGGCGAGGTCCGCGGTGGCGAAGCCCTGGACCTGGTGCAGTCGATGCTCAGCGGGCACTCGGGCAGTTTGAGTACGGTACACGCCAATACGCCCCGCGATGCGCTGGTGCGGTTGGAAACCTTGTCGCTGATGTCCGACGTAGAACTGCCGATCCACGTGGCGCGTTCGCAGGTGGCCTCGGCCATCGACCTGATCGTGCAGATTGCCCGGTTCTCGGATGACGGCTCGCGGCGTGTAACCCGCATCTCGGAAGTGCTCGACTTGGATGAGCAGAACCGCTACCAGTGGCAGGATATCTTCACGCTGGATCTGCTGGGCAAGGATCGCGATGGCCAGTTGATCGGCGAATTGAGGACAACCGGCGTGAAACCATCGTTCCGCCGCGACGCCATCGGTCAGGGCCTGGATGAGATGATCCGCCTGACGGAAGCGTTGTGGCAGCCGTAACGAAGCAGCCAATAACACGTGCCACGGTTGTTTCAGGCGTGTGAACGGGCGGGGAACGTGCGTGCTGCGGCTCTATGAGCCGCGTAAACCGGCGTAGGTGCCATCGGTCCGCGGAGCGGCCCCTACGCAATGCCCCTTACCGGCGTTCCTGGATCGGCAAGAACACCCGCACTTCGGTACCTTCCCCGGGGGCGGTGATGATCTCGGCTTTGCCGCCCAGGGTGAGCGCCCGCTCGCGTACGCCGCGCAGGCCGTACGATTTCTCGGTGACTTGGGTCGGATCAAAACCGCGGCCGCAATCGCGCACCGAGAGCCGCAACTGCTCGGGTGACTCCTGCACCAGTTCGATGAACACTTCCTTGGCGCCGCTGTGCTTGATCACGTTGTTGAGCGCTTCCTGCGAGATGCGATAGATGGCGCATTCCAGCAGCGGCGACAGGCGTTTGAAACGCACATCGTAATGGAAGTGAATCCGGCCAATCACCGGCTCGCGTTCCTGAACCAGGTACTCCAGCGCGGCGATGATGCCGGCTTCGTCGAGGATGGGGGGACGCAGCCCGCTGATCAACCGCCGGGCTTCTTCCAGCGAACGGCGGATCATTTGTCGGACCAGTTCCAGTTGCCCTGCCAAGCGGGCATCGTTGCCGGCCGAGCACGCGCTGATGTGCATGACCGCGGCGGTCAGGTACTGGGCCAGCCCATCGTGGATCTCATACGCCAGCAGCTTGCGGTCGTACTCGTGCTGTTCGAGCGTGGATTCAAGCAGTTGCTGCTCATCGCGCAGGGCCTGCTCGGCCGCCCGCCGCACTTCGACTTCGTGCTGGAGTTGCTCGTTGATGGCCTGCAATTCGCGTGTACGCTGTTGCACGCGCAGTTCCAGCAGGTCCCGGTGCGACTGCAATTGTTCCTGGGCCCGCTTGCGCTCGCTGATGTCGAAGATGGTGCCTTCCAGAAAGCGTAGGCTGCCGTCGGGATTGAACACGGCCTGGCCGCGTTCTTCGACCCACCGCCACGTGCCGTTGCGGTGCCGGAGCCGGTATTCCAGTTGGTACGGCTGCCGGGCGGCAATGCAGCGGTTGGCCTGCGCGATGATCGTTGCCCGATCGTCTGGGTGATACAGCTCGATGAACGAGATGCGGTTTTGCAGGAAGTCGTCGGGTGTGTATCCGGTGAGATCGGCGACGTGGTCGTTGAGATACAGGACCGAATAACGATCGTCGTTCTGGCAGGTGTACACCACGCCCGGCACGTGGTTGGCGAGGACGCGGAACATCTCCTCATTGCTGCGGAGCTTCTGTTCGTAGTCGCGGCGGTCGAGCACGCTGAGCACCGTTTCGCCCACGATCCGCAGCAGATCGACCTGTTCGTCAAGCCACTGGTAGGGACGCAGCGTGTAGGCGAAGCCGATAAAGCCCCGCAAGCGGTTCTGGCTTTGCAGCGGTACGCAGAGCAGCGAACGGACCTGAATCTCTTGCAGGATCTGACGCAGCAGAGCCGCCTCTTCGCCCAGGTCTTCGGTCCGCGCGATTTGAACGGGCTGGCCGGCCATCATCTGGGAGGTGAACCAACCCATCCCCTGGATTTCAAAGTCCTGGAAACGACTTTTGAGCGACGGAACCCCTTCGGCGCACCATTCGTGGGTGTTATCAACCTTGGTGTAGTCGTCGTGGTATTGGCACAGGAAGCTGCGGTCGCACTCGACGAATTGGCCGATTTCCGATAAGCCCTGCTCGATGCATTGATCCAGTTCGTCGAAGCTCACCTGTACAAATCGGGAAACGATCTGGGCGAGAAGCCGCTCGAACCCGAGCCGCTGCTGAAAATTGTTGGCGGCGTCGCGCATCACCAGTTCGTTCTGGCGTTCCAACTCCTGGATACGGTGTTGGAGCTGTGCGACTTGCTGTTGCAGATCGTTCATCGTGTTTGCCGTTACGTCCGTCCTGGACGTGGTGATGCGTGTCATGCGTTGGCCTTCTGCCTTGCCGAGTGCGTCCCGCGTTCGGGGCCTTGTGTATTACGCAGTCCGGTCGGGGCTGTTCGGTTTTTTCCCACCCAAGCGATGGTAATTTCACCCCCTATCGTCGCTGCACGCTGCGAACGTTGGCAGCCGCAGGTAGGGGGAGTACACTCGGGTGGCCCGGCAGGTGCCCCGCCGCGCGGCCAGCCCGATGGTAGGCCGGGGACCACGCGGTGGTCAGCGGCTGCTGGGCAACAGGGCACTTCGGCGACGATGTGCTGGGCCAGGAGCGTCGTTTGAGGAGGCGTTTGTTAATCGGAGGCGCAACGGGGGCACTTGGTTCCAAGTATTTACCGATTTTGCTTTCCCCCCATCGTGCCTATAGGTCATTGTATCCTCTTCATGGGCCGGCCGATGCTGCATTTCGCCCGATTCGCCGCATCTTTTGTTGACGTGAGAAATCTCCTCACGACGCGACGCGGACTTTTACACGGGGCCTCCAGTTTCATTGTTGCTCACGCTCGCGAGCGGGAAAGGCCTTGCTGGACTTCGGTTTGCGCCGTGTTGCTGTTTCTCGTGGCCGGTTGCGCCGACGAAAACGCTTATCCCAACCGCCCCATCACGCTGGTTTGCCCTTGGGGCATTGGCGGCGGCACGGACCAGATTGCCCGGCAGATGGCGATCCACCTTGAGCAGGAGTTGGGCCAGCCGGTCAACGTGATCAATCGCACCGGCGGTCAGGGGGTGAATGGCCACATCCGCGGTTTGAAGGCCGATGCCGACGGCTATACGCTGGCCATGATCACCGTGGAGCTGAACATGTTCCACTGGAATCGCCTGGCCGATCTGACGTATCGCGACGCCCTGCCGCTGATCTCGGTCAACGAAGATCCGGCGGCGATCTTCGTGCATGCCGAGTCTCCGTGGCACACGCTCGACGATCTGGCACAGCACATCCGCAGCTCGTCGGATAACAAGGTGCGTTTTTCGGGTACGTCGGCCGGCGGAATATGGCACCTGGCAGCCGTGGGCTGGCTGCAAACCATGGGATTGCCGGCGGACGCGATAACCTGGGTGGCCTCGCAAGGGGCGGGGCCTGCGCTCCAGGACATGCTGCCCAACAGTGTTGTGTGCTGCAGCTTGCCCGAGGCCCGCATCCCCTTGCGAGAAGGCCGCGTGCGCTGCCTGGGCGTGATGGCCGATCGGCGGCAGCCGGCGCCGTTCGACCAGGTGCCGACCCTGAAAGAGCAAGGCTACGACTGGACGCTCTACGGATGGCGAGGCTTTGCCTTTCCGCAGGGTACGCCCGAGGCTGCCGTGCGGCGGATGACCGAGGCGCTCGTAAAGGTTGCCCAAGGGCAAACCCGAGTTGCTGGCGAGACTTTCCCCGATTTCATGCAGTTTGCGGGCTTCAATCTCACGGTCCGCGAGGGCGACGCGTTTGGCGAGTTCTTGGCTGCCCAGGATGAGCAACTGGGACGCACGATCGAAGAGGGCCAGTTCTCCAAGGTGGCGCAAGGGGCCATCAGCCCCATGCTCTTTCCTTACATTCTGTTTGGGCTGCTGGGATGTTCGCTGCTGGGCATGCTCTGGAAGACATTCAGCGAAGAAGAGGTGGAGCCCAAGCCGCTTGACCAGCAGAGCAGCCCTAACCAGTTCTACTTCATGCTGGTGCCGGGGGCTGTGGCCGCATACGCGTTCTTGGCACCGATGGCCGGTTTCTTGATGGTGACTGCCGCCATCCTGCTGACGCTGCTGTACTGCTACGGCACGCGGTTGTGGCTATCGGCGGTGATTGCCTTGTTGGGGGCCGCGGTGTTGTACCACACCTTCGCGCACGGGATGCGGGTTTCGCTGCCTCGGGGGTGGTACGGATGGTAGCTAACAGCGGTGGCGGAGGCACGGCACGCAGCCTGGCCGCCGGTACATCTACGTGCGACAGGACTAGCTGCGGACCCGGCCGATGATCGACGTCATTCAAACCGCCCTGGCAGAAACGCTCACCTGGAAGGTGTGCGGCGTCGTGCTGGTCACGGCCGCGTATGGCATTTTTGTCGGCGCGATTCCGGGCCTGACGGCCACCATGGCTGTGGCGCTATTGGTGCCGTTCACGTTCTTTCTGGATGACGTTTCGGCGATCGCCGCCATCGTGAGTACGGTGACGTGCAGCATCTTTGCCGGCGACATCCCGGGGGCCTTGTTGCGGATCCCCGGCACGCCGGCCTCGGCCGCGTATGCGCTGGACTCTTACGCGATGACTCAGCGCGGCGAGTCGGGCAAAGCCTTGGGCATTTCGTTGGTATTCAGCGTCGTGGGTGGTTTGTTTGGCGTGCTGGTGCTGCTCTTGGCCGCACCGCAGTTGGCCCGGCTCGACTTCAAGACTTACGAATACTTCTGGCTCTGCGTGCTGGGGTTGTCGTGCGCGGCGCTCGTTTCGCGCGAATCCCGCTCCAAGGGCCTGTTTGCCCTGGCACTGGGCCTGCTGATTTCGACCATCGGTTTGAGCCCCGATCACGGTGTTTCACGGTTCGATTTCGGCTTCAGCGAACTGTACGGCGGGGTGAAGTTCATCCCGGCTATGATCGGCCTGTTCGGGATCTCCGAAGTACTCCGCAACGTGCTGTGGCTCAATCGCCGCGAGGTGCCGGCCCTGGCTGTGCCGCCCGAGCCGCAGCCGCGAGGCAGGATCGTGCGGCGCTGGCTGGTTGACCCGATCCGCGATGTATTCGGCGGCGTGTTTGGCCTGCTGGGCAAACGGATGGTGCACGTGATGCGCAGCAGTGCCGTAGGTTCGTTCATCGGCATGTTGCCGGGGGCCGGGGCGGACCTGGCAGCCTGGATCTCGTACGCCGTTTCCAAGCGGTTCGCACAGCGGCCCGAGGAGTATGGTACCGGCAGCCGCGAAGGCCTGGCCGATGCCACCACGGCCAACAACGCCGCGTTGGCCAGCGCGTGGATTCCCTCGCTGGTGTTCGGGATCCCCGGGGATTCGGTGACCGCCATTGCCCTGGGCGTGCTATTGATGAAGAACATCGAGCCCGGCCCGCGGATCTTCAGCGACCCGGCTCAGCAGCCGCTGGTGCTGGCCATCGTGATCGCCTTTGTGCTGGCCAACCTGGTGCTGCTGCCGATCGGGTTTCTGGCCATCCGTACGGGCACGCTGCTGGTGCGGGTGCCGCGGCGCGTGCTGATGCCGATCATCGTGATGTTCTGCGTGCTGGGAGCCTACTCCATCGACGGAAGCACGTTCGATATCTGGGTGATGCTGGCCATGGGACTGCTGGGCTTTGTGTTGGAAGGCCTGGGCATCCCGCTGGGGCCAGTGGTGCTGGGCATCATCCTGGGCGGCGAGCTGGAGCACCGCTTCATTCAAAGTCTGCGAACCAGTCAGCACTGGTGGGACTTCTTCATCCGACCCATGTCGATGGTCTTGGTGGCTTCAGTGGTGATGCTGTGGTGCGGGCCGCTGCTGATGCGGGTTGCCCGGCGTGTGGGACGTCGCCCCAAGGAAAATTGACAAAAATTTCTCTCTTTGTTGTCGGCCGCCGCGCGAGCCCCGCCAAGGCTACCGTGGCCCCTGCCGCCTGCTGGCTGGGCTTGCTTTGCTGCCAGGCAATCCGTGCGCGGCCTCTCTAGAATGCCTTGGCGGCTGCCGACTTAAGTATCTGCATATATTGATGTTATGCGATGGCGTCGCTAGCATCGGGAGCGAGCTTACGGGGTCTGGGGGTTGCATCAGGCCCCGTGAACCGCTTCGTGAGATACGCCGTTTTTGACGGCACTTCCCAACGGTAGCTTGCCACTTATGGGGAGGGTTCGGACGCCCGGTGATTCATCAAACTCGGTTTGCGCCAACAGGTACTGGTGTTTATACTAATGGCGTCCGGCTTGGCGCGACCGAGCGCGGTTCCACACCCAAGTGAGAACCTTCACGGCTATGGCAGCCGTGAACAGCAGTGGCAGCGAGTGGGACGCGGGTGGCGATAGCTACCCACAGGCTGTTCCCCAATGCAGTCTGCATGCGTGACCGCCTGCCTGGCATGGACGCCCGCCAAAGATTCATCCCTCACAGCCTCACGCCCACCACGGCCCACCATGAATCCGATTCACTACCGCCGCAGCTTGCGGCCCGTGTCGGGTCGCGACCGCGATTGGTCTTCGGCCACGGTACCTGCGCTGGCAACGCTGTCGTTGTTGGCCCTGCTTGCATCCGGCTGTAATCAGCCGTCCGACACGGCCAAGGCTGCCAGCGGGCCGCCCGTGAAGCAAGCCAAGTCACCTCCTCAGGTGCAAATCGCTGCCGTGGAGTACCACCCCTGGCCGGAAGTTGTCCAAGCCCAGGGCAGTCTGCTGGCCGACGACGAAGCCGTTCTGGGGGCCAAGGTAGCCGGCCGTGTCGAACGTGTGGCGGTCGACATCGGCGCTCCGGTGAAGAAAGACGACGAACTGGTTGTGCTCGACCGTTCGGAGTTCGAGCTGGCCGTTCGCCAGGCCGAGGCCCAACTGATTCAGGCCATGCAGGCCATCGGGATCGAGCCCGAGCTGAACGATACCCCGCCTTTCATTGAAGACACCAAGCGGCCCGAGGATAGCCCCATCGTCCGAATCGAGGCCGCCTTGTTGGCCGAGGCGATTGCCAACCGCGAACGCGGTGACGAACTGGCCCGACTGGGAACCACCGGTGGCCAGCCGGCGATCACCCGGCACGAGCTGCAGCGGCTGCATGCTGCTGAGAAGGTGGCCAAGTCGCGGTACGATTCGGCGGTGAACCAAGTCCGCGAGAAGTTGGCGCTAATCAAGGTTCGCCGCGCAGAGCTGGCTGTTGCCCGGCAGCAACTGGCCGAAACCGTGATTCGCGCCCCGTTCGATGGTTACGTGCTGCGTCGCCACGCGGCGGCTGGTACCTATCTCCAGGTCGGCCAGCAGGCGGTGACACTGGTGCGGACCGATCCCTTGCGGTTCCGCGGCCGGGTGCCGGAACGCCATGCCGCGAAGGTGCGGCTGGGCCAGGAGATCCACGTCCGTTTGTCGGGCATGGATAAGCCGATCGTTACCCGCGTGAGCCGCATCGCTCCCAGCCTGGAAATCGCCAGCCGCTCGCTGGTGATTGAGGCCGACATTCCCAACCCCGAAGGCCAACTGCGGACCGGCTTGTATGCCGAGGCCGATATCATCGTGAATCCGCATGCCGAGACGCTGGCCATTCCGTCTTCGGCGCTGGAAGAGTTCGCCGGCGTGCGTAAGGTCTGGGTGGTGCGCGATGGCAACGCGGCTCCGCAGCCCATCCAAACCGGACGCCGGACCGACGACATGATCGAAGTCGTTTCCGGCTTGAAGCGTGGCGACGTCATCATTCAGGACAGCTCGCAAGGGGTGATGGGCCAGGTGCAAGCCGTGCCTGCCAGCCTGGCGTCGGCCGCACAAGAGGCCGGTTAACTGCGAGAGAAGGTTTGGGCGGTCCGGCCGGCCAGTCGGTTTTGCAAAGCGGCCCAGATGCGTGGTTCTTTACCTGGCACTGTAGGCCTGTTGTTAATTATGCTGGGGCTGTTCCGCCGGGACCAGGCACGTGAACGATCCTGCCGGCAAGCAATGCTGCCGGCATGTGGCAGCTTACCTGGTGTGACTTCCCTGCCCTGACGCGACGCCTCGCGATCGCCCGGCCCGCCGCCACGGCTTTTTGCCGTTTGCCCTCGCCTACCAATCCCCGCCTAGAGCAGCGTGGCCGGAGCCTCGCCACCCCTTGAAAATCGTTGGTTTGGTGAACGACCTAACATCGAACACAAGCGGCGGCTTCTAGGGTCAAAGTTGACCGCCGCACGTGGTTGGTTACACCGGCTTTTATTTTTGCCGGCCGGATGGAGACCAGCCCCCCCTAATACGATCGATCCCCCGTTGCGGAGTACGGTTGCGTGCAATGGCTGGCTGAAGTTTGCGTCCGCCGCCCGGTATTCGCAATGATGCTGATCGCGGCCCTGGTCGTGTCCGGCATCGCCGGTTATCTGAAGCTGGGCGTGGGGCGGTTCCCCGAAATGGACATGCCCACGATCTTCGTCCGCACCACTTATATCGGTGCGGCACCCGAAGAAGTGGAGTCGGAGATCAGCCAGCCGCTGGAAGACGCCGTGGCGACGGTGGCCGGCATCGACGAGCTGCGGTCGATCTCCAGCGAAGGCAGCTCGATGCTGCTGATCACCTTTGACCTGGACCGCGACGTGGATGCCGCGGCCCAGGACGTGCGCGACGCCGTCAACAGCGTGCTCAACCGCTTGCCGCCGGACATCGATCCGCCGGTGGTGCAGAAGCGCGACATGGATTCGTCGCCGATTCTTTCGCTGGCCCTTTACGGGCCGCGCGATCCCCGCGAACTGTACGTACTGGCCGAACGGTACGTGAAAAACGTGATCGAGTCGGCCAAGGGCGTGGGCACGGTGGAAATCCGCGGCGCCATGGACCGCGCGGTGAACGTCGAGATCGAAGCCAGCCGGCTGACGGCCTATGGTCTGACCATCGGCGACGTACGCGAAGCCTTGAGGCGTCAGAATACCGAAATCCCCGGCGGCCGCGTCGATGCCGGCACCCGCGAACTGACGCTCCGTACGCTGGGACGCTTCCGCAGCGCGGAAGAGTTCAGCCAGATGGTGGTGGCCACGGTGGATGGTGTGCCGATCCGGCTGGCCGACCTCGGCACGGTGCGCGACGGCCAGAAAGAAGTCCGCAGCGCCGCGTGGCTCAACGGCGAGCCTGCCGTGGTGATTACCGTGCAGCGGCAAAGCGGCACCAATACGGTGGCCGTGATCGATGCGGTGAAGGAGCGGCTCGAGCGCAGCCGCGATCTGCTGCCGCCGGATGTGTCGCTGCAGATCATGCAGGACCAGTCGCGGTACATTCACGCCGCGATGCACGAAATCCAGAACCACCTGGTTTCCGGCAGCATTCTGGCCAGCATTGTGGTGCTGCTGTTCATGCGGTCGTGGCAAAGCACGATCATCGCCGCGGTGGCCATCCCGACGTCGATCGTGGCCACGTTCATGATGATGCACGCGCTGGGCTTCACGCTGAACAACGTTACCATGCTCGCCCTGGTGCTGATGGTGGGCGTGGTGATCGACGACGCCATCGTGGTGCTGGAAAACGTCTTCCACCATATCGAAGAGAAACGCAAGACGCCGTTCGACGCCGCCATCGAGGGCACCAAGGAAATCGGTCTGGCGGTGCTGGCCACGACGCTCTCGCTCGTGATCGTGTTCCTGCCGGTGTCGTTCCTGTCCAGCGTGACGGGCCGGATGCTGTTCCAGTTCGGTCTGACGGCCACGGTCTCCGTGCTGGTGTCGATGCTCGTGAGCTTCTCGCTCACGCCGATGATGTGCAGCCGGCTGCTGAAGCCGCCCAAGCAAAAAGGCGAGGCGGAAAACCAAGCCGCTGCCCAGGCTGCCTCGCGTGGCGGGTTCTACCGCTGGATCGAAGACGGCTACATGTGGTGCCTGCGCTGGTCGATGAAGCACCGCTGGCTGGTGCTGGGGATCAGCATTGCCACGATCCTGTCGAACATCCCGCTGTATCAATACGTGAAGCAGGATTACATCCCGACCAACGTCGACGAGTCGGAGTTCGAAGTCCGCATCACCGCGCCCGAAGGCGCCACCATGGCCTCCATGGAACATGCCATGCGGCAGGTGGAGCACCAGGTTCGCCAGATCGAAGGCATCCAGTATGTGATCACCACGATCGGGGCCAGCGGGGTGCGGGGCGTCAACTCGGCCGAGCTTTACATCCGCCTGATCGACAGCGAGCAGCGTACGTTCTCGTTCGACCGGCTGGTTGCTGGCATCTTCCGCGGCGATCCGATGTCTGCCTTCCGCGGCAACTTTACGCAGCGGGAGAAGATGTCGGAGGTCCGCTCCATCATCCGCAAGTTCCCTGACTTGCGGGCAAGCGTCCGCAACCTGACCTCGTTCAATACCGGCGCGCCGGTCGATATCGACTTCTCGATCACTGGCCCGGACATCAACGCCTTGGCCGACTTTGCCGAAAAGCTACGTGACAAGGTCAGCCAGATTCCCGGTATTGTCGACGTTGATATCACCTACCGCCGCGACAAGCCGCAGATGCTGGTGCTGCCCGACCGCGATCGGGCGGCAGCCCTGGGCGTGGACATCCAGGAGATTGCCGAGACGCTCCGCGTGGCGGTGGGCGGCGACGACCGCGTATCGCGCTATCGCGACGAAAAGCTGGATGACGCCTACGACGTGGAACTGCGGCTGGTAGGCGTCGATCGTCGCGATCGGGCGTCGATCTCGCAGATTTACGTGAGGGCCCGGCCTGTCGATACCGGGGCCGCATCCGACGCGGTTTCGCAAGGCCTGCTGCTGACCAGCGCCGCCGATGGCGGTTACCTGGTGCGGCTGGATAACGTGGTCCGCTTCCACGAAGAGGACAGTTCACCCCGTATCGACCGTCTGGACCGGCAGCGCATGGTCGCGTTGCGGGCTAACGTGGCCGGTGGTTACGCGCTGGGCGACCGGATCGAAGCCGTCCGTGCCGCGGCCGAGGAGATTGGTTTGCCGCCCGGCTTCCACACGCGCGTGATGGGCCGTGGCCGCGAACTGGAACGCACGCTGCAAGACTTCGGCTGGACGTTCATCCTGTCGTTCATCTTCATGTACATCGTGCTCGCGGCCCAGTTTGAGCACCTGGTGCACCCGTTCACGATTCTGATCTCGCTGCCGCTGGCCGTGCCCTTCGGTCTGATCAGCCTGTGGTTGGGCGGCGAATCGCTCAACCTGTACTCGGCCCTGGGCGTGCTGGTGCTGTTCGGCGTGGTGAAGAAGGCGTCGATCTTGCAAGTGGACCACACGAACAACCTGAGGGCCGCCGGATACTCGCGTGAAGAAGCCATCTTGCTGGGCAACCGCGACCGGCTCCGCCCCATCTTGATGACCACGGTTTCGTTCGTGGCGGGTATGTTCCCGCTGTTGATCGCCACCGGCCCCGGTGCCGAGGAACGGCGGAGCATCGCCGTGCTCACCGTGGGTGGGCAGACACTGTCGCTGCTGCTCACACTGGTGGCCGTGCCGGTGATCTACTCGTTCTTGGACGACCTGTCTCTGCTGTTCAATCGCAAGAAGTCGCCCGAAGACCAAGGCGACCGCCCGGCAGATCCAACCAGCCCGGATGCCGGCCAGGCGTCGACACCGGCTCCGGCGAGTGAGCGGGCGGACGCCGAAACCGTAGCAACCCACTAAACCGGTGCCGAGGGGGGGCGGGGGGGCAGAAGCCGCCCGGTGCCCTGCATTGTCCTGGCATAGGGCGAACCTACGCGCTGCTATCGCGGCGTGCGCCGTCCTACTGCGAAAGGTCAACCTGACCAGCGCCATCGGCGGCCGGAGTTGTTTCGACCGCGGCAGGCCGCTCCGCAGGTTCACGGGCCGATGCCGTCGTCTTGGAGAAAAGCTGGATGATGACCACTCCGGCGACGATCAGCAGCATGCCGATCGCGGCGGGCAGGTCGAGCCGCTGTCCATAGAGCAACCAGGCCAGCAGCGTTATCAGCACAATGCCGGCGGCTGACCAGATGGCGTAGACGATGCCCACCGCCAGGGTGCGAAGGCAAAGCGATAGAAAGTAGAACGCCGCGCCGTAACCAATTACGACCACCACGCTTGGTCCCAGGCGGGTGAAGCTGTTGGTCGCTTTTAAGGCCACCGTGGCAGTTACTTCGGCAACGATGGCAATGGCCAGGTACAGGTAGCTCACAAACACGCCCCTTGGCTGTGAGGTGTTCTTTTCCCGCGGCGCGTATCAGCCTGGCGCGGCTACGGGGAGTGGCGGTCCAGATCGGCCAGGCCGCTTAAATCGGGTGTCTGGGACGGCAGCTCTTGGGTCCGCTTGCGGAACTGGCGGTCCACCTGGTGGTAACGCCACATGGTGAAGAAGACGCCGAGCAGGGCCGCCAGGAACAAGCCGCCCATGATGATGCCGGCCAGGCTGTTGCTGGGCTTTTCGGGCCGCAACCAGCCGACGGTGCGGCCGATGAACAGCGGGCCAAGCTGGGCCTTGGTTTCGCCCTGCTGCTGGGCGAACTCCGACTGGTACGACCAGATCTTCATCAGCACGGCCGGCAGGCGGACAAACTCGCGCAACCGTTCGCCCTCGGGCAAGCCTTGCGGCAACTCCCGCACGCAGACGGTGATCGGATAGTTGTAGAAGCGGTGGTCGCGGTCTTTGTCGCGGACGACGTAGTCCACGTCCAGAAGGACTTGCAGCTCGTAATAGTGGTCGATACCGAATCGCTCGCGGATGTCCTTGTCCGTCACGCGAATCTTGATCGCCCGCTTGAGCAGCCCGGTGAAATCGAACGGCTCGCCCGCGTACTCCTGAGGGGCCTCCAGCAGTTGGCTGATGGTAAAGGCCAGGCCGGCGGGCACCCGTTTGCCCTTTTGCGCGGCAACCTCGTCAATCCGCTCCTGGGTTTGTTTCGCGGCCGCAATCACCTGATGGGAATCGAACTGCTGGGCCGCGTGCAGCAACTGGTAGAAGCACTCGCGATCTTCCGAAAGCAGCGTCTTGCGCTGCTGCACCTGATCGAACAGGCCCACGTCCATGCCCAGGCGGCCCAGGAACGTGTCGGGATGCCAGGCCACACGTTGGGCAACGAAGATCGGTTGCGAGCGAGCGGCGTTCTCCTTATCGCCGGCCAGCTTCACGAAGATGCCCAGGGCGCTTGCCGGCTCACGAAAATCCTGATCGAGCGGCCAGGCCTTGGGAATGCTGGTGGTGTAGACCGTGACCGGAAGGTTGTTATCCAGCTCCAGGTGGCACTCGTAGTAACGCGGCATCAGGTACCGCTCGGCCACTTCCGGCAGCGGCTCGTGGGCGATGACCCGGGTAACGTAGCCCGAGAGCGGAAAGATTTCGCCGCGTGCCTGGGCGGGATTGGCCACCAGTTCGTCGACGTCGAACGCTTTCTGCGTGAACGCTTCCAACTGCGAAAGCGGAAAACGCCGGCCGGCGTAGATCATCCGATACAGGGCGTCTTCCTCCTCCAGGCTCAGCGGTTCGCCGTCGCGGAATGTATCCAGGTGGCTCTGCTCCACGCCCAGCAGCAACAGCACGTCGTGCGCCCGCTCCACCTTGATCGGTTCAGCGGGCTCGGCGGCCGGACGAATGGCGAACGGCTGCCGAGGCGGCGGCGTGGGGAAGGCTGCCTCGGCATTTTCGCTTCCGGCCATAGGGGGCGTCGGCTGCCGCGGATCGAACGACGGCGCAATCTCAGCAGCCGGGTTGGTGGGTGCTGCCGGCGCACCTTCCTGCGCAGCCATTGCCGTCTGGCCCGCAAAGCACCACCACAACGCGCAGCACACGCCCACTGCTCCCCAGGCTGTGGCGCGTATGGCCACGGCGCGCACGCGGCGCTGGCTTTCCGCACACATAGGTTGGCCGATGGAGCAAACAACAGTGGTTGCTTGAGGCGACATGCTTAAGGGGCTGGGGATGGCAGTATGGTGCGAGGCTAGTCGTGCGTGGGGCGGTTACAACGCGGCGTGCCCCCGGCGGCCTGGCTACCGGGGGCCGCTGTCGCCCGGCGATGACGCTTCATCGGACGGCGCTCCGGAGAACGGCCCGGCGTCTTCGTCGGGCACGTCGATCCCGGTGAAGTCCGGATCTTTGATGCCCTTGTTACGTTCGAGGATGCGCTGGAGATACTCGGGCGTGTCCTTGGTGGTCGTGCCCGAGTTGCGGTACACGTACACCACGACCACGATGCACAAACCGAGCATTAAGGCCGCGGCGACCAGCAACAGCGGCAGGTCGTTCTTGGGATCGGGCGGCGGAGGCGGCGGCAACTCGCGCTTGAGGGTCTTGGTCAGCAGCAGCGGTGTGGTGCGGAGCGTGCCCTGGGCGCCGTAGGCGATCCGCTTGAAGAACAGGCCGGTGGCCGTGACTTCTTCCTTGAGGGAATCTCCCGTGGGGAAGCCTTCGGGCAGTTCCAGGGTGTAGAGCATCATCACTTCGCTGAGCCGCTCGCGCGGTTGCAGCCAGACTTCGGTATAGCCTTTGATGCCGTATTCATTGCCTGGCGTGCAGGCCATGCCGGTGATGGTGGTCAAGCCGCCGATGATGCCGTGAGCATCCGAGAACGGGATGCCCGGCGCTTCTTGCGGCCAGGCTGCCCGCACGTACCCGCGGACACTCACCAACTCCCCGCGGTACGCCTTGGGCTGTTCGTACAGTTGCAGGTACGTAACCTCGGTGGGGTTGGCAAGCTGGGCGTCGTCAGCCTGCTGCAGCAGGTGCAGCATCTGGAAGAACGCTTTGTTCTCGGCCGAGCGATAAGGGCTATCGTCGCGGATATCGGCCAGGTAGCCGGGATTCACGCCGGGAAAGAGGCCGTCGGAACCGTCGCTGTCGGGCACTTCGGCCCGGGCCACAAACGTGCCGGGGATCTCGGGCCGCTGCGGCTGCGGACGGAGCCGGTTATCGATGCGCTGCTGGGCTCCCGGTTGCATGCCGCCCTGCATCAGCCAGGTAAACGCTTGCGGCCGGCGCATCCACTGAACGACCAGCAGCACGCAGATCATCAGCACGACCACCACCAGCATGCGGCGCTGAAATCCCCGGCTGAGGTAATAACTGGCGGGTCGCACACGGCGAGTGGACTTGGTCACGGGAGCCTTCCTTGCAAGCGGAACATGCGGACGCTGAAGGACGCAAGCCGCGGAGAAATGTCGGGGGGCACGGGGGCCCCCTCTCCACTGGCCCTCTATCGGTGCATTTTATTCCGTGCCGCGGCGCGAAAACAGGAAAACCGCCGGGGCGGCGGGGCCTTTGCCCTGCGTTTCGACCGCTACGATCGGCTGCAGCGGCAGCCCGCCCGGCGGACCCCTCGCCGCGGTGAGCCGCTCATTGGAGCGGTTTTCCCCCGTAGGGCTAGGCTTGCCGCAGCCGAATGGCAAACCGCAGCGTTTGACGCTCGCCCGGCTGCATCACCTGCAAACCGTGGCCGACGCTCGCGGCGTCGGCTGGCACCGGCAGACCAGGAACGCACGTATAAGGTTCTACGCACACGGCCTCGCGATGGGGCGGGTTGTAGACTACGCACACGGGGAAGGCCGGATCGAACTCCAGTTCCAGCCGGCGTTGGTTGCCTGGGTCGGTTACCGTGGCCAGGCAGCGCTGGTTCTGGACGGCGATGCCTGAGAACACGTCGTCAAACTGCGTCTGCCCGAACTCCATACCCTGGGAGAGCGGGTAATCGGCGGGCAGCGATTCACGCTGACCGGTGGGCAGCATGTCCTTGAGCACCCAGTGCTCGCGCACCGGTACGTGAACCAGGCACGGATTGGCCTCGCCGCTGCCGCCCAGCGGCACGCGGAAGTAGGGATGAACGCCAAAGCCCCAGGGCAGCGGCGTGCTGCCGGGATTCTCCAGCACAACCTCGGCCGACAACTCGCGATTGCGCAGCGCGTAGGTCATCGTGATGCGGAAGTCGCCCGGCCAGTGCTGCCGCAGCGTGGCATCGCTGGCGGAATCAAAGCGGGCGGTGATGCTGTCCGCCTGCTGATCGAGCACTTCCCACGCGCGATCGAGCACAAAGCCGTGGATGCCGTTGCCCAACGCGTCGCGGTTGGTGAGTGTGTAACTCTGGCCGCCAAACTGGACGGTGTCGCCCGGCAGCCGCCCGGGGAACGGAAACAGGACCGGGATCCCGCTGCCTGAAGGACGGGCCTTGCCTTCCACGATGGCCGGATCGGACCAGAGCACTTCGACCGGTTCGCCGTCCTCGTCAATGACCAGGCGGTAACAGTTGAACCCAAAGCCCGGCAGAATCTGGGCGGTGGAACTGGAGTTGCGGTCGTGCAGCGTCACCACGGCAAATGTCATCGCTGGGGATCCTTTAGGTTATAAGTGCGTGAAGGAACCGGGCTCATTGCGCCGCGGCCGCCATTGGCGGGCTCAGCCGTCGCGGGCGAAAGTTCCATCGTCAGGCCGCGCGATTGAAAGTGCTCAAACAACAGTTCGCGGGTACGGTGCCGAACCGCTACCATCAGAAACATTACCAGGGCCAAGCACACGGCGGCGTTGCGGACCACAGCTCGGCTGCGGTCGCCTAGGGCCGCGGCGGTCAAGGTGTGCATCAGCCCAAGCGCGAAGAACACGGCGGCAGCCAGCATGCCGGTCGAGAGCCAATCGCCCATCAGCAGCCGGTCGCGCGAGGCCGGCGGCAACGCCATCAGCATCAGCACGCCTGCGGGAATCTCCAAACCGGTAAACAGCAGCGCCGCCCCGGCTCCGCGGCGGAGCCAACGCGCGGCGGCTTCCTCGGCTGCTGCGGCTGCCGGCGGCTCAGTGCCCTGCCCTGCGGCGGGAGCTTCGCCCTCAGCCTTGTCGGGCGCAGGGGTAATATCGGCAGCCATCGCTCGCCGCGCCAGCCACATCAGCACCACTCCGGCGATCGCAAAGCCGGCCAGGATGACGTGCAGGGTGCGGGCCAGGGTTTCAGGATCGCCAAACAGCGACAGCGTTTGCCGGTAGCCCAGGTGGCTCTTCCACAACTCCGGCCGCGTGCTCGCGACCGCAATCGCCGAAAACAGCGGCGGAAAGTGATACAGCAGGTTGGCCGCATTGAAGATTGCCAGGAACCGGTGCAGCGGCCGGGGCATCGTGCGCCACCAGCGGACATACGCCGCCATGCCCAGCAGGTATACGGCCAGCTCGGCCAGGGCAAACCACAGCCGCCGCGCAGGGATGATGCCCAGGGCGCGGAAGTATGGCGTGGTCCCTTCCAGCCAGAGCAGCCCCAGGGCGATGGCTCCCAGCACCATCCCACAGGCGAGCCAGAGCATGGCCCAACGTGAGATCTGCCGGCCCAGGGCGTCGGCGATGAGATCGCCCCGGCGACTGGCGCTGCACTCCAGCCACAGCGCATAACAGGGCGCCGCGGCGGCAAACAGCACCGCGATCAGGTGCAATGTGCTGACGATGCTCAGAATCCAAATCATCGCTGCCTGGGGGTTCGCACAACGGAGCGTGGCCGATTATAACGGCCCCGTGCCGCCGCGGGGCTCCCCCTTGCAGGATGGGGTGGGAGGCCGGACCGCACGGTCGTGAGCTAACAGTACCGCCGCATCGGCTATCCGTTGGGCTATTTTTGTCCTGCCCAATTGGCTCAACCCAGGTTCCCTTCGGCGGCAGGATTCGCATAATCGACACCACCCCCTGCCCTGTCCGCCGGCCAGCTTGGAGAAAACGGGAAGCCGACGGCCGAGGGGGGGATGCAGACCGCCGCCGCGGCGGTCCGCCGTTTTGTGCCTCGTGGAGAGCTTTGCCGATGATTTTGTACTGTGTCCGGCACGCCGAAAGCGTTTACAACGGCGAAGGCCGGATTCAGGGCCAGGCCGATCCGCCGTTGTCCGAGACCGGGCACGCCCAAGCGGCAGCGCTGGCCGCGGGCCTCAAACAGTTTCCCCGTGTCGATGCCCTGTTTTGCAGCCCGTTGCAGCGGGCCATGCAGACGGCCGCCCCCATTGCCGACGCCCTGGGCCTGGAAATCCGCACCGTCGATCAGCTCAAGGAGCTGAATGTCGGGATTTTCCAGGGCAAACGCTGGGATGAAATCGAGCAGCTCTATCCCGAGGAAGCCAAGGCCTGGAAGTCGCTCGAGCCCGACTTCGTAATCCCCGGCGGTGAATCACGGCGACAATTGATGCACCGCGGCCGGGCGGCCCTGGAGAGTATCCGTCGCAGCGGATTTGAACGGGTGGTCGTGGTTTCGCACGGCGGCCTGCTCACGGCTGCGCTGAAGGCCCTGTTGAACGTGCCGGCCGATACCAACCCGTTCATGCTGATGAACGCCTCGGTGTCGCAATTGTCGTGGCCATCGGCCGATTCGCCGGCCGTCAAGCTGCTCACGCTCAACGAAACCTGGTTCTTGCGCGATGCCGGCTGCTCCACCCGCAGCGGCGATTTGTAAGCTCGCGTCGACATTTGGGCCGCCCAAGACGCTTGGGGGGCAACGCCGCACGGCATTTCCCATTCCCCCCAGCAGCTTCGCACTAGGCGCCGGGCCGAGTACACTACGACGTGTGCGCGCCGCTGCTGGTTGAGGCGGATGTACCGGCGGCGGCAGGCGGGACGGCGGGGCCAGGTTGTCTGGCGGCACCGAATGCCGCGTCCCGTTGCGTAAACGGCACGTAGAGTTGGCGAGACCACCTTGGCGGCACTCGCCAGCACCGTTGACCCCCCCTGATTTCAGGACGTCCCTCCCCATGAAAGCTCCTGCCGCAAACGACTCGCCTGCGGCCATGCCTTCGCAGAACGTACGGACGGTCATCAATTTTCTGCTGTTCGTGCATTTCTTCTCGTTGGGCGCGCTGCTGGTACTCAACCATTCGTCGTCGGAGCTGGCCCAGAAGCTGCGCCGGATCCCCGGCTACTACCTGCAGGTGCTGTTCATGGACATCGACTTCGACAGCGGGCAGCCGTTCCGGCATCGGCGCTACCCGATGCCCGAGGACCCGATGGCCGAACGCGATAACCCACGCGACCTGCCCCGCGGCCGTCGCGGCCGGTACCACTTGACCCAAGGCGAGGTCTACGACTGCGCATTCTTTGTCGAGGTGGAGATTCCCGACCCAGTGTACGTTCAGCAGCGGGGCGGCAACTACGATGGCGAACGCCGCGTGGTGACCCTGCCGGAGTTGGATATCAGCCCCAAGCAGCGTTACCTGCGTTATCACACGCTGGCCTGGGAAGCCGCGCGGCTGAACGGCCAGGAAGACGTCGACCCGATTCTGTTGGGCGGCATTGGCGGCGGTGTGCTTCGCGAGCAGAACGTACCCCGCAACGTTCCCTGCCGGGTCCGCGTGTGGCGGATGCTCTCGCGCACGCCCGAGCAGGTACTGCACCCCAACGAATCGGTTCGCGACAAGTGGAACAAGCGTGCCCCCGCGCCAGACATCGGCCTGGAAGGCACGATCTTCCTCGATAGGAACGGTCAGGTGCAGTTCTCGCGGTCGCTGCCGGTGAACGAAGTGGCCCCGCCGCCGGGAAGCGTGGCGCCTTCGGCCGAAGACGCCGCTCCGCAAAGCACGCCGGCGGCACCGCCGGGCGTGTAACGAGCCGCCGCCAAGCCAGGCGACTCGTGGACCGCCGCGATTGACGTTCCTCCCCTGCCCGCCCGTTTTTCTTGCCCGCCTCCAGGAGCATTGCACAATGTCGGCTCAAGCGCAGAGCAAGATGCCTGTTCGAGCGCAAAACGCCAAGACGCACGGTGCCGAGAGCGGCACGCACGATGCGGCCGCGCCGACCCTGGCCGCTGCCCGCCCGGCACTGGGCAGCGATCTCACCTGGGCGGAACAAGTCGGCGAGTGCTGGAACCGCTTCTGGTTCACGGCCACCGATCCGGTAACCCTGGGCTGGGTTCGCGTGCTGACGGGGTTGCTGGCTTTGTACCTGCAACTGACGCTGGCCTTTGACCTGGGCCGGTTCTTCGGGACCGAGGGCTACCTGCCGCTGCGGACCTCGATCGATTGGTACGAGTGGTTCATCGATACCGGCGGCGAGCCGATGCTCAAGTATTCGTACCTGAGCTACCTGCGGACACCCGGCCAACTGGCGGCCGCCCACTGGATCGGCATGGGCATCCTGGCCCTGTTTACCGCCGGCATATTCACGCGGGTGACTTCGGTTCTCTCGCTGATCATCATGCTGAGCTACTTCCACCGGGCCCCCATGATCACGTCCCAGGTGGAACCGATCATCGCCATGCTCTTGTTCTACTTGTGCCTGGGGCCGGCCGGCGCGGCCGTGTCGGTCGATACCTGGCTCAAGGAACGCAAGCTGCGGGCCGACCTGAAGCTCAAGCCGGAAGAGGCCTTGCCCGTGCAGCCTCGCTGGGGCGCCACCGTGGTGCTGCGGCTGATTCAGATCCACGTGTGTGCGTTCTACGTGATGAGCTTCCTGGCCAAGGTGTCGGGCGGTGGATTAGGCAACGTGTGGCTCCGCGGCGAAGCCATGTGGTGGGTAATCACCGAGCCGGATATGCCGCTGGTCGACTTCACCTGGATTGCCCGAGCCCCGCTGTTGATCGATGTCTGGACGTTCTCCGTGCTGCTGTTCGAGGCCTTGTTCCCGCTGTTGGTGTGGAACCGGTTGTTGCGGCCGATCGTGCTCGCCGTTTCCGTCCCGATGTGGATCTTGATGGCGCTGGCCACGGGACTGACCACGTATGCCGCGGCGATGCTGATCGGCAGCCTGGCCTTCGTCGATCCGGCATGCCTTCGCAGTTGCTGGCAATGCTGCCGGGCAAAGTTCGCCAAGGCCGACGCTCAGTAAACCGGCCTGGCCGCGGGCGATCGGTACAGAAAACAAAAAAGAAACGCCCTCCGCGGACCACACCGCGGAGGGCGTCTTGCTTTGATGGAACCAGGCTAGCTGCCTTCAGGATGCACGGCTGCCCGGCCTCGCTTAGCCGCGGCGCTTGAGCAGCCGCCGCAACAGCCGCGGATCGATGCGGCCGCGGAAACGTTCGCGACCGTCGATCACCACGACCGGCACGCACTCGTTGTAACGGCTGAGTAGGGCCTCGTCCTGGTCGATATCGACCTTCTCGGGCACCAGGCCATGCGCGCGCAGGATGGTTTCGGCCTCATTGCACAGGCAGCAGCCCTGCCGCGTGTACAGGATGCACGACATGGGGACTGACTCCTGGGGACGGCCGGTAAGCCACTGCCACAACCGAAACATCGAGTCGTTCTTGTTGGTGGTCGCGCTGGTAACGTCCGCCGACTGACGCATCAGCTCAAGTTCCGCTGAACGTTCTGGGCCACATTGTACATCGCGTCCAGGTAGGCCTGGCACTCGGCAATGTCCATCGTGAGCGGCGGGCTGATGCGGATCACCTTGCCGGCCAGCGGGCCCAGCAGGTGGATGGCACGGCCGGCGTCGTCGCCCAGGTAGCACGCGTGCACGAGCGTGTTGGCCACTTCGTTGGGGCTGTGGTTGCCGATGGCCCCGCACTCGATGCCCCAGACGGTGCCTTCGCCGCGGACGTTCTTGACCACGCCCGTTTCGGTCAGGCGGACCAGGCCCTTCTCGATCACCTTGGACAGCTCCGCCGCAGGGCCGAGGATGTCGCGGGTTTCGAACTCGTCGAGCGTGGCCAGCACGGCAGCCGTGGAGAGCGGGTTGGCGCTGTAGGTGTCGGAGCCTTCGCCATAGGTCATGGCCGCGAACAGGTCCGCCCGGCCGACGGCGGCAGCCACGGGCGCGCCATTGCCCAGTCCCTTGCCCAGCACCACGATATCGGGCTCCACGCCGTAGTGGGTGAAGGCGAACAGCGAGCCGGTGCGGCCGAAGTTGGCCTGAACCTCGTCGAGGATGAACACCAGGTTGTTCTCGCGGCAGAACCGCTGGAGCAACTGCAGGTACTCAAACTGCGGGTGGAAGGAGCCGCCGCCGCCCAGGTAAGGCTCGGTGATCAAACAGCACAGCCGATCGCCGTACTCTTCCAGCACCCGCTGCAGCTCGTCCTCGTAGGGAGCCAGGTCCAGCGGCTGCTTGCGCCGCTCGAGGTTGATGCACTCCTCCATCGGGAAGCTGATGAACCGCACGCGGCGATCGCGCTCGGGATCCTTCTCGCTGCCGGTGACGGCGCCGGCCAGCCCCTTCTTGCCGTGGAAACCGTACCGCGTGGCCAGGATGATGTCCTTGCCGGGCTGCTGATGCAGGGCCGCCCAGAGGGCCTTCTGCACGGCTTCGCTGCCGCTGGCCGCCCACATCACCTGTTCGCAGCGGGCACCGCCGGGCTGGCTTTGCAGGCAGTTGATCAGCCGGCGGGAGGCTTCGATCTCGACCTCGGTGGCGGCGTTGTACGCGGTGAGGGGGACGGACGCCACGTATTCGTCGGTCTGCTGGTTCAGGTCCGGCACGCCCAGGTAGCCCAGCAGGTTCTTCCACCAGCGGGTCGGATTGTGCCCCAGGTTGGCCACGAGCACGCCGGAGGTGAAGTCGGCCAGCATGCGGCCCTCAGGCGTCCAGTGGTAGCTGCCGGCGCTGCGGGCAAACACTGCCAGACTCGGGGTATAGGTGCGAAGGCAGTGCGGCTCCGTCTCTACCAGGCGGCGGCGATACTCGTTGGACTGCTCTTCGCCGCGATGCTGAATCGGGGCGGGAACGCGGCTGTCGATCGTGGCCATGATGATGCGTCTTTCCAGGGAAATCGGGTAATGAAGCGATGCGTCGGCATCCGCAGCGCCGACACATCGACCGGCAGCTTGATTGGTCGTCCGGTTCGCGGCCATGCGCAGAAAACGGGCGCCGGCAGCTCTACGTTGTGGGCAGGAACCGGGAGCCGGAACGCCCCCCACGCGCCGGGCGAGGCCGACATTGGCAGCTAAGACGCTGCCACCTTCTGCCAGGTTCGCGGCACTGCCCCGCCGGAAGGAACACGGTTTCCCACTAGGTTACCGGCAAGCCGCCCAACTTTCACGGGGTAGGAACGAGAATCCCCCCGCGACGGCAGTTCCCTTTAAGGATTGGGCTGAGTTTCGCGGCTTGTGTTAGTCCGCCGCTCGCGCACGATGCGCAGCACGCGCGTGACGCCATCGCCGCAGGCGACGGCCAGCGCGCTGCCGTCGGGCGCGAAGGCTACGTCGAACACCTGACCACGCTCAGGCCCCAGCTTCAGGCTGACCGAGGGTTCCACCTTGAGCGTGTCCTGTTTGGCCGTTTTGCCGGTTGCCGGCAGTTCCCACAGCAGCAACCGGCCGTTGTCGGTGCAGCCGGCCAGTAGCGTTTCATCGGTCGAGAACGCAGCGGCCACTACGTCGTTGGCGTGGTCGCCCGTGGCGTGCAGCAGATCCGCCGCGCTGTTGGAATCGACCACCCGGAGCCAGGGATCGGGTGTTTGCACCGCCACCTTCTGGCCAATGCCGCCAGGCCGCGAGCGGAAGAATGGCTGTTGCGGTTCTTCCCATACCGGCTCGCCGGTGGCCGTGTCCAACAGCAGCACCTCGTCCTTGCGCAGCAGGGCCAGGCGACGGCCGTCGGGATGAAACACCAGACGGTGAGCCGGGAACTGGCTCACGTTGATCTCACACTGGCGCTGGCCCGTTTCCAGGTCCCACACGTGCACCATGCGCTGCGTGAAGCCATCGGAATCGAATACGAGGCTGGCCGCCAACTGCCGGCTCTCTTTGCTCAGCGCGAGCGCCTCGGCCTTGCCGCCCTCCAGTTGGATCGTGCGCAGCGGTTCGCCGCTTGCCAGTTTGCGCACGACGATGTCGCCGTCCGCCACCGTGGCGTATGTCTTCCAGTCGCCGCTGAGCGCGATCGGTCCGCCGGCCGATGGGGCGAAGTCTTTAACCGTCTGGCCGGTCGCCGCATCCACCAGCCGAATCCGGCCCGCCCGATCGAATAGGGCCAATTGCTTGCCATCGGGCGAGAAGCTGACGGCGACCGCGGCAAACCGTTCTGCCCGATCTGCTGGCCAGAGCCGCTGCATCGACGGCTCCCAAACCTGGATGCCGAAGCTCGCCGTGTCGAACGCCACGTACCGGCCCCCGGCGCTGAACTCCAATTGCGGCTGCCGCTGCGAATCGAACGGGGCCGATTCGCGCTGTTGGGCGGGCGTTGCCAGTTGCGCGACCTGGGCACCGTCAGCGGCCGAGGTCAACGTGATGCCTTCAGGCTCGATCACCGCGATCAGCGGCGCTTGGCGAGCCAGCACGATTCGCCCCCGGCCGGGATCGCCCGAGATCCGGTGCGGCTGAATCTGCCGGACCACCTGCCGCGTGTTGAGGTCCCACACGCCCACGTCGGCTGTGCCGGCGATCAGCAGCGTGTCGCCGTCGCCGAAGGCGATGTCCTGGATGGTGCCGCTGCCGTCAATTTCGGCTGCCTGTTCCAGCATGGCCAGGTCCCACACCACGGCCCGCTGGGCATCGGCCAGGGCCAGGTAGCGGCCATCGGTGCGATACACGGCTCGGTTTGGCCCCCCGGCGACCTTCGGCCTGGCGTTCGCGGAAGATGGAGGATTGCCGTTGGCGCTGGTTTCTTGGGGCGACGAGGCGGTGCCGCTGGCGGCGGCAGGCTGCTTGGGTGAGGCCGTTTCCGCGGCTGCCGCGTCAGCCGCTTGAGGCGACGCCGCTTGTCCGGTGGTCACCGGCGTGGTTTCGGTGCCTGCGTTCCATGGCACGGTGAACAGTTCCGTGGCCGTTGCCGTGTCGTAAGCCCGCAGACCGTCGCGCCATACCAGCAATTGGCGGCCATCGGGGCTTAAGGCCAACACGCGGCCTGCCACCCGTTGCTGCGGCTCCGCGGGGGCCATCGCTTGCAGTAGGGGTAACCGCCACCAGTGGGTGCCTTCTGAGGTGCTGACGGCCAGCACGCCGCCATCGGCCGAGAGTGCCATGGCCACGGCCGGATCGGTGGCCAGATTCTCGTCAGCCGTCACGGCAAGTGAAACCGTTTGTTGGGCCTGCTCCGTGGCCAAGTCCCAGAACTTGAGCTGCCCATCGGCTCCCAGTGAGATGATCGTGCGGTCGTCGGGCGTAATCGCCAGGCCGAGCACCGGGCCCCAGTGCTGCCAGGAGTCATTGCCGGCGGCGGCGAGCGGTTCCAGGTGATACTCGAACTGCGTGCCGGACTCGGGGGCGGTTGCCACGGCACCAGCCGGTTGCTTGCCACCGGCGCCCGGCTCGGGAGGTTTCTCGCCCCGAGGCTGGCAGAGCACAAAGAACGCGATGATGGCCAGCACGCCTGCCACCAAGGCCGCCAGATTGCGTTGGTTCATTCGACTCGGGGCGGCCTGGGACAATTTGGTGGCGTCGCTCTCGGGGGTAGCGGGCGATGGGACTTGAGGCGAAGGGGAACCGCTGGGCGAATCGCCGCCTGCCGGGCTGGGGCCGCGCCTGCCTGATGAGCCGCTCATATGGGAACGCTCCGCGATGGTTCAGGGCATCGGGACGAGGCAAACGCCCGAGCCGGCCACGCGCGGCCACGGTCCCAATCCCTTGCATCTACTATCCTAATAGACCCGATGTCCCCAGACGCGACAATCCGTTTGTGCGGCGAACGGCGGCTCTGGCGCAGACATGCTTTGGCGTTGATGTTCACTTTCTTCCAATACGTGACCACCGAGCCTTTGGTTGGTGTGGAAACGCTTGCGGCGCCGATCGCGCGTGGCACACAGCATACGCCGCTGCGTCACGAATCTTGCCATGTCTGCCCGCCTGTCTTTCAACGATAGTGATCTAGCGCTCACAGCAAGCCGTACTCGAGTTGGGGGCAAGCTTGCGATGGGTGGGCTTAAGCAAGGCTCAACGCGTAGCCACCGCTACACCTAACCTGTCCGCCTGCGCTCAAACGCCGCAAATGGCACTGCAAATGCTCCGCTGTTATTACCGGGATAGCCGGCGCTGATAGCTGCACTTTCCCAAGAGGCAATTCGGAAGAAGGCTTCGAAAATAGCCGCGGAAGATTCCAGCAGACAGCAGCTACGGCGCTAGCACGCCAGCGTGCGGAACGAACGTGCGTGCGGAATGGATGCGCTTGGCCGGCTCTTCCTGAGGAACAAGAAAGCGTAGAGCGGTTGCGCGGCGTGTGCCGATAAGCAGAAAGTCGCATGGCCGGAATCGGTTTGGAACCGGCTAGCGTTTGGACACTCGCTCGACGCGACGATTCGCTCCAGAAAGCCTGGGCGTAACCATGCCAGCAGTTCGTGCCAACCGACGTCGCTTGTGCCGCACGGCAACCCTGGTGTTGGGGTTGGTGTTGGCCGTGCTTGCGGTCGGGGCATGGATCGGCTCGGCCGCCGCGGTGGCTGACACCCATACGGGGCTATCGCCGCTGACGCAGGGCTGCCTGGCCGCTGCCTGGACGGCCTACGTGCTGGCCGTATTCTTCCGCCGGCCCGAGAGCGAAGATCACACCGCCTGCTGACGGTAAGGGCCAAATCTTCCATCGCCGGCGGCAGACTTTACAACACGCGGCATCATGCGCCGTGCGATTGCTGCCCGCTCGCCATCAACCGCACTGCCGCTGGTAGGCTTCCAGCTTGGCGCGGATCTCGGCGGGAATCGGGATTGAGGTCAGCGGCTGGCCCGGCAACATCCGACAACAAACGGCCACCAGGCTGCCTTCGGCGATCGGCTGACCTTCGTGCAAGAAGCGGAAGCCGTACGTCACGCTCTTTTCACCAATCCGCTCGATGCGGACCTCGATCTGGACTTCGTCCTCAAAACGGACCGAGCCGCGGTAGTCGCACTTGGCCGAAACACGTGGCCAGGTGATCTTGCCGTCGCCGTCGGGCTGCATCACCGACATGCCCAGGTGCCGCAGCAACTCGTGCTCGCTCTCTTCCATCAGCGTGAAGAACCGCGAGAAGTGGACGATGCCGGCGGCATCGGTATCGCGGAACTCCACCCGGCGCGTTGCCACGTACACAGACGAATTGTCCACGAAGGAAACCCTGGTGAGAGGCGAGCAAGTTGGGGTGGGCAAGCGGCCGTGGGACGCACGCCCGATCAGTTGGCGCCGACCGGTTCGGCGATCCGCCACGTGTCGCCGGTGCGTTCGACGCGGCGGTACAGCGTGTCGCGTTCGATCGGCTCGCGGCCGGCTTCCACGATCAGCCGGCGGATCTGCTCCACCGACAACACCTGCGGCGTGGTGGCGCCGGCGTCGTGGTAGATCAGTTCGTGCCGCACGGTGCCGTCGATGTCGTCGGCGCCGTAGCTGAGCGCCACCTGCGCGGTGCCCACGCCCAGCATGATCCAGTAGGCCTTGATGTGCGGGATGTTGTCGAGCATCAGCCGGCTGATGGCGATCGTGCGCAGGTCGGTCAGCACGTCGGGCTTGGGCAGATGGCTCAAGCCGGTGTTATCGGGATGGAAGGCCAGCGGGATAAAGGTCTGGAAGCCGCCGGTCTCGTCCTGCAGTTCGCGGAGCCGCACCAGGTGGTCGATGCGGTGGTAGGGCTTCTCGATATGCCCATACAACATGGTGCAGTTGGTCTTGAGCCCGAGCTGGTGCGCCTGGCGGTGAACGTCGAGCCAGCGGTTGGCATCGGCCTTGTGTTCGCAGATGCGGTCGCGGACCTCGGGATGGAAGATCTCGGCGCCGCCGCCGGGCATGCTGCCCAGCCCCGCGTCGATCATCTCGGCCAGGATGTCGCGTGCCGGCCGCTTGGTCATGTGCTCAAACCAGTTGATTTCGACGGCGGTCCAGGCTTTGAGGTGCAGTTGCGGGTAGGCGTCGTGCAGCAGCCGGATGATGTGCAGATACCAGTCGTACTTCTTCTGGTGATGCAGGCCGCCCACGATGTGCATTTCGGTGGCCCCGCAGTCGACGGCTTCCTGCCCTCGGGCGAGGAGCTGCTCGTCGCTCATCACGTACCCCTTGGGGTCGCGCAGATCGGAGCGGAACGCGCAGAACGTGCAGCGGTACACGCACACGTTGGTGGGGTTCAGGTGCGTGTTGATGTTGTAGTAGGCGTAGTTGCCGTTGTGTCGCTCGCGCACCAGGTTGGCCAACTGCCCTAGCTCGTGCAGATCGACCTCCGGCGACTCGAGGAACAGGCCGTCGTCGAAGCTGAGCCGCTCGCCGGCTTCAACTTTGGCGCGAATGTCGCGGAAACGGGCGGAAACTTCGGCGTTCATCGCGAGCGTTTCGTGTGGGGAAGAAATTTGGGATCGGTGTGGGGCAGGTGACGTTCGCCGGCAGGCGGAGCTGGCCATCGCAGCCGCGCGGCAGGCACCCGCTTGCCTAAGGAGGGAACCGCAAGAGCAAACCCAAGAATAACGGTTGCCTTGCGGCAAGAGAAGGCGGTGGGGAGAGGGCCTCGATTGGTGCCCCGGGGGCATCGCCGTGGCTCGTACGAGGCGCGGGAGCCGCTTCGCCTAAAATTGGCGGAAATCGCCACTCACCTAAATTCCCCCATTTCGAGCAGCCGGTGGACCAATCATAATAAGGGGCTCGCCCCCCGAGGTCGCGCACCGGAACCGCCGCCCCGCAAACCCCAGGCAGTTCGCACTATCGGAGTGTTGCGACCCACCGCAGGGGGCAGTAAGATCGAACTTTGTCTCGCGCTCAACACAAGCGGCTACGGAAGGTTGCGCATCGTAGGTCGAAGGAATGGCGAACCCGGGCCCCTGCCCAGCAACTTCCGAGGGCCGCCATGGAGGTGAAACTGATCGTCGTCGATGGCAAAAGCAATCGGCGCCAGGTCAAACTCAAGCTTCCTGCCGATATCGGCCGCAGCCGCCAGGCCAAGCTCACGATCGGCCACGCCAGGGTTAGTCGCCAACACTGCCAGTTGGTTGAGCGCAATGGGTTCGTCGTCGTTAAGGATCTAGGATCCCTCAACGGCACCTTTGTCGACGGCGACCGCGTTACCGAAGCCGTCATCAAACCTGGCGAACGGCTGACCATTGGCCCGCTCACCTTCCAGGTCGAGTACGAGGCCCCCGCCGAAACGGCCGAAGTGGCCGGCGACGATGGCGAACTGGCTGCCTTCTTGGGAGGCGATACCGGCGCCGAGACTGCGGAAGCCGCGTTTGACGTTCCGACCGAACAGACCCCGGCCGTATCGGCCAGCAAGCCCAGTCGCGGGACCGGCGCGGAGCCCGACTTTGACTTCCTGGCCGATGAAGGCCCATCGGAACAGGCTCAGCCGCAAGACGTTCCGTCGTTCGACGACGAGGAAGCTCCTGCCGCCGAAGCCGACGAACTGGAGTTTGAAGCCCCGGCTGCGGCTGCCGGCGACAACGACGATACTTGGGAGGCCGTCGCTCCACCGAGCCAGAAGGCCGAATCGGGCGGCGATGCCGGCGCGGTCGACGATGAGCTGTTCGACCTGGATGATCAACCGGCGGCCGACGAAGAACCCGTTGGCGGCTCGCTCTGGGAACGGGCGCTGGGCGGCGTGGACGCTGTGCCCGAATCGGCGGCGGCGCAAGATGAGGACGTTTTCCCAACCGAAGACGTCGTGCCGGTCGATGAGGATGCTTTCGCGGCCGAGGATGAGGAGGAAGGTCCGGCCAACGACGAATCGGCCAGCGGCTCGGACAGCCCCGCCTTGGACGCTGCGCCCGAGCCGGCGCCTCGGCCCCGCTCCGGTGGCCGTGGCGGCTCCGATGCGGTTGATTTCTCGTTCCTGATGGACGACGCGGCCTACGAATCCGACGACGTCGACGAAGCGGTTGGTGACGAGCCGGCTGCCAGCGGCGAGCAGGATTTCTACGCCGACGACGCGGCGGCCTCAAACGCCGCGGCCCCGGCTGCCGACAGCGATTTCGAGCAGCCCTGGCAGGACGTCGCCGTGGAGGACGGCCCGGCCGATGAAGCGGCCGCCGACGAACCAGCGGCTGCTGAAGAAGACCTTGCCGCGGAAGACATCGCTGAGGACGACGCAGCGGACGAACTGTTTGCGGCTGAGGACGCCGAGCAGCCGGCTGGGGCCCTGGCAGATAGCGACGACGCCTTCGATTCTGCTGACGCAGACGAAGTCGCGCCGGCTGCTGAGACCAGCGATGCGCAAGAGCCGGTAGCGACTGACAGTGCGTTTGACGATTTGCTGGACGAAGAGCTGCCCACCCCGGCCGAGGAAGTATCCTGCGAGGTAGAGTCCGAAGCGGCCACGGCGAGTTCGCGCGATGCCGACGGTACGCCCGACTTCGGCTTCTTGATGGGCGACGCTGACGCGGAAGGCGAACAGCCTGCGGAAGATCCGGTCGCCGAAGACTTTGCGGCAGAGGACCTTGCCGCCGAAGAAGCCGCCGCTGATGAGGTCGCGGAAACGCCGACGGCCGAATTGCCGGAAGGCGAGTTGCCGCCCGCGTCCGAAGAGCCCGCCGCGGAATCTCCGGCTGCGGAAGATGCCGTATCCGAAGCATCCAGCACGGTAGCACCTGCCGCCGAAGCTCCGGCCACGCCTGAAATCAAGCAAGGCAAGCCGCTTAAGGGCAAGCCTTTGAAGGGGCGGCCATTCAAGCGCCCGGCCGTTGCGCAAGCTCCGCCAGTGGCCGAGGAGCCGATAGCCAGCACACCCGCGTCTGAACTTGAACCTGCTCTGCCCACGGCAGCAGCGGAAGTGTCGCCCCCGGTTGCTTCGGCTCCGCCCGTCGAGTCGTTGGCCGAGGAAGCCGCAGTTTCCGACGAAGGCGGCATGGGCCATGAAGCGGACGATCCGTTCTTCAACGACTTGGCAGAACAGGCCGGCGAAGGGCCGACCGAAGAATCCGCTACGCTGGACGGCGTGGTCGAAGAATCGCTAGCCGCCGAGACGCCTGCTGAGGACGCTGCGGACAGCATCGACTCGGAGCTGTTTGCCAGCGATGAGCCTGCGGCCGATGAAGCCGTGGCCGACGAAGCGGCTGCCGAGGGCACCACGGCTGAAGAAATCGCGGCTGAAGGAGCTTCCGCCGACACGCCGGAGTTCACCGGGTTCGATGCGGCACGTTCGAGCAATTCGGTGGCCGCCCGCAAGCCGGCCAAGAAGGAAAAACGCGGCTTCTGGCTGTTTAACCTGTTTGGCAAGAAGGATAAAGCCAAGGGCGGCAAGGCGAGCCAAGCCGTGCCATCGTCCAACGGCCGCGCTACCGAGCCGGCGTTTGCAATGCCTGCCAAGTCGGCCGACGAGGCAGCCCAGGCGGACCAGGAAGAGCCGGAAGCGGTCCTGCCGGAAGAGGCGATTTCTGAGGACGCTTCGTTCGAGCCCGATTCTGACCTGGCGTTCGAGACGATCGACGAGGCCGAATCCACCAACGGCGTGTACTCCGAGGCGGAGTCCATTGCCGACGAAGCCTTCGATATCGACGAAGAAGTTCCCGCCTTCGATGCGGATTTCGAACAGGCCGCTGAAGAGCAGTCGGGTGTGGAAGCCGAGGTCGACCAAATGCCTGCGGCCGGCGAGCAAGAAACGTCCGCGCCGGAAGCTGCCTCGCAGGCTTCGGACGATGACTCGCCGGACGATGCCCTGAGCCAGTTTCTCAAGGGCTTCAAGTAGTCTGCTCGCTGCCGGCCGCGTTGCCACCGCACACGCGCGCTGGGCGCGTCTCCCGCCTGAAAATTTGGCCTGGCACCGGCCGCTGTAATCGCGGCGGCCGGCGTGATGCTTCGCCTCTTGCGCCCCAGAGAGTTTGCCATGCCCTACCCTGCCCGGCTGTTGCGCGCTGGTTCTCGGTCCTCGCGGCGGATGCGACGCGTGCTATCCGGCAAGCCGCATCGCGGTTCTCGGCAGGCGGCAATCAGCTTTGGCAGTTGGCTGATGGCAGCGGCGCTTGTGGCCGCGCCGGCGCTCTCGCACCTGGGCGCGGCGCCGCCGGAAGGCAAACCCAAGCACACCAATCGCCTTGCCGGTGAAACCAGCCCTTACCTGCTGTTGCACGCGCACAATCCGGTGGACTGGTACCCTTGGGGACCGGAAGCCCTGGCCAAGGCCAAACGCGAGAACAAGCTGATCTTCCTCTCCATCGGCTATTCCAGTTGCTACTGGTGCCACGTGATGGAACGCGAGTCGTTCATGGACGAGGAGATCGCCGCGTTCCTTAATAAGCACTTTGTCTGCATCAAGGTCGATCGCGAGGAACGGCCCGACATCGATGAGATCTACATGATGGGGCTCCAGGTGTATCACCACCTGATCGGTTCCAACCAGGGCGGCGGCTGGCCGCTCTCCATGTTCCTCACGCCCGACGGCCGTCCGCTGGGCGGTGGCACTTATTTCCCGCCGCGCACCCGGCAGCCGAGGCTCAAACTCAACCTGCTGGCCGGCGTGTATCAGATGCCGGGTGGACGCATGGAAGGCTTCCTGGAAATCGTCCAGCGCGTGCAGGCCGCCTGGGAGAACCAGCGCGAGCAGGTTGAAGCGGCCGCCGAGCACATCACCGACCTGGTTCGGGCACAGCTACGCCGCCGGCCCGAGCCGCTGCCGCTGGAGCTGGGCGAAGCGTTGCTCAAGCAGATCGACGAAGCCTTGGCCGGCGATTTCGATCCTCGCTACGGCGGGTTCAGCTACAGCCCCGACAGCGACGACGTGGCCAAGTTCCCAGAGCCCTCGAACTTGCTGTACCTGCTGCATCGGGCACGCACGGCCGAGGGCGAACATGCCGCGGCCGCCCGCAAGATGCTGCTGACGACGCTCGACCACATGGCTGCCGGCGGCATCCGCGACCACGTCGGCGGTGGTTTCCACCGCTACAGCGTCGATCGTTACTGGCGGGTGCCGCACTTCGAAAAGATGCTCTACGACAACGGCCAACTGGCCAGCGTTTACGCCGAGGCGTATGCCCTCACCGGCGACGAACGCTACCGCCGCGTGGTTGACGAGCTGGCAGGCTTTGTACTCCGCGAGCTGACTTCGCCGCAGGGTGGTTTCTACGCGGCCCTGGACGCCGAGACCGACGCCCAGGAGGGCAAGTTCTATATCTGGCACCGCGAGGAACTGGAGCCGGTGAGGCACATGCCGGGCTATCGGCAGTTTGCCCGGGCGTACGGCCTGGACCGCGATCCCAACTTCGAGGGCGCCTGGGTGCTGGAGCAGGTGGTGCCCGAGGAGCAGGTGGCCAAGGAGGCAGGCATCGCAGCGACCACGCTTCGCGAGCAGTTGTCGCTGATTCGCTCGCAGCTCCTGACGCTGCGCAACCAGCGCAAGCGGCCGTTGCTGGATAACAAGATCCTCGCCGCCTGGAACGGCATGATGATCCGTGGTCTGGCCGATGCGGGCCGGATCCTCAAACGCCAAGCGTACGTCGATGCCGCGGCCAAGGCGGCCGACTTTGTGTTGACGGCCATGCGGACCGAAGATGGCCGGCTGTACCGCACGCACACCGCCGGCGAAGCCCGGTTGAACGCCTATCTGGACGATTACGCCAATATGGTCGATGGGCTGCTGGCCTTGTACCAGGCCACCGGCGAGAAACGCTGGCTGGAAGCGGCTGACGCTTTGACCGCCAAACAGATCGAACTGTTCTGGGACGCCGACCAGGGCGGATTCTTCTATACGTCGGCCGATCATGAAGAACTGATCGTACGCAGCCGGGGGCCGGTCGATGCCGCGGTGCCCTCCGGCAACTCGGTGGCGGCGCTCAACCTGCTTACGCTGGCCCGGGAACTGGGCAACGACGATTACCGCGCCAAGGCCGAGGCCACGATCAAAGCCCACGGCCCGATTCTACGGCAGGCTCCGCAAGCCCTCACGCGGATGGGCATTGCCATTGCCGTCCTGGCGGGCGAAAAGCCTTAGTGCCACATCTTGCCACTCAGCATTGCGTAGGACGGGTGCTTGCCACCCGGCAATTTCACGGTGTGGCCTGATCAATGACTGTTTCGCGTTGCGAACGCACGCTGCATTCGCGGTCTTGTGGTGGACCGCGGCCAAGTCCGCTCTACGTTTGCTTCGTACCGCCCAGTTGGCCCAATTCGGACGTGCCATGGCTCTGCGAGCGGTGCGGGTTTACTCGCGGGCCAAATGCTCGCACGCCGCAATGGCCGAACATTCTTGCCGGCCACGTGCCTTCAACTGAGCGGCCGAAATATTCATGAACAACCAATCGTGGCCCGCAAGCAATCGCCCTGCGATTGCGGGTTAACAGGGGCGGCCCGATGCGGTATGATCGGGGATGTGCGATCCGCCCATTGTTGGGGGGGCTATTGCAAGAATCGTTGGCGCCGCGTCGGTCCAACCAACGCGGCACGCAGCTCGCACACCGCAGGCCTGGCCCGCTACGCGCCGCGTGTGCCTTCCTTGACGGCCTTTCCGCCATGGACCTAGAATGCAGGCCGTCGCTGGTGCCATGCTTTGTGCCGCGGCGTAATTACTGGGCGGGCGGCAGCTTAGCCGTGTGTCCTAAAGTCCTTTGGCGAGGATCGGTCAGGCCGTGCGTATTCTGGTCAATGGCGAACCCAAGACGGTGCGTCCGAACGTGACGGTGGCCGATTTGCTGGTCGAACTGAAGGTGTCGCCGCAACATGTGGCGGTGGAGATCAACCGCCAACTGATTCCCCGGCGGCTGCATGGTGAAACCCGCCTGGCTGAAGGCGATCAAATGGAAGTCGTGACGCTCGTAGGCGGAGGATAGACAACTCTCATGGCCCAAGGCGACGTTCAAACATCGGGCGGAAACCCTGCCGGCGCCGACTCGGCTTGTGTGGCGGATGCGCCCCTGCAACTGGGCGCCCACCGCCTGAAAAGCCGGTTGATTGTCGGTACCGGAAAATACGCCAACTACGCCTTGATGGCCCAGTGTCTGGAAGCCTCGGGCACCGACTGCATCACTGTGGCCGTGCGTCGCGAGCGGCTGTACGACGCGGCCGGGCAGAACATTCTCGATTTCATCGATACCAAGCGGTATATCCTGCTGCCCAACACGGCCGGATGCTTTACCGCCGAGGACGCTGTGCGCGTGGCCCGGCTGGGCCGCGAGATCCTTGAAGGCCTCGACAACCCGGGCGCCGATTGGGTCAAGCTCGAAGTCCTGGGCGACACCAAGACGCTTCTGCCCGACCCCGTGGCCACGCTCCAGGCAACCGAACAACTGGTGGCCGAGGGATTTAAGGTATTGTGCTACACCTCCGACGATCCGATCGTAGCCAAGCGGCTCAAGGACGCCGGGGCCACCAGCGTGATGCCGGCCGGCAGCCCGATCGGCTCGGGACAAGGCATCCTGAATCCCAATAACATCCGGCTGTGTCTGGAGTACCTGAAGGACGGCGATCCGGATTACCCGGTGATTGTCGATGCCGGGGTCGGCACCGCCAGCGACGTGACCGCCGCTATGGAGCTTGGCGTGGACGGCGTGCTGCTCAATACCGGCATTGCCCACGCTCGCGATCCGTTGCTCATGGCGAAGGCGATGCGGCATGCGATCGTGGCCGGCCGGGCGGCATACTTGGCAGGCCGCATTCCGAAGAAGCTGTACGCGACGGCTTCCAGCCCGATCGAAGGCAGTATCGCTTGGCATCCGCCCGAGTTGGAGAAGCATCAGGCCTAAGAGCAGCTTGCGGCGTGCCTTCGGTACATGCCGGCGCGGCCGGGTTGATGATCAAAGTGCCCTGCCCGGCGAGCGCGAAGTCGATGGTCCCCCAGTGTCCTGCCGCTGATGGGGCCGGTGTGTTGGCCGGTCCAGCTCTTTACCAACGAGAGATCCATGGCCAAGCAGCCGGAGCGAACCCGCCCCCAGTACCAACTGGTGCAACTGTTGGCGGCCATGTTGGTGGTGGCCGTATTGGCCGGCGTAGTCGGCACAGTGTGGACGGCCGATCTTAAGCCTAGTCAGGCTTTTCCGTTCATCTTGGCAGTGAACGTCTTGCCGGTTGGCCTGCTGATTGTCCTGAGCATGCTCCGCTCCTTCTGGCATTGGCTCCGGCGGTTCGGGCGGCAGCGGTAATCGCCAGGCGCGCAGCAACGGCCTGTCCATTGCCCGGCGATGTTCGAGGACGCCAGCAGTAGGCAAACGGCTGCGCTGTTGGTCCAAGGCTGCGGCAATCTGTCTGACCTGGGGGCTACGGGGCGGTTTTTGCCGCAACGCTAGGGAAAAAGCCGCGAGGGGCATACGTGAAGGCGGCAGAGGGCATCGGCTGAGCAAAGTCAAAAAATCTCACCCGGATGTGGGAATAATTCCCCATTCCCCCACGAATAAGCAGTACCAGGGGCAGATCTAGGGCGAGGTCCCAATCCAGGGGCTGGGACCTCGCCTGATTTCTTTCTGCTGCTTCTGTGGCGCCGCCCAGTGACGCTGCCGATGGATCTAAAGTCGGAGCGGTTGTTGAAAACGTCGTGGCGATCCCAAGGTCAGGCCGTAAGTTGCTTGAAGAGCTTGCCGTTGGGACAGCGGTTCTGATGGCCTCGCCACGGCAAAAACAGCTTGCGTTCCCTCCCATTCGGGGAGAGAATGCGACCAACCCTTCTCCTGTTTTTTGCGGCGAAGCGGTGATCCCGCCGGAGGCTCCGCCGCGGCAATCGGTCTGCAGGCAAACACGCTGGGACTCGGGGGTGGGGAACGTTCTGCGTCAACCGCCCGAACTCCTTTGTTCTTAAGGAGAACGAGGATGCTCAAGGCGCTTAAGCGTTGGTGGCAAATCCGTACCGGCGAAGATGACACTCCGTTCGACGGCGATGCGCCGGCCTGGGTGATCAGCTTTGTGCTGCACGTGGCGGTGGTCCTTGGGCTCACGTTGATGTGGGTTTACCAGCCCGAGCCGTCGCTGGTGCTCACCATGCCCAGCGAGGACGAGCTGATCGAGCCGATTGCGCAGGATTTCTTCTACGCCAAGGACGCCCAGCCGGAGATCGGTGCTGCCAGCCTCAACGGCGTGACGATGGCCCAGGCCCTGGCGCCGAAGTACAGCGAGATTTCCGACGTGCCGATCGACGTGCGGCACGACGACGTCAATCCGACGGTGGTGGTGCCGGTCAATGTTGAAATTCCTTCCGGCCCCGTTCTTAGCGAAACGGAAGTGGCCAAGGGCGCCGTGGGCGTAGGTACCACCGGGGCTGCCGGAGCTATCGACCGGATCACCCACGAGATCCTCCAGTCGCTGCAGCAACGCCGTACGCTGGTGGTGTGGCTGTTTGACCAGTCGGGCAGTCTCGACCGCATGCGTAAGGAGATCTACGACCGGTTCGATCGCGTCTACCAGGAACTGGCCGTCGCCCAGGATGCGGGACACGAATCGTTCAAGCGGCACGCGGATAAACCGCTGCTGACCGCCATCGTGCAGTTCGGCCAGAAGTGCGAGATCCTCACCAAGCAACCCACCGACGACGTGGACGAACTGAAAAAGGCCATTCTGGCGGTCAAGAATGACCCGTCGGGCATTGAGAACGTCTTTCAATCGATCAGCATGTGCGCCGATAAGTTCGGCAAGTACCGCACCGAAGTGCCGCGGCGGAACGTGATGTTCGTGGTCGTCAGCGACGAAGTGGGCGACGACGAGTTCGAGCTGGATCGCTGCGTGGCCAAGTGCCGGCGGCTGGAGATTCCCGTTTACGTGATCGGCGTGCCGGCACCCTTTGGGCGGACTGAGTTGAAGGTCAAGTACGTTGATCCGGATCCCAACTACGATCAGAGCGTGCAGTGGATTCCGGTGCGGCAAGGCCCGGAAACCATCTATCCCGAGCGGCTCAAGCTGGGATTTACTCCGGGCCAGAACGACGACCTGGAAGAGTTGGACTCCGGGTTTGGCCCCTTTGCCCTGACCCGGCTGTGCTACGAAACCGGCGGCATTTACTTCGCCGTGCATCCCAACATCGCCAACACGAATCTTTCCCTGGGCCGAGCCGATACGCCGGTGATGTCCTCGCGGATCCGGCACTTCTTCGACCCGGAAGTCATGCGGCGTTACCGGCCCGATTACAAACCAATCCAGGAATACGAGCGGCTGCTCAACGAGAACATGGCCCGCCGCGCGCTGGTCGAGGCGGCGAAGCTTTCGTGGATCTCGCCGATGGAACCGCCCACGTTGCGGTTCCCCAAGGTGAACGAGGGGGCGCTAAAAGCCCGGCTCGATGAAGCCCAAAAAGCGGCCGCGGTGCTTGAGCCCAAAATCGATCAGCTTTACCAGATTCTGATGCAGGGCGAGAAGGATCGCCCCAAGCTGACCGAGCCGCGCTGGCAAGCCGGTTACGATCTGGCCATGGGCCGCGTATGCGCCGTGAAGGTGCGCACCGAGAGCTACAACACGATGCTGGCCCTCCTCAAGAACGGCCGCAATTTCGAAAACCCCAGGAACGACACGTGGGAGTTGACGCCGGCCGACCATTTCGAAGGCACCGCCCTGCAGAAGCTGGCCGAGAAAGCCAGGTTCTATTTGCAGCACGTGGTCGATGAGCATCCCGGCACGCCCTGGGCCCTGATCGCCGAGCGCGAACTGGCGACGCCGATGGGCTGGCAATGGCAGGAAACCTACACCGGGGTGAACGCCCCGCGGCAGCAACCGATGGCGGCCGGCAATAACAATAACAACAACAATAACAATCGAAACATGGCCCCGCCGCCCAAGCCCAAGCGGCCCGTGAATCTGTAAGCCGTCGACTGCCCGTTGCGGTTCATGGGAGGCCGATCGGAGCGTACGCCGCGCACGCGGTAGGCCTGCCCAAGCTGCCTGCCCGTTTCAGTTGCTGCTGGTCGCCATAGCTTGTTGGCGGCGCAACATCTCCTATTGGCTTCTTTACTCCGGCGCTCTCTCCCCGCATGGAACACCACTTCCAGCCGACGCACTATCATCGCTGCCTGGGCCCCTATGAGCCGGTGCTGCGCCTGGCACCGGGCGATACGCTCATCACCAGCACTGTCGACGCACGCGGCTACGATCACCGCCGTGAGCAGGTCACGCCGCGAGGCAATCCGCAGACGGGCCCGTTCTATGTGGAAGGCGCCCAGCCCGGCGACGTGCTCGTGGTCACGCTGGAACAGATCACGCCCAGCCGGACCTATGGTTGGTGCGGTTCGTCGGTGGCGCCGGGCGTAGTCGAGCCAGATTATGTGCGCGAACTGCCCCAGGCGCCATTGGCCGAGTGGTACGTGGACGTCGCGGCCGGCACGGCAACGCTGGTGGGGCCGCCTTCGCGATTGCAGCCTTTGGTCATTCCGCTGGAACCCATGCTGGGCTGCTTTGGGGTGGCTCCCGAACGCGGCCAGGCGATCTCCACCGCCACCAGCGGCCCGCACGGCGGCAACATGGATTACCGCGGTTTCAAGGCTGGCACCACGGTGTACTTTCCCGTGTTTGAGCCTGGCGCCTTGTTCTTCCTGGGCGATGGCCACGCCGCGCAGGGCGATGGTGAGATTGTCGGTTCGGGCATCGAGATCTCGATGAACGTCCGCGTGCGGCTGAACCTGATCCACGACCGGCAGATTCACTGGCCGCGCGGCGAGAACGACGAGTTCATTTTCACGGTCGGTAACGCCCGGCCCCTGGACCAGGCTGTGCAGCATGCCACCACGGAGATGCTTCGCTGGCTCCAGCAGGATTACGGTCTGGACGCCTTGGGGGCCAACCTGCTGCTGGCTCAATGCGTGCGCTACGACCTGGGCAACATCTTTGACCCGGCTTACACCATGGTCTGCAAAGTGCCCAAGAAGTTCTTGCCGCAGCCTGTTTGACGGTTGGCCGTTTGGCGGCGAGGCCGCCGTAGCATCAGGGCGCTCGCCCTGCCCTGCTCGATCTGGTTAGCGTGTGCACCAGCGCCAGAGTTTGCCCAGCGGTCCGAGCCGCCGCATTCTGATCGGTTCGCCGCGCGCATATCGGGCCAACTCCTCAGCCAGTTCGCCAGCCGTGGCATAACGATCGGCCGGATGCTTCGCCAGGCATTGCAAACAGATGGCTTCCAGGGCTTCTGGAACCTTGGCATTGAGTTGCCGCGGCGCCGTCGGCAGTTCGGCAAGGACCTGTTGCCACGTATCGGCGTCGGTGTCGGCCTGAAACGGCGGACAGCCGGTCAGCAGTTCGTACAAGATCGTGCCTAGTGCATGGACGTCGGTGGCCGGGCCGACCAACGTGGGCCGGCCCGGTGCCTGCTCGGGTGCGGCATAGCTCGGCACGACCGGCAACGCTTCCACGGTGATCGAACTGCCTTGGGCATTGGCACCCGCGGCCAGGCCAAAATCGCTGAGCAGCGGCGTGCCGCTTTCATCCAGCAGCACGTTGGTTGGCTTGAGGTTCAGGTGCAATAGGCCCTGAACATGGGCGTAGTCCAAGGCGCTGGCAAGGCGCTGGACCGTGGCGGCAGCCCGCTCGGGCTCAAGCGGCCCGCAGCGCTTGTGCTGAGCCAGGTTGCCGCCTTCGAAGTAATCCATCACCAGGTACACCTGGCCGGCATGCTCGCCAACCTCGTGGATGGCGACGATGCCTGGGTGCCGCAGCGTCGCGATGGCGTGGGCTGCCTCGCGGAAACGCTGAGTAACCGCCGCATCGGTCTGGCTGGTCTGAGGAATGAGCTTCAGGGCCACGATGCGGTCGCGGCTGACCTGCCGGGCTTTGCACACCAGGCCCAAGGTGCCGCGGCCAAGCGGTTTGATGATTTCGAAGTCGGGCGGCGGAGCGAAGGCGGCGCTCCAGAGCCGACTGGTAGCGGGGCGATCGAGAATGATCGTATGGTCGTCCGGGGGCGCCGTGGGCTGCCTGGGCCGTTTGTGCCCAGAAGCCTTGGCATTCCCGCGATGCTCCAGGGCGGTGTTAGCCACGGAGATGTTGGTATCATCGGGCGACGCCGTTGTCGGCGCGGGCTGAGCTCGGCGGCTACCACGCGGTGAGGTGGTGGACGGTGGCTTAGCGCGCGATTCGCGCCCGGAGGCCCCGCCGCCTGTGGTGGGAGGCGTGCTTGCTTGTTTGGGGCCAGGGCAGCCGGTACCTGGCCCCTCTCCGGCCAGCACCCTGGTAATGATCGCCTTCAGATCGGGAAACCGGCGGATGTACGTGTTGGCCGTAACCGGGTGGCCGGTCTGCTGCTGGTAATGCACATCCAGCCGCAGGAGTTCTTCGAACCAGGTGCCCCTGGCAGCCGCCGCATCGGGGGCCTGCGCCAGGAAAGCTTCCAAGGAAGGGGGCGTGCCGCTACGCCAGGCTTGTTCAAATGCGTCGCAAACCTGGTCAAGCCGGTCCAGGCTATCGTGCGACGACATCGACGGCGGTTGCCCCATGACGACATTCCAGCGGAAAGATCAGAACCGGGCCGCCCGACCGTTGGAAATTCGGCGTGCCTGGTTCGGCGCAGGGCAAGCGGTGTGCGGCGCTTGTACTCCCCGCTATGCATCCGGCCTGTACGCAGTATAGCTGAGCTTCCGCCCCCTGCGGAGGTGTTTGCCGGGTTCCCGGTCGTGGGGTGGGCGGCTTGTCGCTCCTGGGGCGGCCATTACACTGCCCTGAGTCGAAGAGGAGCGGTCGCGCGTGGTTGGCGGCCTCCTTGCACACGTTTCCTCGATTGCAGGGCCCAGTGACCCGACATGGCGCTGTCGCAGATCAAAGCCGTTGTGTTTGATGCCGTGGGTACGACCCTCATGCCCGAGCCCGGCATTCCGGCAGCTTACGCGGCGGCAGGCGAGAAGTTTGGTTCGCAGCTTACGCTGGCTGAGATTCGCGAACGCTTCGATCGCGCGTTCGCCCGGCAGGAGGCGATCGACGAAGCCGCCGGGCAGGTCACCAGCGAACAGCGCGAGCGGCAGCGACGGGAAGCGATCGTCAACGAGGTGTTCGCGGAGGTGGCCTCGCCCGACTTGTTCACGCTGCTGTGGGATTACTTTGCTGATCCGGCAGCGTGGCGCGTCTACGACGACGTGCCCGCCTGCTGGCAGCATTTGGAGCAGCAAGGCTACCGGTTGTGCGTCGCGTCGAACTTTGATTCGCGGCTGGAAAGCGTTTGCCGAGGGCTGCCGCCGCTGGATGGCTGCCGGCACATCTTTGTGTCATCGCTGCTGGGGGCGCGCAAGCCGGGCTTGGCGTTCTTCCAGGCGGTTCAGGAACAGCTTCAGCTTCCGCCCGAGCTGATCCTGATGGTCGGTGACGGCCGGCACAACGATTACTTGGCGGCCCGCGCCGCCGGCTGGCCTGCGGTCCTGTTGCAGCGCGGGGGCGATACGCGCGGCGTGCCCCAGGACGGAAATCCCAAGGCACGGGCAGCCGTGGGGATGGAGCCACCCACTACCGACCATCCGGCCCCCGGCTGGATCATTCGTTCGCTGCACGCGTTACCGGGGCTGCTGGGTAACGCTGGCGGCGTGTAATGCGCTGGAGATTCGCCGGCTGGGGCCCGGCATGGCTTGGCAACGGGCCGGCGGGCCTGTACGCCCACTTGGGAGTGTGGTACTGCAGTTTGCTGCTGTTGGCGGCCGCGTGGCGATGGTAGACTGACCTTTCTGTCCAGTCCTGGGGCAATCAAGGTGGCGATGCGGTAGTCTGCGGCGGTAGCCCAGTTTAGCAAGGGCCGCGGCGATCTCCTCCAAGTTGGCCTCGCTGGCGTTTGATCGACTGCTCCCTCCGTTTGCAGCGACTGTGGAGTGAAGGATGTCTGCTGTAGTTGAGTGTCCCGCTTGCCACGAGAGCCTGGAACTGCCCGAAGAGTTTATGGAGGGCGTGGTCTGTCCTCATTGCGAAGCGGCTTTTATTCTCAAGCCGGTCCTCCTGAACGAACACGGCGAGCCGATTGAGGACGCGCCGGCGAGCGCCGCGGCTGCGGCCAGCGGCCCAGCATCCGGTGTAACCGCCGGCGAGGAGGCTGCCGATGCGCGGAAAGAATCCACAACCGAAAGCGGTTCGCCGGGCGTGAGCGACATTGCCGCCGCGGCGGCAGCCGCCGAGGCCAAGGCCGCCGCTTCGGCCAGCGATGAGAAGGCCGCGGACACCGAACAAGAATCCAAGGACGACGCGTCCAAGGACCAAGGCGACGACAGCGATTCGCCTTGGGCCGGATTGGGCCAGGCCGATACCGGCGGTGGGGAATCGACCTCAAGTAAGGACAGCATGTCGGCCAAGGCCGTGCGCCAGCGCCAGAACCAAGGCCCCAGCATGCTGTCGCTGGCGATCGGCGTGGTGCTCAGCGGCTTTGTGGGGTTATACCTCGGCTACTGGCTGCTGAACTACTTTGGCGGCCCGCGGTTCCACTTCATCGACCTGCCGCTGCCGTTTGTGGACCATAGCCGCAGCGCGCAGAGCGACTCCGACGATTTTCCGGCACCACCGCCGGGCGGTGGCCCAATCACCATCGAAAGCCCTCGCAGCAAGCAGCCGCCCAAACGCAATCGCAAACCCGCGAACGACAAGCAAGGGCAAGCCACGCCGGCGGCGGAAATGCCTGTCGTTACCACGCAGCCGCCGGTTGAGGAGCCGGCGGCCCCGCAAGGGACGATGCCCAGCTTTTCGGCCCAGGATCTGGCCGACGTACTGACCCAAGCCAATCGGGCAACCAGCACGCCCGGTGGCGACGTCGAGGTAACGAGCGAGCTGTACGAGCAGCTCTGCCGCCTGGCACAGGTGGCCACCTTTGTCGATGTGAACGAGCCGCAGGTGCTCGCGCGACGCGAGGCCGTGCATACCGTGCTGCGGCGGGTAACGCACCGCTTGCAGCAGCTTGCCGCCATCAATGCGTTTGCCCAAGCCCGGCTGGCGGCGGCAGCCCAGACTAAGGATCCGGCCGCCAGTCCCGGCATTGTTCTCGCCGGGCAAGTGGTCGGCAGTTCTTCCTCTGGCCCGTGGCAGTTGACTCGTGTCCAGCTCTTGCACGTAGCGGCGAAAGCAACCCCGGCCCGCCCTGCGCCGGATCCCGTGCCCAGCGGCACGCCGCTGGAGAGCCAGCTTCCCGGCAGCGCATCGGGCGCTATGCTCGCGGCGACGCACGTTGCCCTGCAAGCGGAGCCGACGCTGGTTCAAAACCCGGCGGCTGATTCCCAAGCCGCGGTGACGCTCGTTTCCAGCGGCCGGATCCCGCTGCAGCCTGGGGCATCGCGGCTGTTTGTGGGCAGCATCATTTCGCATCCGCGGCAGGCGCTGCCTGGTTACACGCTGGACGATTCGCCGGTGGTCTGGGCCGGCACTTGGGTTGCCTTGGCCAGCGACGCTTCGTAATACTCGCGGCTGCTCCCTGCCTGGCGTTGCATCTTGGGAGCTAGGCCGACCAGGGCGCATTTCTCTGTCTTGCTCCCCTCGCCGCGTGAGTCTGCCGTGTTTGACGCCATCGACTTGTGGTTGAACCGCTTGCCGAGCCTGGTGGTCCTCGGGGTTGGCGTGGTGATGCTGCTGTACGGGGGCAATTGGCTGGTGCGCGGTGCCGTGAGCGTGGCTGCCCGGCTGGGGCTTTCGACACTGCTGATCGGCCTGACGGTGGTGGCCTTTGGCACCAGTGCCCCGGAGTTGGCGTTCAACGTGGTGGCGGCAGTGAATGACAACACGGCCCTGTGCTTTGGCAACGTGATCGGTTCGAATATTGCCAACATGTGCCTGGTGCTGGGCATCAGTGCCTTGGTCAAGCCGGTGGTGATTGCCAGCCGCGTGGTGCGCAAGGAACTGCCTTACCTGATTGCCGTCAGCGGTGGCTCCATCGTGCTGGCGTACCTGCCGCCGTACCTCCACACCGCCGACGGCGGTACGCTGTTCGCATTCGGCCGGTTGCACGGCGTGATCCTGCTGACGGTCTTTGTCGGCTTCCTGGTGGCCTGGTATCGCCTCGCCCGCAAGGGGCAAAAAGACGTCCTGACCATGGAAGCCGAGGAAGTGGTTGAGGAAGACGCCCGCTTGGGCCCATTGGCGGCCACGCTGCTGATTGCCGTCGGGCTGGGCAGCCTGTTCCTGGGCGGCAAGTTGACCGAGGTCGGCGCGGTCGGCCTGGCGCGATGGCTGGGCATGAGCGAAGCCCTCATCGGATTGAGCGTGGTGGCCGTGGCTACCAGCTTGCCCGAGATTTTTGCCTCGGCCGTGGCGGCCGCCAAGGGCTATACCGACATGGCGATGGGCAACGTGGTCGGCTCGAACCTGTTTAACCTGCTGTTTGTGCTGGGCGTCACCGCGACCGTAGCGCCCGTGCCAGTGCCCGAGGGACGCGGTGGGTTCGACCTGGCCTTTATGGGCGTGATCACCGTCCTGCTGGTGCCGCTTTCGATCACGCAATCGCGTATCAGCCGCCTCGAAGGTCTGCTGCTGATGTCGATGTACGCCGTCTACATGACCTGCCGCGTAATCTTTGATCCCGGGGCCGCAGGGTAAGTTGTCCAGTGCTGCTCAATTCTCGCGGAACTTCTTTACGGCTTCAAACTCGCTGCGCGAGAGCTGCCCATCCCGATCGGTATCGAGCAATCGGAAGTTCGCCTGGAGCCGGCTGGGTGCTTCGTCGGGTTCGATAGCGCCGTTGCCGTTACGATCCAATTGCTCGAAGAGCCGATCAAGCACGAGGCCTTGCTCCCGTCCGGGGGCAGCCGCCCTGGCCGCGCGGCCCAACTGGGCCTGCCGGCGCGGGACGGCAATGTTGAAGTAACCGATCAGCATCTCCTCCCAGGTTTGAGCGCCCCAGCGGACGGTAGCCGAGGGATCAGGATTGTTGAGGTTATCGGGCGAGTTGTCGTACACGCCTCGGCAGGCGATTCGGGCACCGGCAGGCAGCCGCAGCGGCTCGGCCAGCACGTACTCGGTTTGCCAGTTGAAGTCGTAACGCGGGATGTCGAGCAGGATCTCGCGGCGGCCGTCCGGCAGCACGGCTTCGTACCGAAACGCCTGCCCTCGCAGATGCATGTGCGGCATGAACGACAGCACCTGCAGTTCCACCGGAGCCGGCTTGGAGATGGCCTCGAACGCCTGGTTCGCCAGCTTGGGCTGAATCTCCAGCGACTGGTTCACGGCGCTGGTGGTGATCACTTCGTATTGCACATCTGGATCGTCGGCGAAGACCAGCCCCAGCTTGCAGAGGTCGGTTTGCGGCGTACCGATCGGCGTGTAATGCACCTGGAAGATCAGCTTGCTGCCGCCCGGCAGACGCTTAGCCATGCCGTCGGGATAAACTGGGGGACGCAGTCCCGGCACGTACGACGCCAGGAAGCCGTCGACGGCGAGCCGGCCTTTCTCGCCCGGTGGCTGCACGAACACCAGCACGTGATGGACCACCGCGCGGTTGCCGGGGAGCACTTGCGAGGCCTTGATCCAGCGGTCCTCTTTCAGGCCAGGATCGACCACAAAGTGCTGATAACGCACCGCGCCGGTGGCCGGTACCTCGAACGGTTTGTCGGCCATGGGGATGATCACGTCGGGCGTCTGTTTCAAACTCCAGCCGCTGGCAAACTGGGGAGGAGCGGGCAGTTGGCTGAGATCGCCGGCCGGAGCGCCCGCGTCGACCCAGCCCTGGATGAGTTGCTTTTCTTCGCTGGTCAGCGCCCGGTCGTTGGCGAACTTTCCGTACTCGGGATTAGCGTGCCAGGGCGGCATTCGTCCTTCGCGCACCACCTCGGCAATGGTGTCGGCCCAGCCGGAAACTTCGTCGTAATCGGTGAGCGCAAAGGGGGCGATGTCGCCCTGCCGATGACACTCCACGCAGCGGCGGTTCAAAATGGGCGCGATGTGCTGGGCGTAGGTTACCTCGGCGTCGGGCTTGGGCTGGCGGACCCGGGCAATGAAGCAGCCCACCGGCGTGGTTTCAGGCTGGGCCACCGGTTGGCCTGCCAGCAGTTGCTCGATCGCTTCTTTCAGATCCTCACGCTGCGGTTCACTGCGGGCGTAGCCGACCCCGTATTGGTCATCGATGCGGCCGTGGTATGCCACACGGCGCTGGCCATCGAGCACAAAGACCTCCGGCGTCCGCTGGGCTCCCAGAGCATCGGCCAGGCGGTTGCCGACATCCTTGAGGATGGGAAATGGAATCTGGTGCTGCCGGGCGTAAGCCGCAATCTCGGTGATGGAGTCGTGCTGGTTGGCGTTCACGCCCAGGAAGACCACGCCCCGCTCGGCGAAGGCTTCGTGCAGTTGAGCCAGCCGGGGGCCATACAGCTTCACCAGCGGACATTCGGTGCCCAGGAACGCCAGCACCACCAGTTTGGCATTCTGGTAGTCGGCCAGCGTGTGCTGGCGGCCGCGATAGTCGCGGAGGTTGAAATCAACCTGGCGTCCCAGGCGGCTGCTTGGCTGATCGCCTTCGGTTGCTTGAGCGGCGCTACCGGTCCCTGCCGCGGCCAATAGCCAGGCCACGATGGCAAGCCCACACGTAAAACGGCTGCGCTGGCGCTGGTTGGGCAATGCGTGACGATCCATCGAAGTAACCTGAGAGGTGATAAACGGAAACGCCATGGGCTGTGCCCCTTCCTTGCTGGGCCGGACGAAAAGCGCCGCCGTCCGCGGCTGCTGTGAGGTTGTACCCAGGGTAGCCCAGGCTGGTTTCAGCACGACGTACCGTGCTCTGCTGGCAAAATGTGCCACAAGTACGGTGCCGACGGCAGTTTAAGGCATCACGCCGTCTGGTGGCACCTACCTTTCGTCTGCTTTCTCCCCCACCGGCAGCCGCCTATACTGGAACAAGCGTTGAGCTGCCTCGGCTCGCGGCACACAACGGGCCGCTCAAGCCGCAGGCGGATTGACTGGCGACGGTTACGCACCTTGGCGGTGTTTCTTTCTGGCCGGAATAGGCGTTTATGGCTTGGCTCGTACGTTCTTTGGCCCGCCTGGCATGCCGCGCGAACGCGGCTCGCGGCGGGGCGTGGCAGCGCCCGAGCCAATCTGCCAGGGGCGATTGGGCAGTGCTGGTCGTGTTGCTTGTGCTCTGCGCAACGCCCGCCGCCTGGGCCCAGCAGCGGGGGGCGTTCTTCCCGTTGGATGCTCCGTTTCAGCGGGTTGAGCTGTCGTCTGAAGTCTCGGTGCCTGAGGCCGATGCCGAAGCCCGGGCTCATCTTCAGCAGGCGATGGAGTACCTGGCGGCCTCGCAATGGGACGAAGGCATCGAAACCTTGCGGCGGCTGATGGCCGAAAACGGTAGCGCTCTGCTGGCGGTGCGAGGGATTCCACTGGGCGACGCTCAGGCGACCCGCTACGTGCCGCTGCAACAGCACGTGCAACGGTTGTTTGCCGCTCTGCCGCCCGAGGCCTTGGAGCTGTATCGCCGTCGCGTGGACCCGCTCGCGGAACGTATCTATCAAACGGCCGTTGCCAATCGCGATGCGGCCGCCTTGCAGCGGTTGCTCGACGAGTTTTTCGCCAGCAGCGTTGGCGACGATGCTTTGTTGGCCGCCGGGGAACTGGCACTGGAGGCCGGCGATCCGGCCGCTGCTAGGGCCGCCTGGTTGCGGTTGTTGCCGGTGCCCGACGCCGCTTGGGACGCGATTGATGCCGGTACGTTCGAGGAGATTCGCAACCGAGCGCCCCTTCGGCCCGGCGAAGCCCAACTGCTCGACGATTGGTACCGTCGCGACCAGCAAGGTCCGGTGGCGATGTATCGCCTGCGCGAAGAACCGCGACCGGCCGATGTCACCCAAGCTCTGAAACGATTGTGGACGGCGCACGGCTGGCTGCAACTGACCTTCTACCCTGATCCGAGCATTCCTGCCGCTGATGTTGCAGCCCGACTGGTGCTGGCATCGATTGTGGAAGGTGCCTACGATCGCGCGGAAGCGGAGCTGGAGCGCTTCCGGCAACAGTATCCCGACGCCACCGGACGGCTGGCTGCCCGCGATGGCAACCTGGCGGAGATTCTGAGCGATCTGTTGGAGGAAGGCCGCAGTTGGCTCTCGCCGCCACGGTCGCGCGATTGGGTGACGTTTGCCCGCACGCCACAGCGCGATGCCGTAGCGTACGGCAACATCGACATCTCGGGCGTGGCCTGGCGCGTGCCGTTGCCGAAAGTGACATTGCCCGATCCGGAAATCGCCGCGCGCATGGATCTGCGTCCGCGGCGGGTGGCCGAGGACGTGCGGGCACTGCTCAGTTATCATCCGGCGGTGTTCGGCCAACAGGTGTTCTTCTCCACCGAGCACCAGGTGTTCGGTTTCGACCTGGCGACCGGCAAGCCGCTCTGGGCGACCGGTTCAGGCCGTCCGGCAGGCGAGATCTATCGAACCGCGACGATCGAACGGCCCAACCCTCGCGTGCAAAGCATCCTGGGCGTACCGCGGTTCACTGTCACGGTGCATGGCGACCGGTTGTACGCGCGGGTCGGTTCGCCGCTCACTTCGCACATGAACACGCGGCGGTTGCCGCTGCGGGGTGAGAGCCATTTGATTTGCCTGGACCTCTCCGCGCAAGGGGCCTTGTTGTGGGAGTACACGCCCGAATCGGCGGAGTGGTCGCTGGAAGGCGCGCCGCTGAGCGACGGAGCCAGGGTATATGTCGCCCTGCGGCGAAGCGGCATCCGCAGCCAGGCCCACATCGGCTGCTTTGATGCCGATAGCGGCCAACTGCTGTGGCGGACGCAGATCTGCGCGGCGGCCACGCCGGGGGCCGGAGCCGTCGACGAAGCCACGCACAACCTGCTCACGCTGCATCGCGGCACGCTCTACTACAACACCAACCTGGGCGCTATTGCCGCGGTGGATACGGCCGACGGCAAGATCCGCTGGCTGGCCCGGTACCGCCGGGCGGAACCGACCTCGCCGCTGGATCCCAACGAGAAGCCGGCCCACTATTACCGCGACTTGAACCCGGCCGTGTATCACCAGGGGCGGCTGTTCGTGGCTCCCGCCGATACGCCGGCCATCATGGCGCTTGATGCCACCACCGGCATGCTGCTCTGGGAGTCGGCGCATCGGGGCGATGCTGTTCACCTGTTAGGCGTGGCCGGTGGGCGGCTGATCGCCAGCGGCGATAAAGTGTATGGCTTCGACGTGCAGGGCGGGCGGCTGGAATACGAGTACCCTGCCGAGAATCACTTGCCCAACGGTTTTGGCCGCGGCGTGCTGGTCGAGGGAACGATCTATTGGCCGACGCGCGAAGAAATCTTCGTGCTCGATGCCGCCCGCGGCGCCCCGGTACGCCAGCCGATCCGGTTGGATATCCGGCAGGTGCAAGGCGGCAACCTGGTGGTGGCCGGCGGGTACCTGTTGATCGCCGGCAGCGAAACCTTGTGGGCCTTCCGGCTACCTGGTGGGCCGTAAGAAGAGACATTACCAAAGCACCGCGCCCGGTCGCCCGTCACGCCTCAGAACGTACGCCGAAACAACCTGATAACCGCCACGCGACGATGAGGACGGCTCGTTGTTGCCCGGCGAACTCACTTCCTGCTTGAGCATCCGCATGACCGTACCCCAAGACGACGTTCAAGCCGTACAGCAACTGCACGAAGCGTACGGCCGGATCGTGGCCGAGTTGAGCAAGGTGATCGTCGGCCAGGAAGGCGTGATCGAACAGATCCTGATCGGTCTGTTCGCGCGGGGGCATTGCCTGCTGGTCGGCGTGCCGGGCCTGGCCAAGACGTTGATGATCCGCAGCCTGGCCGACGCATTGAACCTGAAGTTCAGCCGCATCCAGTTCACGCCCGACTTGATGCCGTCGGACATTACCGGCACCGAGGTGATCCAGGAGGATCGGCAAAGCGGCGTGCGCGAGTTCAAGTTTCTCCCGGGGCCGATCTTCGGCAACATCATCCTGGCCGACGAGATCAACCGCACCCCGCCCAAGACCCAGGCGGCTCTGCTTGAGGCGATGCAGGAGCACCAGGTAACGGTGGGCGGCGACAAGCACAAGCTGGCCGAGCCGTTCTTTGTGCTGGCCACGCAGAACCCGATCGAGCAGGAAGGCACCTATCCCCTGCCGGAAGCGCAGCTCGACCGTTTCATGTTCAACGTGCGGATCGATTATCCCAGCGAAGAGGAAGAGCTGCAGATCGTCAAACAGACCACGGCCGACGTCGAGGCGAAGATCGAGCCGACCCTGGGCGCCGAGGAGATCCTGGCCCTGCAGAAGATCGTGCGGCGGGTGCCGGTGGCCGATCACGTGGCTCGGTACGCGCTCCAGTTCGCTCGCCGGTCGCGGCCCGATCAGCCCGATGCCCCCGACTTTGTGCGGCAATACGTGCGCTGGGGCGCGGGCCCCCGGGCAAGCCAGTACCTGGTGCTGGGAGCCAAAGCCCGGGCTGTGCTGCACGGCCGGTACTACGCCAACAGCGACGACGTGCTGGCCGTCGCGCAGCCGGTGTTGCGGCACCGCATTATGACCAACTTCAACGCCGAGGCCGACAACGTCAAACCCGACGACATCGTGCAGCGCCTGGCGCAGATCATCCCCATCACTCCCAAGGACGCAGCCGACCGTGGAGAACTCCCCGAGCTATTTCGATCCGCGGACGCTGGCTAAGCTGTCGGGCTTGGAACTGCGGGCCCGGCACGTGGTCGAAGGGTATGTGTCGGGCTTGCATCGCAGTCCTTACCACGGCTTTTCCATCGAGTTTGCGCAGCATCGTGAGTACGTGCCCGGCGATGACCTGCGGTACGTCGACTGGAAGGTGTACGGCCGCTCGGACAAGATCTACCTCAAGCAGTACGAGCAGGAAACGGACCTCGTGGCGTACCTGCTGCTGGACGCCAGCGAGAGCATGCTGTACCGGGGCGAACGGGCGGCGTTCTCCAAGCTGGAGTACGCCAAGACGGCCGCCGCGAGCCTGGCCTACCTGGTGATTCGCCACCAGGATAGCGCCGGCCTGGCCACGTTCGATAGCGAGCTGCGGGCCTTGGTGCGGCCGGCCAGCACGCCCAGCCATTTCAAGGAACTGGTGCATCTGCTGGAGCACACGCAACCACAGGGTAAGACCACCGTGGGGGCGATCCTGCATCACCTGGCCGAGCGGTTCACCAAACGCGGCGTGGTGCTGGTGTTCAGCGACTTGTTCGACGACGTGCCGGCCATCGCCGCGGGGCTCAAGCACCTGCGGCATCGCCGGCACGACGTGGTGTTGTTTCACGTGCTGGACCGCGACGAACTGGAGTTTCCGTTCCGGCAGCCGTCGCTGTTCCTCGGGCTGGAAGGTTTGCCCAATGTTTCGGTCGACGCCCGGGCGCTGCGCAAGGCATACCTGGAGCAGTTCGGCAAGTACCAGGAGGCGGTCCGGAGAGCCTGCCTGGAGGTGGGCGGCGATTACGTGCTGATGCCCACCGATCAACCGCTGGACGTGGTGCTCAGCCAGTACCTTGTCAGCCGGATGGCCAGGGCGTACCGGTAGGCGGCGGTTGGTAAATCCTATCAATCGTGCGGACTGGTGCGATTGTCGCAGGCGATGGAAGGCGACTGCCCTCGGGCGATGCGCCCCCAGCGTATTTCGCCGCGGCCCGGCACAAGCCATGATAATTAAGCTGGCCGACGCGGCACCTTTTCCGGAAAGTAACGTTGATCTCCCACGCACACCCGTGCAGCGAGGATGACCATGGCAGAACGCAATCGCGGCTTGATTGCGGCGGTCCACACGCCGTTTTTCACGGACGGGCGGCTGAACCTCGACGCTGTTGCCGCGCAGGCCGACTTGATGCTGCGGGCGGGCGTGGCCGGCGTCTTCGTGGCTGGCACCACCGGCGAATCGCACTCGCTCACCGTCGAGGAGCGGATGCTGCTGGCCACGCGCTGGGTGGATGCGGCCGCCGGCACGCCGCTGCGGGTCATCATCCACGTGGGGCATAACTGTCTGGCCGACGCGGTGGCCCTGGCCCGGCATGCGGCGCAGATCGGCTGCGACGGTATCGCTGCCTTGGCGCCGATGTACTTCAAACCGCCCAGCGTGGATGAACTGGTCGCGTGCTGCGCGGCCATCGCCGGGGCGGCGCCCGAGCTGCCGTTCTACTACTACCACATTCCTTCGATGACCGGCCTGACGCACGGCATGCCGCAGTTCCTCGAACAGGCACGGCAGCAGATTGCCAACCTGGCCGGTCTCAAGTACAGCAGCAGCGACCTGGTGCAACTGCAAGAATGCCTGGCCGTGGGCGGCGACGAGCTGGAATACTTCTTCGGTAGCGACGAGATGCTCCTGGCCGCCGTGGCCTTGGGCGTGGAGTCGGCCGTGGGCAGCACCTACAACTTTGCCGCCCCGCTGTATCACCAGATGCTCGCTGCCTGGCACGCGGGCGACCAGGCTACCGCGCGGCAGCTCCAGCGCAAGTCGGTGGAGCTGGTTCGCACGCTGGCCGCGTATGGTTTCCCGGCGGCGTCCAAAGCGGCTCTGCGGCTGTTGGGCGTGGATTGCGGCCCGGTGCGGTTGCCGCTGGCAAATCTTTCCGAACAGGCCGAGGCCGAACTGGTGGCCCGGCTCGAAGCCCTTGACGTGCTGGGGCCACGCGCAACAATGAGCCCTGCGGCGACCTCGGCGGCTGGTGAGCCGCCGCTGCAATCGGCCCAGGCCTGACAACCGGCGTAACCCGCGGCAGAGTGCTTCCCATTAGGCAAAGCCTGCCGTCTGGCCCAGATTGCAGCAAGATTGCCGTCGCTCGCACACGATAGCTTTACTCGGGAGAAAGTGCCTGCATCGATTGCAGGTGCGACGACCATCAAGGCGGCTGATGCCGGGAGGAAGCCCGGCGCGGACCGCCGGCACGAACGATAGGTCTGCTTTGCCGGCTGCGGCATCTGCCACGACTTGGCCGCAGCGACCGGCCCGCCCTTAGATTGCCCAAGGAGGGGTGACCATGGACGCCCGACATGCACCGCAGGAAATCCGCCAGGTGGTTCTTGATGCCTTCGCGCATCTAGGCGTGGACGCGGCCCAACTGGAGGATATGCGCGAAACGGTGATCGTCCGCGACGGCACGTACTACGGCCGTTCATATCGGGCGGGCGACTACTTCGCCATGTGGATGATCAGCGTCAAGCTGCTGCAGTTCTACGGCCCCGATGGCGAGATGCTGGGCACGGTCAACCTGGGCCGCGAAGCCGCCGCTTCGGCGAATCTCCAGGCTGCCTAGTCGCCTGACGACCGGCAAGCCCATCAGCCGCTTCGTAACACACGCCGTGGCCAGCATGGCATAGCAGGCTGCGCCACCGTCTGCGCGATACGGCAACCGATCGAGACGCCGCTGCCTGGCAGTTCCACGAAAGTTTGGAACCCTGCGCGCCGGGCAGCTAGAATGGCCGGCGGCCAGGCAGTCCGTGCCCCCAGTCGCGGGGGCCGCTTGCGGCTGCGGCAGGCGGAGCCCTAGGTGGCTGCGCTTTACCGCCCCGGACCGCTTGAGCCGCTTGTTCTCTAAGGTTGCCAAGTATCTCGGCTCCCCCGTAGGCGCGTGTTGCTATGCTTGGCTTGTTCTCGCGGTTTCTGGTGGCATTGCTTGTGGTGTTGGCCGGTCTGCTGGTGCCCGGCGTGGCCAGGGCGGCCGACGGTCAAAAAGCTTCCTGGAAGGCCGGCGTCGGCGTGCGGAATATCACGCCCAAGGAATCCATGTGGATGTCCGGTTACGGCAGCCGCGACCGGCCCGCCGAAGGCAAGCTCACCGACCTGTGGGCCAAGGCCGTGGTGATCGAAGATGCCCAGGGCAAGCAAATTGCCGCCGTGGGACTGGACCTGGTGGGCATCGACCGCGCCACCTCGCTGGCCGTGCGGCAGCAGCTTTGCCGCAAGTACGGTTGGGATCTCTCGCAAATTGCGCTGTTCACGTCGCACACGCACACCGGGCCGGTGGTGGGCCGCAATCTGGGCGCGATGTACTTCTTGAACGACGCCCAGTGGAAACAGGTTGACGAGTACACCGAACAGCTCAAACAGGCGATCGTAGCTGCCGTGGATGCGGCCGTGGCCGACCTGGAACCGTGTGAGTTGGCTTGGGCGGAAGGCCGCACCGATTTCGCCGTCAATCGCCGCGAGAACCCCGAGCCGCAAGTGCCGCAGTTGCGCGAGTCGGGCCAATTGAAAGGTCCCAACGACCACGCGGTGCCGGTGCTGCGCATTGCCCGGGCGGCTAAGGAAGGCGGCCCGGAAGTGTCCGCCTCGCCCAAGGCGATTGTGTTTGGCTATGCCTGCCATGCCACGGTATTGAGTTTCTATCAATGGTCGGGCGACTATCCCGGCTTTGCGCAGATTGAGCTTCAAAAACGCTATCCGGGAGCCGTGGCTATCTTTTGGGCCGGTTGCGGCGCCGATCAGAACCCGTTGCCGCGGCGGTCCGTGGAGCTGGCTCAGAAGTATGGCAAGCAACTGGCCGATGCCGTGGCCGAAACGCTTGCTGGCAAGCTGCAGCCGCTCAAGGGGACGCTGGCGACCGCTTATCGCGAGATCGACCTGCCGCTGAGCGACCTGCCTGGCCGTACCCAACTGGAAAACGACAAGCAGTCCAACAACCGCTTCATTGCCCAGCGGGCAAAACTGCTGCTTGAACAACTGGACGAGAAAGGCCAGTTGCCGTCCACCTATCCTTACCCGGTGCAAACCTGGCGGCTGGGACCCAAGCTCACGTGGGTGATCCTGGGCGGCGAGGTGGTGGTGGATTACTCGTTGGGACTGAAAGATGCGCTGGGCCCCGGCACCTGGGTCGCCGGTTACGCCAACGACGTGATGGCGTACATTCCTTCGCGGCGCGTGCTGCGCGAAGGCGGGTACGAGGGGGCCTCGTCGATGATCTACTACGGCCTGCCGACCACCTGGGCACCCGACCTGGAACGCCTGATCGTGGAGCAAGTGCACCAGCAGGTCGAGCAAACGGCGGCCAAGGCACCCGCCGGCCGTTAGGCAGCGAGATCCTTTTCGCCCAGGCGGCAGCCGTTTCACGCGGAAAAGGGGCAGCATATGGCAACTGGCGGTATCCGCGGATTGCGCGGCAGGCGGCTCCCGGTGGCGGCTATGGTGGCGTTGCTTGCCGGGCTACTCTCTTGGAACGGCGGTTCTGTCATGGCCTGCGACGAGGAAACCGCCGCGCGGCTGCTGCGGGACTTAGCCGAACCGGACGACAAGGTTCGCGAACGGGCAGCCTACGAGCTCGGCAAGCTGCGGCCGACTCAAGCCGCTTGGATCGAGCGGTTGATTGCCGCCGCCGATGATGAGGACCCGCAAGTGCGGCGAGGCGCGGTGTGGGCCCTAGGGCAGGTCCAAGCCGCTCACGACCAGGCCGTGAAGAAGCTGCTGGCCGTGCTAGCGTCGGACGTCGTGCCTACCAATCGGCTAGAGGCCCTTCATGCCCTGGGCAACTTGGGCAGGGCCGCGGGCGAGGCCGTACCGGCCATCGAAGCCGTGGCCCGGGGCGGTCGCGGCATCCATGGCGTGGAGCCGTTTCTTCCCACCCGGCGGATGCTGCCGCTGAAGGTCAATGTGCTGACGCGCTGCGCTGCGATCCGAGTCCTGGGCCAGATCGGCAGCGAGGAAGCGATCGGCATCCTGGTCTCGCTATTGATCCAGGCCGAAAAAGAGCTCAATGGTGCCGGGCTCCCTTACTATGTGCAGTCGGCGGAAGCCCTGGCACGCATCGGCCGGGCCGATAGTCGGGTGATGCTAGCGCTACAGCGCGGCCGGCACTTGCCCGGCACTACCGATGCGGTGCAAAAGGCCCGCGTCGCAGCCGATACAGCGCTGCGGCAGCTCGAGGCCCAGCAGGCCCGTCAGCAAGAAGTGCCAGCGGCGCAACGCCCTTAAGTATCACGGATGCCATGCTGGCATCGCGGACGCTAGCATGCTGGCACTGCATGCGGCGAATACTCCAAATTTGGGGGAGGGCCGGGCCACACATCTATTGCCCCCAATGGCGGATTTTCACTACGATCCGCCCACTCGGTCACACGATAAGAAGTACTACAGTCGATACAAATTAACCCTTTGTCCAGCCGAAGTGCCGCCATCATGGAAGTGGTCAACTCTCCCGACACCCGAATCGGGGCCGCGGAGTATCTGAGCGGAATCTGGCGCTCGCGTTATTTCTGGTTGTCGCTGGTGCGGATGGACCTGCGCAGCCGGTATCGGCGTTCGGCGCTGGGGATTGGCTGGTCGCTGCTGCAGCCGCTGGCCATGACCTGCGTGCTGTGCGTAGTGTTCAGCACCATGTTCGGGGTCGACGTCAGGACCTACGGCGCGTATCTGCTCATCGGGCTGTCGTTCTGGCAGTTCATTTCCAATTGCGTGTTGCAGGGCTGCCGGGCTTTCCAGGCGGCCGAGGCGTACATCCGCCAGATGCCGCAGCCGATGCTGATCTATCCGCTGCGGGTGGTCCTGGCGAGCGGGTTTCATTTCCTGCTGTCGCTGGGGCTTGCCTTGCTGATGGTGTGGATACTCATTGGCTTTGGTAACCTGCCGGCACTGCCGTTGATCGTACCGGTGCTGCTGATGGTCTTCTTGCTGGGGCTGGCCCTGGCGATGATATTCAGCGTGGTGAACGCCTACTTCCCCGACACGCAGCACCTGTCCGAAGTAGGTCTGAGCATGGCGTTCTACCTGACGCCGGTGATCTACACCAAGGAACTGCTCACCCAGCGGAAGATGGACTGGCTGATCGACATCAACCCGCTGGCCAACGCTCTGGAGCTGTTGCGCGCTCCGATCCTTTACGGCGACCTGCCGAGTTTGTGGCGGCTGGGGATGGCCAGTGGCACGATCGGCCTGGTGTGCCTGATCGCGTATGCGTTGTTCTTCAGCCGGCAGCGGACGCTGATCTTCCGACTGTAAACCGGTCAGGTTCGCAGATCGTTTCCGGACCTGACGCGACGTTCGCCGGAGCCACTGCACGGGGCAGCGGGCGAGCATCCTACGGCGAAAACTGAAAAACGACGGTGTCTTCCCATGGCTTATATTCGCTTGGAGAACGCTTCTCTCACCTTCCAGATGCGGCGGTTAGCCAAATTGGGGTTCAAGGACTACGTCGTCAAACAGTTGTTTCGCCGCTCCAAGAATCCGCCCATCGAAGTTCGCGCGTTGCAGAACATCAACCTCAATATCGAGGCCGGCACGCGGCTGGGCGTGGTGGGGCACAACGGGGCCGGCAAAAGCACCTTCTTGAAGCTGCTGGCCGGCGTGTATCCGGTGACCTCGGGCCGCGTGGTGGTCAACGGCCGCGTCAGCTCGCTGTTTGACATCAACGTCGGCTTCGAATGGGAGGCCAACGGCTGGGAGAACATCGAGTTCCGCGGGCTGTTGCAGGGCGAGACTCCCAAGAGCATCCGCGCCAAGGCTCAGGAGATTGCCGAGTTCAGCGAGCTGGGCGATTTCCTCAACGGGCCAATCCGCCACTACTCGGCCGGTATGCTGGTCCGCCTGGCGTTCTCGGTGGCCACCGCGGTTGAGCCTGAGATTCTGCTGGTCGACGAATCGCTATCCGCCGGCGACCTGGCCTTCCAGACCAAGGCCAAGAAACGCATCCACCAGCTTTGCGATCGGGCTGAACTGGTGGTGATGGTCAGCCATGACCTGGGGGCGCTCGAGAGCCTGTGCAACCGGGCCATCTGGTTGCACAAGGGCCAGATCCGGATGCAGGGCGACCCCTGCGACGTGCTCGAAGCGTATCGCGAGTACCAGACCAACAAAGGCAACGGCGAGGCCCAGCAACAAGAGGCCGCCGACACTGCCGAAAAGGTTGACGAGGGCGACAGCCCATCGGAGAGCGAGCAACCCACCGTTGATTTCTGCGAGAAACGGGCAGCATAGCCTCGGTGCCGTACGGCGGGGGCAAAGGCACCGCCCGATGGATTGTCGGCGAGCCGTTTGTTGGCTGCCTGCCGGCCGTCTGCCGACTGCATGTACCGGCGTACTTGCCTGACGCGTAGTTCTTGCGCGTATTCCCGGCTCGTCCTGACCGGTTAGGTCACTGCCATCAATGGCGGTGGAGGCTATACGTGGACGGCGAGCAACATTGGTCAGAGCCGTAAACTGTGCTATGCGCGGCATTTCAGGTTTCTTCGATGAATCTCGAACGATTCATCTGGAGAGACCAAGCCGCTAGGGACGATACTACCATTGCAACGCTGAAGTTGCCGGGAGGGCGGGGCCTTCGGGTCCCGTTTCAGGATAGAGATCATGGCAGTTCGACGGATCGACCTGCCATGATCTTTTTTTATGCGCACAGGTCGCGGCACGGCCATCCGATGGTCGCTCTGCCCGCCGAGCCACAACGCCCCGGCTGCTTATGGAAGGGTAGGCGGCTCAATCTTGGGGACCTCGCCACTGAGCGCCTTGAGGAAGGTCACCAGGTCCGGGATCTCGTCAAAGCTGCGCTCCAGCAGCGGGGCGACATCCAAGGCATGGCCGCCTGGGGCTGTGAACGGAATGCCGCGATAGTAGTACGTGACGACGTCGGTGAGCGTGGCCAGTGAGCCATCGTGCATATAGGGTCCGGTCTCTGCCACGTTGCGCAGCGACGGTGTGCGAAACTTGTAGACGTCGTCTTGCTTGCCGGTGATCGTTGCCAGGCCGCGATCGTCGAACGTTGGACCCACGCGGTAGAACTTGCCGTCGCTCAGCAGCGGGCCATGGTGACACCGAATGCAGCCGGCATCGCCCATGAAGAGCCCCAGACCGCGCCGGGCTTGCGGCGAGAGCGCCGATTGATCCCCGGCCAGGTAACGATCCACCGGAGAAGGCCCGCTGAGCAGCGTCCGCTGGAAGGCCGCCAGCGCCTGGGCAATGCCTTGCCTGGTAACGCCCGTCCCGAACACCTCCTGAAACTGTTTGCGGCAGCCAGGCACGGCCGCCAGTTCGCGCTCCAGCTCGTCGAGGTCCTGGTTCATTTCGTCCCGGCTTTGGATCGGCTGTAACGCCTGCTCTTCCAGCGACGACGCTCTGCCGTCCCAGAACAGTTTCTTGAACAACGCGGCGTTGAGGACGGTGGGCGTGTTGCGCGCCAGTTGCTTGCCGCCAGCGCCCGGCGAGCGCGCTAGGCCATCGGCAAAAGCTCGCTCCGGTTGATGGCAACTGGCGCAGCTCAGGTGTTGTCGCCCGATAGCCGCTTGTCGAAGAAAAGCTGCTTGCCCAGCTCCACCTTGGCGGCCGTGATGGGATTGTCTTGGGGCGAGGCGACCGACTTCGGGAGCGGTGGTAGTTGCGGTTCGGCCGCGGTGGCCTGCCCCGCCACGAGCCAAACTACCGTTGCGGCGGCAAGCAGCCGGGGAAGCACACCGGCTGCGCGATGGTTCCGCGCGGCAGTAACCTTGAGGTGAGCTCCGTCAATCCAGCAGAAGGCAAGAAGCTGCATTTCAGGGTTGCGGTTAGTTGGGGGGACAGCGGAGGTGCGCGCGGCGACCGCCTGTTCATCCCGTCGCCATGTTCCGGCGAACAAGACTTGATGAAACACACCCACCGGTCACAATTCAACTATTTGGTGGTGCCGGTTGCACGGCGGTGAGTAAGCCGATGTCAAACTTGCGAAACGAACAGGCGTGGTTGATAACCGGCTCGCTGATGATTCTGGCGGCGGTGGCCGCATCGGCGGCACTCTACTTCACCAAGGATGTGATGGTGCCCTTTGTGCTGGCGATTTTCATCACCTCGCTGGTGGCGCCGGTGGTCGATTTTCAGGTGGTCAGGCTGCGGATTCCGCAAGCTGTGGCCGTGGTGGTCGCCCTGCTGCTGGTGTTGGCCGTGCATACGCTGTTTGTCGCGATGCTGACCCTGGCAAGCCAACAGGTGATTGCCACCGCCGGCAGGTACAGCGAGAACTTTGCCGTGCTGATGCGGAGGTCGATCGAAACGGTCGAACGCTTCGGCATCGATCTCGACGACCGCGGCATCGTCGAGACCCTGCGCAACGAACTGCCCGGCTTGATCTCGCAGAGCTTCGGCACCGCGCTGAGCATACTGGTGCAAGGCTTTTTGGTCGTGGTGTTTGTCACGTTCCTGCTGGCCGGGCGTAACCCACACCGGGTCCACCGGGGCTTCTACCAAGAGATCGACGTGCGGATCCGCCGCTACCTGGCGACGATGGTGCTGCTGGCGGCGATGATGGGGCTCATGGTATGGGGCGTCCTGGCCTGGTTCGGCCTGGAACTAGCGGCCGTGTTTGGGCTGATCGCGTTCCTGCTGACGTTTGTGCCGTCCGTCGGCTCGGTGATCGCGACACTCGCTCCACTGCCGATTGCCGTGGGGCAGTTCGATAGCATGGCGGAAATCATCGCCGTCATTGCCATCCCAGGGGCGTTGCAGATCATCGTTGGCAATACGCTTCAGCCGAAGCTGGTGGGCGAAGGGCTCGATCTGCATCCGGTGACAATTCTGTTGTCGCTCGCCTTTTGGGGGTTGTTGTGGGGGCCCATCGGCATGGTGCTGGCCGTACCGATCATGGCCGTGGCCCGCATCATCCTGGTGCGATTTGAAAGCACGGCTCCCTTGGGGCGGTTGCTGGGCGGTGTGCTGCCGAACATCCCCGAAGATGCCGAAGTGAGCTCACCCTCGGTTAGTAATGACAACCCGCCTGCGGCAGCGGAGCATGGCCCCGAGCAGCGCGAGAGCGAAGGCGCGTTGCCCTAGAACAACCGTGGCTCCTGCCCTGCCCCGCTGCATTGGATGCGTGGCCGGTATGAAGGCGTACTGGCGTCGCACGCTGCCGGGGCGACCAGGCCGATGCCAAAGGGCACAGCGCGTGCGGGCCGGATGCGCGGATCGCGTGCTTTGGCGACGATCACCAGGTACACCAACACGCCGACGACCACGGCAATGGTAAGAATCAGGCCTACCACCACCCGCGTATTCAGCGGTTCGATGGTCGCGCGGGGCTTGATGGCAATCTCACGTCCCTCGCCAAAGTCGTGCCCACACCAGGGGCAGCGGCGGTAGAATATCGGCTCGAACAGCCAGTCGCAAACAGGGCACAACACCGGCCACGGAGCCTGGGCCAGTTCCGCGGGGGCCTGGCGGCGGTTGATGTACTCCTGGGGCACGACTTCCGCCGGTGGGAAGTGATAGCCGGTTTCTTGGCACATTGGGCAGTGGGTTTCGCGCGGCCGGCCGCAACCGGGGCAGCATGGCCACGCCTCCGGTAGTTGTCCAATGGCTGGTCCGTAAGTCGCGACTTCGTCGGTCGCCGGTGAATCGTCTGGCCTCAATGCCGCCGTTTCCCACTGGGTGACGTCCGCATTGCCCGAGGACGTGACGGACTCGCTTGCTTCGTCGCCGTCGCTTTCGTTGGGCTGGGACGACTCGCTGAACATGCCCAGCAAGCTGCGGCGATGCTTGGGCAATGTCTCTTCAAAGTGACGGATCACGTTGAGCGCGTCGGGTTCCTGGCTGCGCGGCACGAACAGTTCATTCTCGCCGCGAACCACGTGCAAACCTGCCCGCTCCATCAGGTTCGCCAGAAAGTTGGCCGATTCCGGCCGCTGGCTCGTGTTGTAAACGCGAACCAGGCGATGGTCGTCGGGCAGCTCCTCGTACATCACCTCGCCGTCGATCTTGAGCGTTTCAAAGACCTGCTCCAGGCGGGCGGCTTCCTGCCCGGTGCGGGCATAATAGGCCACGGCAAAGGGGGCCCCTTCATCGCTGGTGCGCTCGAGCACGCGGGGCGACAACCCCAAGCGGCGTAGCGCCTCCGCGGCGGCCTCGGCCTGCTGGCGATTGGGTGTGGAGCCGACAACCAGACGTTGTTGGGCCATCGCATGCGTATCCTGAAGAACCCCGGCGGCACATCCCCAGCGCCGCGCAGCCGAGCCCGTAACGCGCCGCGGCTACTGCGGATGATCGCGTTCTTCCAGGAGCTGGGCGACCCGTTGGAGCAGCCGATCCAGTCCCTGGCCGGTGACCGCCGAAATCAACAGCACTTCTTTCTGGAGAGTATCTTGAAGCTGCTGGCGAACGGTTTCCGCCTCGGGCAGGTCGGCCTTGGTGACAACCACGACCTCGGGCCGTTCGACCAGGCTCGCATCGTATTGCCGGAGCTCGTCGCGAATGGCCCGGTAGTTCTCCAGCGGCTCGGTGCCGTCCATCGGCATCGGTTCCACCAGGTGGATCAGGATGCCGGCCCGCTGTACGTGGCGGAGGAATTCGTGCCCCAGCCCCACGCCAGCGTGAGCCCCTTCGACCAGGCCCGGGATGTCGGCAAGGATGAACGAACGGTGGACGTCGATGTGGACCCGGCCGAGGTTCGGGTACTTGGTGGTGAAGGGGTAATCGGCAATCTCGGGCTTGGCCCGCGACAAACGGCTGAGCAGCGTGCTCTTGCCGGCGTTGGGCTTGCCGATCAGGCCAACGTCGGCGATGACTTTCAGCTCAAGGATGAGCGTGCGGCGTTCACCTTCTTCGCCGGGCGTGGTCTGGCGCGGCGCCCGGTTGGTGGCGCTCTTGAAACGGGCGTTGCCTTTGCCGCCCTTGCCGCCGCGGGCCACCACAACTTCATCGCCCGGCTTGGCAAGGTCCTTGATGACGAAGCCGCCTTCGGCATCGCGCACCACGGTGCCGGGCGAAACCAGCAGCACCACGTCCTTGGCGTCGCGGCCGTGCTTGTTGGAGCCTTGGCCGGGCTGACCGTTTTCGGCGGTCCAGCGGCGTTTCATGGTAAGGGCCGCCAGGCTGTCAACGCCTTCTTCAGCCCGCAGGATGATGCTGCCGCCGCGGCCCCCGTCGCCGCCGTCGGGGCCACCCCTGGGCACGTATTTTTCGCGGCGAAAGCTCAGGCAGCCGTCGCCGCCACGGCCGGCTTCTACCTCGATTTCGACGCGATCGACAAACATGCCTGTACAGTTCCCAAGGATATACGAACGAAAGCGAAAGCCAGCCCCGGTGGCTTCTGGATTGCTCCAGGAACACCGCAGGCACCTCTCTCCGCGCATATCATAGGCGCGGACATACCAAAGAAAACGGGATGGCGCAGGCCATCCCGTGTGCGGTTCTTACGTTGGACGGTGATGCGGGGCGTCTGGGCGGCACCCAACCCAGCCGGGTCGTATTGCCGGACCGGCCCGCCGCAGCCTAGTTGCGCGAGTCGACGATGCTCACCCGGCGGCCGCCGCGATCGAACTTCACGTAGCCCTCGACCAGAGCGTACAGGGTGAAATCGTTGCCCTGGCCCACGCCACGGCCGGGATGGAAGCGGTTGCCGACCTGGCGGACGATGATATTGCCCGGCTTAACCAGCTCGCCGCCAAACTTCTTCACACCGCGGCGCTGTGCGTTCGAATCGCGACCGTTGCGGCTGGAACCTTGACCCTTTTTATGTGCCATGACTGCGATCTCCTCGTGCTGTTTGTTCGGTGACTGCCTGCGGCGGGAGCCCGGACGCGGCTGGCGCGGTTGGTGGGGGGCAAGTGGTGGGCTACCCCCCCTTCGCAGCCAGGGGGCCGGCTTGCTGCGGATACCGCCGCGCGACGTTGGCGTGACCCTAAGCGCAAACGCGGAGCGGCCTTAGCTTGCTTGCCACGGCCGCCTGCCTACCGCTAGCTTCTAACCCAAGGCAGGGAAGCTACTAAAGTTACATATAGACCCATTCGTAGTCAACCTTGCCGGGCACACCGTAGCGGATTTCGCGCTCATCGGGGAAGAATTCGTCGCCCGGCCGCCAAAAGTTGATCTTAAGGGTCTTGCGGCGGTACTTGCGCTTGCCGTCTTCGATCTCCATCTTGTAGGCGTTGGTCAGCCCCTGGATGTAGATGGAGAACTCGTCGGTCGCGGGGTCCACGCCCTCAAAGGTGGCGATGCCCCAGACCTCGTTGTCTTCGCCGTCGACGGCCGGCGGGATCGGCTGCTCGGAGATCGTGACGCTGTCGTACATCTTGCGGTTAGCGTCCTCACGCTGGTTGATCGCCTTAACCGCAAGCGGGATCAGGGTATCGGGCACCCAGGGCCGGACCTTCGAATCGTGCGACCGCAGGAACATCCGCGGCACGAATGTCACCGGCTGATCGCTGGTGTTCTTCACGCTGTACAGCAGATACCAGATGAGCTTGCGCTCCAAGTGCCCATCAGGATTGGGGATATTGACCTCGATCAGCCGCACGGGCTTGAAGCGGAACTCCAGCCCCCACACGTTGTGGGTGTAGCGGACGTCCTTAGCCAGGTTGGGCGAAGCGCCCGGCCGTTCGCCAAAGTCGGGGTCGATGTTCAGCAGCTCGACGATGTCGTGCCGGCTGAAGGTTTCTTCGGGATCGTTGTCCGGATAAATGGTGTGAATGATGCCCGGAGCGATCTGGCGATAGCCCTGCGCATTGGGGACGGGAGCATTGTCGGCTGCGGGAGTGTCGGCAGGCTCCTGGGCAGCAGCGGGCGAAAGCAGCCACGCGGCAGCGATGGCCCATGCGCACAGCATCAAGCAGGTACCCGGCACCCAACGGATCTGGCGTACTGGCATAACAAAGGGCTCGCGAACAGTTCGAAACAAGGCGGCGAGGGGAAATGCTCAGCAGCAGTAACCGCTTTACTGATAAGGGCTAACGGCGCGAGTCCGCGCCCCGTCCAAGCGATCCGCCCTGCTGCCAGGCACCGCCTGCGATGCCGCATACCGGGCGACAAAATGGCTAGGGCAAAGGATCATTCGAATGCCAGTATAAGTTGCCACTATGCGCGAGTGAAGTTTTTGGGTTGGGGAATTTAGCAACGTTGGTTGCGGTTTGGAAACCATTTGCGCCGTTGGCGACAGCCACGGCCGCTCCCGACGGGGGAAGACCGAACCGGCCGATTGGGGCAGAAAGTCGCTACAATCCATGTTTTACGCTTACGCCTCGCGTGGCTGCGGCGCGCCGGGCGTGCTATCATGCCCGCTTACTTTGCCTGCCCCCTGCCCTACGTCCGTTTGAGAGCCCGGCGCTGTGACCGACGAGACCCCCAGCCCTGTGAAAGTTGAGCGCGGTTCCGGCCAGGGACACCCCGCGGCGGTGGATCGGCCGCTGGCGGCCAAGGTCGGACTGGTGATCGGGGTGGTTCTGGCGGTATGGCTGATCGGCTGGCAACCCTTGGGCAGCGGCGAGCCGGGCCTGAACCGTATGGCAGGTGTGACGGCGCTGATGGCTGCCTGGTGGATGACTGAGGCCCTGCCGCTGGCCGCCACGGCCTTGATCCCGTTGGCGTTGTTTCCCGTCCTGGGAATCGCCACTCCGGCTCAAACGGCCATTTCCTATGGCGACCGGATGATCTTTCTGTTCCTGGGCGGGTTTCTGGTCGCCTTGGCGATCGAAGAAAGCGGCCTGCACCGCCGCGTGGCGCTGCACATCGTCAAGTTGATGGGCGATAACCCTCGCCTGATCGTGTTGGGGTTCATGCTGGCCACCGGGCTGCTTTCCATGTGGCTCTCGAACACGGCTACCACGTTGATGATGTTGCCGATTGCTACCAGCGTGGTGCTGCAAGCCGATCGCGTATCGCCCGAAGGGAACGCGCCGCACGGCTTCGGCGTGACGCTGATGCTGGGCATTGCCTATTCGGCCAGCAGCGGCGGGATGGCTACGTTGATCGGCACGCCGCCCAATATCTTCTTCCGCAGCTTCTACAGCGAAACGTACCCCGATTTGCCCGAGATCTCCTTCGGCGGCTGGATGATGCTGGCCGTGCCTCTGGCGGCTGCGTTCATGCTGGTTTGCTGGGGGACGCTGATCGGGCTATTCCGCGTGCAGCGGACCGGCATCATGGGCGGGCACGACGTGATCTCCCAGGAGTTGGCCGGCCTGGGACCGATGCGGACTTCGGAGTGGCGAATGGCCGGCATTTTTGCCGCCACCGCTTTGCTCTGGATTTTCCGTGAGCCAATTGAAGGCTGGGGCTGGGGGCCGGCGCTGGGCCTGAACGAAAAAGGCTTCAAGGTCGACGATTCGACCGTCGCCATCCTCATGGGGCTGGTGTGCTTCATGCTGCCGGCCGGCGGAAGGGAGCGGCGGCCGCTGCTCACCTGGCAAGCCACGTCGCGGGTGCCCTGGGGGATTCTGCTGCTCTTTGGCGGCGGGATGGCTCTGGCCGAGTCGATGCAAAGCTCGGGGCTTTCGGCCTACGTGGGGCAGAAACTGGCCGGAACGGTTGGAAGTCTGCCGCCGCTGGGCATGGCGGCCGTGATGGCGTTTGGCATGACCTGGCTCACCGAAGTCACCAGCAACCTGGCCAGCGTGCAGATGATCTTGCCGATCCTGGCCGGGGCGGCCAACGAACTGGGCGTGCCGCCGGCCGTGTTGATGGTGCCGGCCACGTTGGCGGCTAGCTGCGCGTTCATGCTGCCGGTGGCGACGCCGCCTAACGCCATTGTGTACGCCTCGGGCCGGATCCGGATGCGGGACATGGTTTGGGCCGGCGTCTCGTTGAACTTGCTGACCGTGGTGATGGTGACCACCGCCATTTGGCTCTTGGGCCGCTTCGTGGGCGCGTAAGGTACGCACGTGCCGCCGGGTGCCAGCCCCGCCCTCCCCTGCCCTGTGAGGCTTCTTTCTGGTTGCGCCTGCGCCAGGTTGGCGTAGCCGCCATCAGCGTGCGGACCGCTGCTTTATCGGCACAAAGCAGGCCTCCGCCAGGCAAATGCCGCGACTTCTGTCACGCGGCACGCAAGCTGCACGTGGTACCTGGCCGACGCGGCCGGTCCAGAGTGGTTGGCTCACTTTGCCCCCGGCGACCGGTTGGGGAAGGCCATGGTCCGGCACGCTTCCCGGCGTGCCGCGTACCGCCTGCATTTCACCACAGCATTAGGAGGAACTACCGTGTCCTACTCGTCCCGCATGAACATGCCGACCGAATCGGAAATGCACGAAGACGAGGGCGGCTCCATGACCCAGGCGATGGAATCGGCCGAGCATTGCATCCAGGAGTATCCCACCTCGGCGATGTTGGTCACGTTCGGCGCCGGTTTTCTCCTGGGCTACATGCTGACCACTTTGTTCGGTGAGTCGGAGCCGCAGCGCGGCCGCGTGGCCGAGTTCAGCCACAAGACCTGGGAAGCGCTGGCCAAGATGATGCCCGACGCCATCGCCCAGCGGATGCAGGGCTAAGCGGCTGCGGCGGCTGTGACCGGCAAGCGTGGTAGCTACGCGTAACGCTGCGATAGGCCGCACGCGCGACGTGTCCACCGGTCTTGGTCAGCCGCGAAGGGGTTCTTGTTCATAATTGCCCGTCCACTGCGGGGTAAGCGATGGCGCTACGCGATATCTGGCGCGTGATGAAGTCGGCCGCGGCTAATTTTATGGAAGACGGCGCGATGACCCTGGCAGCGACGCTGTCGTATTACTCGGCGCTATCGCTTGCCCCGTTGATGGTGCTGCTGATCACCATTGCCGGCTTCCTGGGCCCGGAAACCCAGCAAGGCGTGGTGGACCAGGTGAAAGCGGAGGTCAGTCCGGAAGCGGCAACGGCCGTTCAGGCCGTGATCGAAAACGCCGACGCCCATCGGGGAGCCGGCATCGTCTCGGCCATTCTCGGTGTTGCCGTGCTGCTCTTTGGTGCCGCCACGGTGTTTGCCCAATTGCAAAGCTCCCTCAATCAGATTTGGGAGATCGAAGTCGTTGCCTCGGGCAAGCAAGGCTTGTGGCTGTGGATCCGGACGCGGCTGTTGTCCTTTGGCATGATCCTGGGCATCGCGTTTCTGTTGATATTGTCGCTGGCGGTGAGCACCGCATTGCCGATCATCGTGGGCTCGCTGGGCATTTCGCTGCCATTCATCGACTTTGGCGTCACCCTGGTGACGCATATTGTGCTGTTTGCCCTGATCTACAAGGTTCTGCCCGACGCCCATATTCGCTGGTCCGACGTGCTGGTGGGGGCCTCGATGACGGCCCTGCTGTTTGCCATCGGCAAGTTCGGCATCTCGCGGTACCTGGCGTACAGCAGCGTGGGCAGTGCCTACGGGACCGCCGGTTCAATGGTCGTGCTGCTGCTTTGGGTGTACTACTCGGCGGTGATTTTCTTTTTCGGAGCCGAGCTGACCCAGGCGTATGCCCGCATCTTTGGCCGGCAGATCGTGCCCAAGTCGTACGCCGTCCGGGTGGAATCTCCCCGGGCCCAGGCCCAGCGCAGGGCGGCAGCCGGCGCGTAAACGTTGGGGGACATGCCGGGCGAGCGCAAACCGCTTTTGGGGAGCTGCTGCGGCGGAAATGCCCCTAAATTGGCCCCTGGCGGCTCCGGTTCAGCAATTGACACTCAGCCGTGCAGAACCTAATCTCTAAAGAGGCTGCCAGCCTTTTGTACCAATTTGCTCCCGGCGGCCAGAGCCAACCCATAGCAGTCAAAGATGCAGTTCCCCCATAACATCGTGATTATTATTGCGGTGATTACCCAGGAGGCTCGGCCTTAGGGGGGAGCGGTCACGTTTTGCAAACCATACCAACCCTGAGGTCGTTACGGCCCCAGGGTTTTTTTGTTTTAGGGCCTCCTGCTGCCCCCCACGGATACCATCACCCGCCCTCGGACAGATCCACTACTTCACCCAGCCCACGGCATTGACCATGCGACGCATCGAACTTTACGACACCACGCTCCGCGACGGCACTCAAGGCGAGGGCGTCAACTTCTCCGTGCAGGATAAGGTGCTGCTGACCAAGCGGCTCGATTCGCTGGGCTTTGACTACATCGAGGGTGGCTACCCGCTGTCCAATCCCAAGGATGCTGAATTCTTCCGCCGGGCAGCCGATCTCAAGCTGGAACATGCCAAGGTGGCCGCCTTCGGCATGACCCGCCGCCGGGGCGTTCGCGTCGAAGACGACCCGGGCATGCGGGCCTTGCTCGAGTCCAAGGCCCAGGTGGTCACGCTGGTCGGCAAGACCTCGGACTTCCAGGTGGAGCACGTGCTGCGGGTTTCGCTGGAAGAAAACCTGGCGATGATTTCCGAGAGCGTCGAGTTCCTCCGCCACCACGGCCTGGAGGTCCTCTACGACGCCGAGCACTTTTTCGACGGCTGGAAGTCCAACCCGGAGTACGCCGCCAAGACGCTCCAGGCAGCGGCCGCGGCCGGCGCGCGGCTCGTGGTGCTGTGCGATACCAACGGCGGCAGCATGCCGGAGGAGATTGCCGCCATCACGAGCGCGGCGACCAAGGTGGTGAACGTGCCGGTGGGCATCCACTGCCACAACGACTGCGGTCTGGCCGCGGCTAACAGCCTGGCCGCCGTCGACGTGGGCGCCCTCCAGGTGCAGGGCACGATCAACGGCTTTGGCGAACGCTGCGGCAATGCCGACCTGATCACCGTGGCGGCCAACCTGGCGCTCAAGAAGAAGGGCTACGAAGTCCTGCGGCCGGAGAGCATCGCCAAGCTCACCGAACTGTCGCGCTACGTGTACGAGCTGGCTAACCTCAACCGCCGCACCAACCAGCCGTTCGTAGGCGAAAGCGCATTTGCCCACAAGGGCGGCATGCACGTGCATGCAGTCAACCGGGCCACCAGCAGCTACGAGCACATCGCTCCCGAGCAGGTGGGCAACGAGCGGCGGATTCTGGTGAGCGAGCTTTCGGGCCGTTCGAACATCGTGGCGCTCACCTCCCGGTACAACCTGCAGCACGATCAGCAGTTGATGGACCGCATCCTGCAAGAGGTGGTCCAGCGCGAAGCCCGGGGGTACCAGTACGAAGCCGCCGAAGGTTCGTTCGAACTGCTGGTCAAGGAGTGCGCCGGCACGCTGCGGCCGCACTTCAAGGTACTGGGCTACCACGTAAGCGTGGAGCTGGACCGGCACGGCGAGATCACCACCGAGGCCACCGTCAAAGTGCAGGTGGGCGACAAGATCCGACACGAAGTGGCCGAGGGCGACGGCCCGGTGAACGCCTTGGACAGCGCGCTGCGGAAGGCCCTCTTGGAGGACTACCCGCAACTGGCGCAGATGCAGCTCATCGACTACAAGGTGCGCGTCATCAACTCCGAGGCCGCCACGGCCGCCAACGTCCGCGTGATCATCGAGAGCCGCGATCAGCACGACGTGTGGGGCACGGTGGGCGTCAGCGGCAACGTCATCGAGGCAAGCTGGATTGCCCTGGCGGACAGCTTCGAATACATGCTCCAGCGGTGCGATCGCACCGCCCACCAGGCCGCGGCGGCGACCGACGGCGCCAAGGCCGCGCAAGAGCAGGTCGCCTCGCCGGCCCAGCGGTGAGGACCGGTCGGCGGCAAAGCGAGTGTTCGTTTCGTGTGCGGGGGGCGGCACGTGGCGGCGACACCCGGCGATGGTGGCAGCCTGAATAAGCCACCTGTTGCGCCCGCCCGGCGGTGGTAAGATATCGACTTTCGCAAACCCAGGTACTGGCCCGCGGTCGAAGGGCTGCGAGCCTGAAGGCGCATTAGTGCAAGCAAGCCATGTCAGAACTTCCCAAGCAGTACGACCATCTCGCCGCGCAGGACCGCTGGTATCGGTTCTGGGAAGAACGCCGCTACTTTCACAGCGAACCCGATGACAGCCGCGAGCCGTTTTGCATGGTCATCCCGCCTCCCAACGTGACGGGCGCCTTGCACCTGGGCCACGCGCTGAACAACACGCTCCAGGACATCCTGGCCCGCCAGAAGCGGATGCAGGGCTACAACGTGCTGTGGATGCCGGGCACCGACCATGCCGGCATTGCCACGCAAGCCGTGGTCGAGCGGCGGCTGCTGACCGAGGAAGGCAAGACACGGCACGACCTGGGCCGCGAAGCGCTCGTAGAGCGCATCTGGAAGTGGAAAGACGAGTACGAAGCCCGCATCCTCGGCCAACTCAAAGAGATGGGCTGTAGCTGCGACTGGGAGCGTACCCGCTTCACGCTCGATGACATTTGTGCCCGGGCGGTTCGCTACACGTTCTTCAGTTGGTTCAAGGCCGGGCTGATCTACCGCGGCAAACGGCTGGTCAACTGGGACACCCAGCTCCAGACGGCCGTGGCCGACGACGAAATCTTCTACGAACAGGTGCCCGGCCACTTCTATCACATTCGCTATGAAGTGATCGATCCCAAGCCGGGCGAACCGCTGTTCTTGACCGTGGCCACCACGCGGCCCGAGACGCTGTTGGGCGATACTGCGGTGGCGGTCCACCCCGATCCGGCCGGCGCGCTCGACGCGGCCATTGCCGAGCTGCACGAGAAAGCCAAGACCAAGGGCAGCCGGGAACTGGCCGCCGAGGTCGACGAGCTGGAGCAGCGCAAGCTCACCATGCTGCGGCACCTGGAGCAGCTTCGCGACATGGCCCGCGATGGCCGCAAGCTGCGGCTGCCGCTGCTGGGCCGTGAAATTCCGCTGATCTGCGACGAATGGGCCAAGCCCGAGATGGGCAGCGGCTGCGTAAAGATCACGCCGGGCCACGACCCCAACGACTACGAAGTCGGTCTGCGGCAGAACCTGCCGATGATCGACATCCTCAACGACGACGGCACTCTGAACGAGAACGCCGGCCCGTACGCGGGACTGACGATTGCTCAAGCCCGGCAGAAGGTGGTTGAAGACCTCCGCGCGAGCGATCAGTTGGAGCTGGTCGAGGATCGCTTGATCGACCTGGCCCATTCCGATCGGTCCAAGACGCCGATCGAACCGCGGCTCAACGATCAATGGTTCGTCCGCATGGGCGACAACCCCGACGGCACGCCCGGCCTGGCCCAAATGGCCATGGACGCCGTGACCAGCGGCCGGGTGAAGATCGTGCCGGCCCGCTATGCCAAGAGCTACCTGGATTGGCTGGGCGAAAAACGCGACTGGTGCATCAGCCGGCAGCTCTGGTGGGGCCATCGCATTCCCATTTGGTACTGCGAGGACGCCACCGAGGAAGAACTGCAAGCTGCCTTCGCCGGCCGCGACGATATCTGCTACACCCGCGACGAAACCGGCACCGCGTGGCTCATCTGCTCGCGCGACGAGGACCTGGCCGAGGATGCTGTGCCGGTACAGGGCACCCCGGGCAAGTTCCGCAAGCTGCGGCAGGATCCCGACGTGCTCGATACCTGGTTCAGCAGCCAGCTCTGGCCGCACTCCACGCTCGGCTGGCCGGAGCAGACGCCCGAACTGAAGCACTACTATCCCACCAGCGTGCTCAGCACCGGCCGCGACATCATCTCGCTGTGGGTGGCGCGAATGGTGATCTCGGGCCTGCATAACATGGGTGACGTGCCGTTCCGCGAGGTCTTCATCCATCCGAAGATTCTCGATGGCTACGGCGAAACCATGTCCAAGAGCAAGGGCAACGGTGTCGACCCCATCGACGTGATCGCCAAGTTTGGCGCCGACGCCTTACGGTTTGGCCTGGCGTACCTCACGACCGAAACGCAGGACGTGCGGATGCCGGTGGAGTTCGAGTGCCCGCACTGCGGCGGCCACATCGAACAGACCAAGGAAAACCGCGTGCTGCCGCGCATCCGTTGCGACAAGTGCGGCAAGGACTTCGCCACGCAATGGGCCGACAAGCCCGAGGATAAGGAACTGCCGCGGGCGGCCATTTTGAGCGAGCGTTTCGAGCTGGGCCGCAACTTCTGCAACAAGCTATGGAACGCCTCGCGGTTCGCGCTGATGAACCTCGACGGCTACACGCCCGCCCCGGTGACCGAAGATCAGCTGCTGGTCGAAGACCGCTGGGTGCTCAGCCGGTTGGCCAACGTGACCTCGGCGGTTACCGAAGCGCTGGCCGAGTACCGCTTCGCCGATGCGGCCCGCAGCCTGTACGACTTCGCCTGGGATGAGTTCTGCAGCTTCTTCCTGGAGATGCTCAAGTACCGGCTGAACAACGAGCAGTTGCGGCCGGTGGCCCAGCGGGTGTTGTGCCACACGCTCGACACGCTGCTGCGGTTGTTGCATCCGTTCATTCCGTTCCTGGCCGAGGAGGTCTGGCAGCGGCTGGGCGAGGTAGCGCCGCAGCGCGGCCTCTCGCAGGTGGAAGAGGCCGCCGAGAGCGTGATGGTGGCTACGTGGCCGCAGGCCGATACGGCCCGGCAGGATGCTCAGATCGAGGCCCAGTTCAAGGCGTTCCAGGACGTGTTGCGCGGCGTCCGCGATATTCGCGGCCGGCAGAACATTCCGCCGCGGCAGACCGTGGAGTTTGTCGTTCGCTGCGATACGGCTACGGCCGAGCTGCTCAAGCCGATGGCCCCGTACTTCGAAACGATGGCCGGGGCCAAAGCGCAGGGCTGGGGGCCCGACGTGACCGTGCCCAGCCCCAGCGGCAGCTTCACCCTGGGCTCGTTGGAGGTGTTTGTCGATCTGGCTGGCCTGATCGACGTTGACGCCGAAATCGCCAAGAACGAGAAGGAACGCGAGAAGCTGCTGGGCCTGATCACAGGCAAGGAAAAGAAACTGGCCAACGAGAGCTTCGTGAGCCGGGCTCCGGCGCACGTGGTGCAGGGCGAACGCGATGCCCTGGCCGAACTGCGCACCCGGCTGGAAGCCATCGACGCCTTCCTGGCTGAATTGAAGGCCAAGAAGTAACCCACACCTTCACAGGGTAAGCCTGGTTCATGTTGCGCTGAGTGCGCACGCCCCGACAGGCTGCGTCTGCCGGGGCGATGACGTGCGCTGCGCTCCGATCTGGTTAAGTCTCTAGTGGGAGAAATCCCGCCAGGCGGCGTTCTTGAGGCCGGTCCGCCCGAGTGGCCGGCCTTCAAAAGGTTGTTTCCCGCGTGGCGTGATTTACCATTGGAGGTTCCCACCTCACCCCCCAGCCTGCTCCTGGGGTGGGCAGGTTGCAACGCTCCGTCAGACCAGGGATATCTCCGTGAAACTCGCACGCTTGTTTGTCTTGTTCGGGATGCTGGTTGCCGTCGCGGTCTGGATGCCCAGTAGCCCAGGAACTGCCGCGGAGCCAAAGCCCACTGCCCGCCAGACTTCGCCGCCAATGAACGACCAGCAGGCCAACGAGGCTCAGCAACTGCTCGAACGGGCCAAACAAACGCTCTCGCAGCTTGACGGCACGATCCAGGTGCCGGGCCTGAAAGCACCGGTCGAAGTACTCCGTGATTGCTGGGGCATTCCGCACATCTACGCCAAGAACCAGCACGACCTGTTCTTTGCCCAAGGGTTTGTGGCGGCGCAGGACCGGCTGTTCCAGATCGACCTGTGGCGGCGCAACGCGGTAGGCGAAACGGCCGAAATCCTCGGCCCCAGCGCGCTGGTCCGCGACCATTTCGCCCGCCTGACCCGTTACCGCGGCGACATGGACGCCGAATGGACCAGCTATGCGCCCGACACCCGGGAGATTGCCACGGCGTTCACGGCAGGGATCAACGCGTGCATCGACCACATGGGCGACAACCTGCCGATTGAGTTTCAGATTCTCAAGTATCGGCCGGCTCGTTGGCAGCCGGAGGACGTGCTGGGCCGGATGGCGCTGTTGCCCGTGGCGTTGAACCTTTCGCGTGAGGTCGCCCGGGCGGAACTGATTGCCGCCGTGGGGCTGGAGCAAGCCCGGCTGCTGATGCCCGCCGATCCGCACGTGGATTACGAGCCGGCCGATGGGCTGGATCTGTTGGGCATCGATCGCACGGTGCTCAAGGGCTATAGCGCCGTCACGCAGGCGATCCGGTTTTCGTTGCAGGAGCCGATGGGCAGCGGCGAAAGCAACAACTGGGCGGTCAGCGGCGCTCGCTCGGTATCCGGCAAACCGCTGATGGCCAGCGATCCGCACCGCACGCTCGCCCTGCCCTCGCTGCGGTACCTGGTTCACCTGAACGCGCCCGGCTGGAACGTGATCGGCAGTGGCGAACCGGCCCTGCCCGGCGTGGCCATCGGTCACAACGAACGCATCGCCTGGGGCTTTACGATCGTCGGCACCGACCAGGCCGACCTGGTGATCGAAGAAACGCACCCGGAAGACCCCGAGCGGTATCGCACGCCCACTGGCTGGGAGAAGATGACCGTTCGCCGTGAGAAAACGCGCGTTCGTCAAAAAGACGGCACGCTCCAGGAAGTGGAACTCACGCTGCGCTACACTCGCAATGGTCCGGTGCTGCACGAGGATCACGCGCGGCGCCGCGCGTATGTGCTGCGCTGGGTGGGCGGTGAGCCGGGCACGGCGGCGTATCTGGCTTCGCTGTCGGTGGGCCGGGCTCAGAACTGGAAAGAATACCTGGCAGCGGTCGCCCGGTGGAAAACGCCCTCGGAGAACATGGTGTACGCCGACGTCGATGGCAACATCGGCTGGGTGGCCGCGGCGCTCACGCCCGTGCGCGGCAAAGGCCACGGGCTGCTGCCCGTTCCCGGCGCCGACGACAACTATGGCTGGAAGCGTTACCTGTCGGTGGATGAACTCCCGCAGACGTTCAATCCCAAGTCGGGCTACGTGGTCACGGCCAATCACAACATTTTGCCGGAAGGCTACCCTCACATGGTGGCCTACGAATGGGCGGACGGCTACCGCTACCAGCGGCTCAAATCCCTGCTGGAGGCCAAGGAGAAGTTCACGCTGGAAGATTTTCAGCGGATGCAGTACGACTAGGTTTCGATTCCGGCCAGGGAGATGGCGGCCCTACTTACTGAGATTGGCGCCGGTGATCCGGCGCTGGAACCGTATGCGAAGCTCCTGGCCGGTTGGGACGGTAATCTCGATCGTAACGGCAATGCGGGCGTGCTGTGGGCGCTGTGGCGGACGCGGCTGGTCGACGCGTTCTTCGGGCCTCGCATGCCCAAGCATCTGATTGCAGAAGCTACGGGCCGAGCGGGAGTTACGGTCATGGTGAACGCGCTGCGCGAGCCGACCGCGACTTGGTTTGGCGACGAGCCCGTCAAGGCTCGCGACGCCCTGGTGCGGAGCACATTTGCCGAGGCCGTGGCCCAGGCCAAGAAGCGGCTGGGACCGGACCCCACCGTCTGGAAGTTGGGGAATTTGCAGAAGGTTTTATTCCGCCACCCACTCGCAGGGCTAGGCCCTACATTCGCGCGCGCATTCAACATTGGGCCATTTCCCAGCGGCTCTGGACCTTTCGCTCCAGATCAGGCGCGGTACGATGGTAGGCTTCACCGGCTGAATGGCGCCAGCTACCGGCATGTGCTGGATCTGGCCGACTGGGACCGCGGTATGGCGACCAGCGCGCCTGGCAACTCCGGTCAGCCCGGTAGCCCTCACTACGACGATCTGGCCCAGATGTGGAACAACGCCGAGTATTTCCCGCTGGCGTTTTCTCGGGCCAAGGTCGAATCGGTGACCAGGCACCGTCTGGTGCTGGAGCCCGCCCCGACCCGGTGATATCTGGCACGGAAGCCGCCTGTATGGCAAGCCTGCCTTGGCGACGCCAGCAACCTGGCTGGCAAGGTCAGCACCGGGTGCCATGCTCAAACCTTCCGCAAGGCTTGAGGCTGCGCCCTCACGGCCGATGGGTCGGCTAGTTCTTGGCCGGCGTACCGGCCTTTTGACAATTCGCCCAAGCCGCGGGGGCTTTGGCTTGCCTACAGCGATGTCCCGAGTGCGACGATCGGCTCTCCGCCCAAGAGCCGTTCGTCCAGGTCGCTAACGTGGTAAGGCTTGCTGCTGCCACGCGGCAAACCGATGCACCGCGGCGGCTGAGAACTCGTGGGGGGGCAGCCTCCGTGGGAGGCCGCAGGCCAACGGCAAACTTTCACGCCCACCGCCGTTGATGCCAGGCCATCCCGGTTACTTGTTTCTACGCATCGCACGACCCAAACCCGCATGAACGAGAGAACCACTTTAGAGACGCCGCCGGCCGCGGCCGACGAATTCAATGCGTTCCGGATGAGCCAGCGGCAGTTCGAGCGAGCCATTGAGTACCTGCCAAAGTTCAAGTCGGGACTGATCGATTGCTTCGAGAACCCGGCACGTTCGATCACCGTGCACTTCCCGATCGAAATGGACGACGGCTCGGTCCGCACGTTCACCGGGTATCGGGTCCAGCACAGCCGCGTCCGTGGCCCCGGTAAGGGCGGTATCCGCTTCCACCCCGACGTGACCTACGACGAGGTGCAGGCGCTGGCCACGTGGATGACCTGGAAATGCTCGCTGATGGATCTGCCGTTTGGCGGCGCCAAAGGCGGCGTGGCCTGCAATCCCAAGCAGCTCAGCCAGAACGAACTGCGGCGGATCACGCGGCGGTTCATCGCCGAGTTGGGCGATAACATCGGCCCCCATACCGATATTCCGGCTCCGGATGTCTACACCAACGCCCAGACCATGGCCTGGGTGTACGACACCTACGACGCCATGCATCCCGGCGGCGACAACCTGGCCGTGGTTACCGGCAAGCCGCTGCACATCGGCGGTTCGCATGGTCGCCGTGAGGCTACCGGCCGCGGCTGCGTGTACGCCGCCGAGCGGATTCTCTCTCACGGCATCATCGAAGGGCTCGATTCGCTCGTGGGTGCCCGTGTTGCCGTGCAGGGCTTTGGCAACGCCGGCTCGGTGGCCGCGATCCTGTTCCAGGAAGCCGGCGCCAAGGTGGTGGCCGTGAGCGATTCGCGGGGCGGTATCGCCAACGATGAAGGGCTCGACATCGCCCAGGTGATCAAGTTCAAGGAATCGACCGGCACCGTGGTCGGCTTCCCGCACTCGCAGACCATTTCCAACGAGGAGTTGCTGACCTGGGATTGCGACATCCTGGTGCCGGCGGCGCTGGAGTGCCAGATCCACCACGGCAACGCCCCGGACATCAAGGCCCGCCTGGTGTGCGAAGCGGCCAACGGCCCGACCACGCCCGACGCCGATTACATCCTGGCCGACCGCGGCATCCACGTGGTGCCCGATATCCTGGCCAACGCCGGCGGCGTGACGGTCAGCTACTTCGAGTGGGTGCAGAACCTCGAGCACCAGAAATGGGACCTCGACAAAGTCAACCGCAAGCTCCAGAAGCGGATGTACGACTCGGTCGACGACGTGGTGGAGCACTGGCGGAGGGTCAATTCCGACGAGCGGCCCGGCCGCAACGGCGGTGCCGACCTTCGCACCGCGGCCCTGGCCTTGGCGGTCGAGCGCGTCGCTCAGGTGACGCTGGACCGCGGCATCTGGCCGTAACAGCGGCCGGGCCATGCTTCAGGCAGCGGCCGTTTAAGCGCCGTCCGCTCGGCGGGCCGACTGTGGTACAATCCGCGTTTCTCGGCGTGATGTTGCGCCCGGGAACGGCCCTGCGCGCGTGGTCGTGCTGGGAAGCTGCCTGAGTGTTGTTTGTCTTCGTCCACGCATGACCGAATCCCTGACCGGTAAACGAATTGCCTTCACCGGCCGACTCGCCGGAATGACGCGCCGCGAAGCGCGGGCCCTGCTCATCCAGCGGGGCGCCGTGCCCGTGGCGGCCGACGACGGCGAGCCGGTGGATTGGCTCGTGGTGGGCGAAGACGGCTTGCCGCTGGCCGAGTTGGAGCCGGCCCTGGACGAACGCGCCCGCGAGGCGGCCCGCCGCGGCGAGCTGCAAATCCTTACGGAGACGCAGCTTTGGCAGCGGCTGGGCCTGATCGAGGCCGAGCAGAATGTCCACCCGCTCTACACGGCGGCCAACCTGGCCCATCTGCTGGGAATTCCGGTCGCTGCCATTCGCCGGTGGCAGCGGCTGGGGCTGATCACCCCGGTACGCGAAGTGCGCCGCCTGGCTTATTTCGACTACCAGCAGGTGGTCACGGCCCGCAGCCTTGCCCGGCTGGTGGCCTCGGGCGTGCCGGTTGCCCAGATCGAGCGGCAACTCAAAGAACTGCAACAGTTTCTGCCCGAGATCGAACGTCCGCTGGCCCAGCTTTCGGTCCTGGCTGACGGCAAACGGTTGCTGCTGCGCAAGGATGGCGGGCTGCTGGATACCTCGGGCCAGATGCGGTTCGACTTCGAAGCAACCGACGATACGCCCGACGTGTTGTCGGCTCGGGACGAGGCCGACGAAGCAGGCGAAGACGAGGAAGCTGCCGCCATGGCGGTTTCCTTGCCGGTGGAGGCCGGTGCTACCACGCCGTCAGCCCGGGCACTCTGCGACGCCGCGGCAGCCTGCGAGGACGAGGGCGACTTGCACCAGGCCGCCGAGCTGTATCGGGCGGCGTTGGCTGCCGGTGGGCCCGACGCCGAAATCTGCTTCCAATTGGCCGATCTGCTGTACCGGTTGGGCGATCTGTCGGCCGCCCGCGAACGGTACTACATGGCCATCGAGATAGATGAGGATTACATCGAAGCCCGAGCCAACCTGGGCTGCGTGCTGCTGGAGCTGGACCAGCCGCAACTGGCCGAGGCCGCATTTCGCGGGGCTTTGGCCAGCCATCCTGATTACGCCGACGCCCATTACCATCTTGCCCGCACCCTCACCCGTCTGAACCGCCCCGATGAGGCGGCCGAGCACTGGCGGGCCTTTCTGCGGCTGGCTCCGCGCAGTCCCTGGGCCGACGAGGCCGAACAGGCGTTGGCCGGCAGCCACGAATCGCTCTAGTCCTAAGCGCCCCTTGCGCGGCAAACTACGCATGCTTTCTGGCTTAGCAAGGTTTTGCGGCCAGAAATTGTGTCCCATTCTTGCAGCGGCGCGGCATCCAACTGTTGGGGACTCTGCCGGGCACGCTCTACCCCCTAGTGGGGGCCGTTTCACGGATCTGGAATGGCTTGGGGGCAAGCAGCATGCTGAACCCCCGATTGCCGTGCGCTACGGCGCAAGCCGTGCAAGCGAACGAACCATTGGACCGAAAATGCCCCCAGCCACGGGGCTCCCGATATACCTCGCTCTCCAAGCGGAGGATTCCAACCATGCGGCGTACGTTTCTGTTGGCCAGTGCCGTCGTGACAGCGTCTTGCGCATGGCTGCTAGCGCCTGCGGCTGCCCAGGCTACGGTTCGCGACGTGGACGTGGTTGCCGTCGCGGGGGAGCCGTTTGGTGTGGGCGTCATCACTCTGCACACCGGTGAGGAACCGCCGCGTGCCGATCAGCCGGCGGAGCCTCGTCGCCGAGGCATCCTTCGCCGGGGACGGATTTTGGGACGCGGCGGCCTGCTGGGCGATCGCGGCATCACGATCGAGCTGGGCGGCGATGAAACATCGGCTCCGGTGATCTACCTCGACGAAACACATGGCCGCGTACTCTATCCGGTCCAGGCTCGCAGCGTCGGCCGTGGCGTGCGGGGCCTGATTCGCGGTGCGTTGAACGGTTCCGAAGACGGTACTCGGGGGAACACGGCGTATTTTCTGTTCCGCGGCGCCGAACCATTTGATCTGCAAGTGTACGCGGACGAAAAGTTCCAAACCCGCGTGCATCCTCGCCGCGATGAACAACTGCACCGCGAACTGTTGACGCAGTGGTGGGACAGCTACCGCAACGATGGCCGGCGTCCTCTGTTGGGCTCTGCGCCGGAGTATCCCCGCGACGTCGAAAACTTCCTTCAGTTGACACTTGCCCGGCGGTTGAACCTGCCGGTTCCGCGCGAGCAGCGGTCAGGCTTGGAAGCCATCACACGGCTGATTGGCGGGCCGGAGATCGGTTCGGCTTTGGCTCCGCTGGCGGGCCCCGACGCGATGAAGGCCGATGTCCAGCGCGAAGTACTGCTGGGCGAGGACGCTGGCGCGGTGGCCGACCGCCCCTTGCCGGTGATGCCTGCCGCCCCGGCCGCCGATTGGAACGCCGTGCCGGTTACTCCGCAGCCGGACGCCCAAGCCTCGCAATCCGCCGATGTTCCGGCGGTGGCCGCAGAGAACGTAGTCATTGAGGAGATGGCCAATTATGTACCGGAGGAGTGCTTCTACCTCCGCTTTGGGAACTTCGACAACTTCTGGTGGCTCAAGACGCTGATCGATCGGGCTGAGGGCGACCTGGGCACGCTGTTCCTCACCGAATCGGTCAAATATGAGATCAGCGAACGGATGCAGGATCGGCTCGAGATCCGCGACGTATTGCTTGCCGACGTACTTGGTCCTCTGGTGATTGCCGATGCCGCGGTAGTCGGCACCGATACGTTTCTCCGCTCGGGGGCGTCAATCGGTATCCTGCTCCGCGCGCAAAACAGCACGCTGCTGACCACGTTCCTCCGCAACCATCGCCGGATGGCGACCAGGAAGTATCCCGATGCGGTGCTCGAAGACGTGGAGATCGCCGGCAAAACCGTGTCGTTCCTGCATACGCCCGATAACCGCGTGCGGTCGTTCTACGCCTCGGTGGGCGATTTCCATTTTGTGACGACATCGCGGGCGTTGATGGAACGGTTCTTCGAAGCCAGCAGCGGCAAGCGTTCGCTGGGGCAGTCGGCCGAGTTCCGCGTGGCCCGGCGGCGGATGCCGGTGGATCGCCACGATACGATGTTCGTGTACCTCTCCGATGCGTTCTTCGAAAATCTGGCGACGCCGCATTACCGCATCGAGATGATGCGGCGGCTGAAAACCCAGGTGCGGCTGGAAGCTGCCTTGCTCGCCCGTTTGGCGGCCAAGGCTGAGGGCGTGCCGCACGAAACCGTTGAGGATCTTATTGCCGCTGGCCTGCTGCCGCGCGACTTCAACCAGACCGCCGACGGCAGCCGCATCAGCTTTGTGAACGGCAAGCCGGTGTGTTCGCTCCGCGGCGGGCTAGGCAGCCTGATTCCCGTGACCGACGTTCAAATCGAAAGCATCACCGCTCGCGAGGATGCCCAGTACCGTGACTTCATCACGTCGTACCGCCAGGACTGGGGCCGCATGCCGCCCGTACAGATTGGATTGCGGCGTGATGTCGAAGAAGGTGGCGCCAAGGATCGCGTGCGAATCGACATTGCCGTTACGCCCATCCTGCGCACGCCGCCCCTGATGCAGTGGGCGCAGATGATCATCGGCGGCGTCCCGGTCGAAGTCCATGTGACGGGCGATGGGGGGGGGCCCGAGATTGTGATCGGCGCGCCGGAAGATGTTCCGCCGGTTGCCCGCGAAAGCCGCATCCACTTCGAGCGGCTGGAGGACAGCCCCCTGGCGTTGCTCTTGAACCCGCTGGCTGAACGTTCGGCCGAGCGGAACCTGCAGGGCACGCTGATCTTCCTCAACACGCTGCACCAGCAACTCAAGGTGCCGGCCGCCGATTGCCTGACGGTGGCCAACCAGGTGCTCGATGGCCAACTGGTCAGCACCATTGGCGGCCAGTTCGTGCTTGCCGACAACGGCGGCTACCCGGTGTGGACGCACCAGGCCGACGGCTCCCGGGCTGGTCAGCACGCCTTCCGTCCGCTGAACTGGTGCCGCAGCCTGGACGCCCGCTGGCAGTACGATGGGCACAAACTCACGGCCCACATCGACACGCTGCTGGAGCTACCGCCGGTGAAGAAGAACAAGCTTTAAGCTGGGTAGGCTGTGGGCTTGCATCCGGCATTTGAGCGGTGCGGGCGAACTGGCAGCTTTGTGCTGCGCGACACGACACGCTCGCGACGGGCAAATCCTGATGACCTCGTTGGCCGTTGGCGGGGTCAGTAACATCTCCCCTGATCGCTTTGGATCCGTTCTTGCGGATCGTGTCGGTTAGAACGACGGCCGAGGAACGCCGTTTTTTGCGGGTGGGCTTCAAAAGTACGCAGCCTGCTGCGTTTGCCGTTTTTTCCCCCGCGCGGCGGTGGATCGGTTTTCTTGTCTGCTGCCCGGGGACCAACTATACTTCCAGAAGGTTCGATCCAAGTTGCCCAACCGGCAGTGTTTGCGCCGTGTAAGGCCCCGCTTGGCGCTACTTCGCCGATCGTTCCAGCGCACTCCGAGGAGGCTTCGCATGCGCCACCATTGGCTGGGATGGCTGCTGATTTGTGGATTTCTCTCGGGCGGATACGTGGCCCGGGCCGTCGGTGAGGAAGCCGCGCCGGCCAACCCGTTGCCCCCCGTCGCCAGCGAAGCCCAGCGGCAGCGCGAGCGCGAAGAATACGAGCTGTTCAAGACCCTGGTCGACGTGATGGACCAGGTCGAAGAGAACTACGTCGAAGAAGTCGATCGCCGCGAGCTGCTCAAGGCGGCCATCCGCGGCGTGCTCAGCAAGCTCGATCCGTACTCCAACTACATCGATCCCACGCACGTCGATCGCTTCCGCAGCAGCATCGAAAGTGAGTTCGGCGGGATCGGCATCCAAGTCGGCATGCGCGACGGGCACCTGACCGTGCTCAGCCCGATCGTGGGCACCCCGGCCTACAAGGCGGGTGTGCTGGCCGGCGACCGGATCATCGCCATCGAGGGTGAGCCGACCAAGGGTATGAGCCTCGATGAGTGCATCAACAAGCTTAAGGGCCGGGCCGGCACCGCGGTCACGTTTACCATTCAGCACGTGGATGGCACTGAGGAAACCGTGACCGTCCGCCGCGAGGTGATCCGGGTGGAAACCGTGCTGGGCGACCGCCGCAATGAGCACGACGACTGGAATTTCATCTACGGCAACCACAAGGACATTGCCTATATCCGGATGACGTCGTTCAGCCGCGACACGGCCAGCGAACTCCGCCGGGCCATCGAGCAGGCCAAACAGCAAGGCATGAAGGGCCTGGTGCTCGACCTGCGGTTCAACCCCGGCGGTCTGCTCGAATCGGCCATCGAAATCTGCGACATGTTCATCAAGGAAGGCCGGATCGTCAGCACCAAGGACCGCAGCGGCCGCTCCCGCACGTGGGACGCCAAGCCGGAAGGCACCCTGGACGACTTCCCGATGGCGATCCTGGTGAACCGCTTCAGCGCCAGCGCTAGCGAAATCGTTTCGGCCTGTTTGCAGGATCACAAGCGGGCGGTGATCATCGGCGAACGCACCTGGGGTAAGGGCAGCGTGCAAAACGTGATCAACCTGGAAGGCGGCGGTGCGCTGAAGCTGACCACGGCCGCTTACTTCCGCCCCAGCGGCCGCAACATCCACCGCACCGAAGACGCCCGGCAAAGCGATGAGTGGGGCGTCACGCCCGACGAAGGGTTCAAGGTGCCCCTCACCGACGCCGAAATCGCGGAGCTGATCGAGTGGCGGCGTCAGCGCGACGTGGTGCAGCCCCACCTGCCGCCCGAGTTGGATCAGGCTCCGGTCGAGGCTCCAGACCCCGCCGCCGACGACAAGCCGGTGTTTGTCGATCGCCAGCTCCAGAAGGCGATCCAGTACGTGGCCGAGCAGATCAAGGCCCGGCAGGCCAAGATGGCCACGGCTTCAGCCAAGGGCCAGCAAGGCAAGGCCGAGAAGTAAGCTGCTGCGGCAACCGCCGATTGGGGAACGGCTGCGAACCGAGCCGCGTTGCACCACGGCCGCGGGGGGAAAGCCTGCGCGGCCCGCCCTGCCCTTTTGCTTTTCGACCGCGCGGGTCTGCGGTACACTGCCCGGTGAAATGCCCTGGTACCCCAGGGTATGGTCCCTGCCGACGCGCTGGGCGTGCATCGCTGTCGTACTTAACTGCCGGTGGGTGCTGCAAGCCAAATGGCGGTGTATGCCCTCCCTGCTTTTGCGCGTCGCGGCAGGTTCTCCGCCAACTTATCTGGAGCTTGAGGAACCATGAACGCCACCTTGCGCTGGCCCCATGCATCCGTCTGGCCCCTGATCCTGGTTTGTACGGTTGCCGTGCTTGGCGCGGCGCGCGCGGATCAGCAGCAGGACCAGGCACCCGCACAAGCTCCTAATGTTTCGCAGGGGGCCGAGGATAAGGCGGCGCAAGACAAGCCGGCCGAGCCCAAGGTGGCCTACGAGAAGGAACGCCAGGCAGCCCAGTGGGCGCTGCGGGTAGGCGGTACCGTTGAGGTTCGCACGGCCGACGGCAAGACCGCGACTCTGGCCGGCGGCCGGGCCGAACTGCCGGAAGGCAACCTGACCGTGGTGGCGATCGACGTAGCCAACTGCGCCGAGGTCAAAGACGAAGGTCTCCAGATCCTGGCCGGCTCGTCGGCCATCCAGCGGCTGAACCTCGCCGGCACCAACATCACCGATGCCGGCATGGCCTCGTTGGCCGGCCTCAAGACCCTCTCCAGCCTCGATTTGCAAAACACCAAGGTGGGCGATGCGGGCGTGGAGTCGTTGAAGGAGCTGACCGCCCTGGCCCATCTGAATTTGGCCGGCACCGCGATCACCGACGCGGCCATCACCACCCTCAGCGATCTGGCGGAGTTGGAAACGCTCAATATCTCGGGCACCGCCGTCAGCAGCGTGAATTATCTCTCGGGCCTGGAAAAGTTCTGGCGGCTTGATGCCTCGAACACCAAGGTCACCACGCTTTCGCTCCGGCAGATCACGTGGCTCAGCCTGGGCGGGAACGCGATCAGCGATCGCGAGCTGACGCGATTGGTGAACCTGAAGAAGCTCACGCACCTGGAGCTGTGGCGGACCGGCATCAACGACAACAACGTTGCCAACCTGGCCCAGATGACGCAGCTCAAGCACCTCGACCTGGCGGGCACCGCGCTGACCAGCGCCGGCTTGGCTAAGTTGCGGCCGTTGGCCGGGCTGGAATCGCTCGACTTGACCGAGACGCAGATCGACGACTCGGGCATTGAGGTGCTGCAATCGTTCCCCGATTTGCAGGTGCTGAGCCTGGCGGGCACCAACATCACCGACCGGGCCTTGGAGACGATGGCCAACTTCCGCAACCGGCTTCAGAACCTTACCCGGCTGTACCTGTTCCGCACGCCGATCACGTCGCGCGGCCTGGAGAATATCGCCACCGCGGCCCCCAACCTGGTTTATCTGTGCCTGTCGGGCACGCAGGTGGGCGATCGCGCGGTGCGGTACCTACGCGAGTTGTCGCGGCTGAGCGAGATCGAACTGTACGATACGGCCATGACCCCGGCCGCCCTCGCGCAGCTTCGCCAGGCCATGCCGCAGTTGCAGGTGCTGGCCAGCCGCTAGGCCGTGACGCCGCTGAATCGCGCCGGGCGCCCGGTTGCCGATCTTTCCGATCACTATTGAGTTACAAGTGGACGCGGGGGGCGGTACGGCCGCAGGCCACGTCCCGCAGGAGTTGCACCCGTGTCGCTGTTTGAAGCTGCCGAAGAAGCCAACCGCCGCAGTGTCCAGCCGCTGGCCGCGCGGATGCGGCCGACGTCGCTCAAGGAGTTCGTCGGCCAGCAGCACTTTCTGGGCGAAGGCAAGCTGCTGCGGCGATTGATCAAAGCCGACCGCCTCGGTTCGGTCATCTTCTACGGCCCGCCCGGCACCGGCAAAACCACGCTTGCCCGGCTTCTGGCCGAAGAAACCAAGGCCGTGTTCCGGCAGCTCAACGCCGTGACCAGCGGCGTGAAGGATCTCCGCGACCTGATTACGGAAGCCCGGGACCGCCTGGCCGCTGAAGGCCGCCGCACGCTGCTGTTTGTCGATGAGATCCACCGCTTCAACCGGGCGCAGCAGGATGTGCTGCTGCCGGATGTCGAAGACGGCGCGGTGGTGCTCGTGGGGGCGACCACGCAAAACCCGTTCTTCGCCGTTACCAGCGCGCTGGTCAGCCGCAGCCAGGTGTTCCAGTTCCAGCCGTTGTCGGCCGAGGACATCATCGCCCTGGTGAAACGGGCGGTGACCGACCGGCAGCGAGGGTTGGGCAACATCGACATCCGTCTGCACGACGACGCCCTGGCATACCTGGCCGAGGTTTGCGATGGCGACGCGCGCCGTGCCCTGACGGCGCTGGAGATCGCCGTGTTGTCGAGCGATGCCCGGCCGGTCGAGTTGACGCGCGAACTGATCGCCGAGTCGGTGCAGAAGAAAGCGGTGGAGTACGATCCCACCGGCGACAGCCATTACGACGCAGCCAGCGCGCTGATCAAGAGCATCCGGGGCAGCGATCCCGACGCCGCCATTTACTGGCTGGCTCGCATGCTCGAAGGCGGCGAGGACGTGCGGTTTCTCGCCCGGCGGATTGTGATCCTCGCCAGCGAGGACGTGGGCAACGCCGATCCGCATGCGCTGCCGCTAGCCGTGGCGGCCATGCAGGCGACCGAGTTCGTGGGCCTGCCGGAATGCCAACTGGCGTTGGCCCAGGCGGTGACATACCTGGCCTGTGCGCCCAAGTCGAACGCGTCGACGGTGGCGATCAGCGAAGCCCGCCGCGACGTGCAGCAGGGACGGCTGCTCCCGGTGCCGGTCCATCTGCGCGACCGGCATTACGCCGGCGCCAAGCAGCTTGGCCATGGTGAAGGCTACCAGTACGCCCACGATGCCGAAGGCGGCATCGCCGCCCAAGATTACCTGGGCGTGGAGAAAGTATATTACCGGCCGGTGGATCGCGGCTTCGAACGCGAGCTGGCCGAGCGGCTGACCGCCATCCGGGCTGTCCTGCGCCAAGCGCGGGAAATGAAGGAGTAAGCCCCGGCCGTTCTCACTCTTCAAGCGACTGGCCGTTGGCTGTTCGTGCCGATGGTTGATCGGCACGGGGCTGGGCGATATCTGCTTGGCCAACGGGGCCGTGGCGCGGATGGACATAGAACTCGCACGTGCGAGGCATGCCGCACGGCGTTCTCGGTTGGGCCAGCAATCAGGCTGATTGCGCAGCTTCAGGGCCCAACGCGGGTTGCGGTATCGCTAGCGTGTCGATTCGACGCAAGGGATTCGCCTTGAGGGCTAGCACTTCGGAATGCCCTGCTGTCTGCGCTTGGGAAAGCTGGCGAAACCTTTCCGGTCAGGCGAGCCATATCAATTCCCAAAAAATGATAGGGAGATCGATTAATACCAGAATTGGTGGCGAATAGCGTCCGATATAGGACACACCTAGTAGCCCGAATGGCGGGGGGTAACCCGCTAGCAGGGCAACGGACAGGGACCGGCAGCCGTGCTGATGCGGACCATTGCGATGGTCCGGCAGCGAAATGTGCTGCGTCCTGCAAGTCCGGGAGAGTGGGCCAGGTTCTCACAACCAATACTTCAGTTCCAAGGCCGGGGCGTCAAAAGTCTGTAGGGAAGGACGTGGCCGATGAAGATCGCTATTCGCTTGGTCACATGGATGTGCGCCGTACTTTCCTTCACCGGATGGGTGGCGGCGGCCGAATCGTCGTACGTGTCGTACCGAAATCTGGAAAGCACCCTGCAGGCACAAGCGGCAGAACTGCAGGAACTGCGGGCGCGGCTGGCATCGCTGGAGCAGGGATTGGTGCAGGCCGATTCCGGCGCAGCGGGCGAATATGGCGTCGCAGGGTACGATTGTTGTGCGACGGATTGCATCCCGCAAAGCTGCTGTGATCCCTGGACGGTTTACGGCGGCGGCGAGCTGGTGTGGCTCAAACCGCATTTCCGCGGTGCGACTGCCGCTTCGGTTGTGCTCGCCGACGGTATAGATTTCATACCGCTGGATTACGACTTTGAGGTTTCTGGCCGGTATTGGCTGGGCGTGCGCGGTCCGGGCGGTCTCGGAGCGCGGGTCCGGTACTGGCAGTGGGAGCACCTGGCCGACTTCCAGACGGGGATCGTTCCTCCTGCCGCCATTGCTTTCGCCGGTGGCGGTATGCCTGGTACCCTCATGCTCGGGACGCAGGCGGTCACGGCGGTACCGGGCGAGACGCTTCAGGTGTACCATCAGCTGGAGATGCACACCCTCGATTTTGAAGTGACCCAGGATTTCGAATTGGGGGCGGCGGCTCTGCGCATCGGCGGCGGTCTTCGCTACCTGCGGCTGAACCAACTCTTTAGCGCAGACGCGTTCAACGGTCCCGGCGCGCCCGAATCCTTCTACTATCGGCAGTCGTTTGAAGGCATCGGCCCCACGATTTCCGCGGAGATTCTCCGGCCCATCGGCTGGAACCTGTCGCTTTACGCCCAGGTTCGCGGCTCGGTGACGTTCGGTGATCGCAACGAACGGGTTTACTACATTGGGGGCACCGGGGACGAACTCTACTCGCGTCCCGGCGCCGACGACACGATCTCGGTCGGCGAACTGGGCATCGGCCTCCAGGCCGATCTGGGTTCGCTGTTCATCCGCGGCGGTTACGAAGGCCAGATCTGGTGGAATGCCGGCTCGCCCAATGAAGGCATCGGCGACATGGGCCTGCACGGCGTCGTCATCAGCGCCGGCCTGAGCTTCTGACCAACTGCGGGTACGGTTAACGCCAACACCGATCCAGGAAGCCCGGTGCGAAGGCGCCGGGCTTCTGTCATTTGTCGGGAGATGCCCCGCTCGTGGGGTGTGTTCAAACGCGTCGACGGGCTTGCTGCGATGAACGGGATGTTGCGAGTGGTTGCATCGCTGATTGTCCTGATGGGCATCACGGGAGGGCTATCGGCCGCAGATAGGGCAACCGAAGGTAGCTCGTACGCCGAGCTGGAAAACGCGGTTCAAATGCAGTCGGCTGAGCTGCAAGCACTGCGGGCCCGGCTGGCGTCGATCGAACGCGAAATGGCCCTTGCCGATTCCAGCCTTGCCGATCGTCACGTCATGTTGATTGGGGAAGATACCGGCCAAGCCGGCTTGCCCCTTGGACCGTTTACGGCGGTGGCGAGGTGGTGTGGTTCCAGCCGCATTTCCGCGGCGCTACGGCCCAGACCGACACGGTACCCGGTACGACCACGATCGAAGCGACGCCTTTCGATTACGACTTCGAGATTTCCGGCCGTTATTGGTTGGGAGCCCGGGCTGACAACGGCGTTGGCGCTCGGGTGCGCTATTGGCAGTGGGAGCACCTGGCCGCTAGGGCGGTGTCGTTCGATGAAGTTGTCGACCTGTTTCATCGCATCGAGCTGGCGACACTCGATGCCGAGCTGACCCAGGATTGGCAATTGGGGGCAGCGACGCTGCGCGTTGGCGGCGGCCTTCGTTATTTGCGTTTGAACCAGCAATATGGGGCGACGGTCAACGATCCCTTCGGTCCGCCGGAACGGTTGCGTTACCGGCAATCCTTTGAAGGGATCGGTCCTACGATCTCTGCGGAGTGGCTGCGGCCGATCGGACTCAATCTGTCGGCTTACGCCCAGGTGCGCGGAGCAGTGACGTTTGGCGAGCGCAACGAACGACTGTCGTACACGTTTTCGGGACTCGACTTCACGATCTCGCGAACTGGGGTCGATGAGGTGATCTCGGTCGGCGAACTGGGGGTCGGTTTGCAGGCCGACTTGGGGCCACTGTTCATCCGTGGCGGCTACGAAGGCCAAATCTGGTGGAACACCGGCGGACCCAACGGCGGCGGCGACGGCATGGGCTTGCACGGCTTCAGCATCGGTGCCGGATTGATCTATTGATGGTGCCGCCACGCTGCCGGTGCAGCTTTTGCGGACCGATATCCACCGGTCCGTTGCCCTGCCCAGGCCGGTTGCGAACTTTGGCCTGCCGGGTAGACTGCCGCTTGGGCGATGGCCGCCAGGGTAAGCGGCCAATGGGATCCTTGGCAGGGGGCCGCGATTGATGCCGCACATTCGACCGTTTCGACCCGGCGACCTGGATCGCTTGCGCGAAATCACCGTCGAGGCGTTCAACGGCGTGTCGATCGATCAGAATGCCGAAGCGATGTTCGGCCTGATCAACGGCCGTGACTGGCGCTGGCGCAAGGGCCGGCACGTCGACGACGACGCGCGGCGCGACCCCTCGGGCATTTTCATCCTCGCCGAAGGCGATGAGGTTCTAGGCGGCATCACCACCTGGATCGATCGCGAGTCCGGCATCGGCCACATTCCCAACCTGGCGATAGCGCCGCAGCTGCGAGGCCAAGGCTGGGGGCGGAAGCTGATCGAGCATGCCCTGGATCATTTTCGCCGCAACGGCGTGGCCTTTGCCCGCATTGAAACGCTCGAACAGAACGAAATCGGTCAGCGTTTGTATACGTCGTTTGGGTTCCGCGAAGCGGCCCGGCAGATTCACTACTTCATGCCGCTGAATACGGCGGCGGAGTCCAGCCCTGAGAACACACCATGATTCACGTGATAGCCACGATCGAACTGAACCCCGGCACCCGCGAGGAGTTTCTGAAGCACTTTCACGCGATTGTGCCGCTGGTCCACCAGGAAGCCGGCTGCCTGGAGTATGGCCCGACGGTCGACGTAGCGACCGACATTGCCGCCCAGGCTCCGCTGCGCGAGAACGTGGTCGTGGTGGTCGAGAAGTGGGAGTCGGTCGATGCGCTCAAGGCGCATCTGGTCGCGCCCCACATGCAAGAGTACCGTGAGAAGGTCAAGTCGCTGGTGAAGGGCATGACCCTGCACATTCTTCAGCCGGCCTGATCGCGGCTAGCCCTGGCGCATGATAATGCCGCGCGCTTCACCGACGCGCGGCTTATCGATGCGTGTCAGCCAGGCGGTACTGACCTGGGCGCTATAACCTAGTCGCGCTGATCGGCTGCGTCGCTCAACTCGGCGTCGGCAAGCTGCGCAGCACGCCGCAAGAAGTGCGGGCCGGGCAGCACGTGCGGCAGCGGCTGAACCTTGGGGCCAAAGCGGTGGCCGCGTTCGCCGTCCCAGGCGTGCCGTTCCATCGCGGCCAGCACCTGCTGGGCCACGTCCAAGGCGGCCAGGCCGGCGGCACCATCCACGCGCGGCTTGCTGCTGGTTCGGATCGCGGTCGCAAAATCTTCCAGTTCGGCCGTAATCTGGTCTGCCGGCTCCGGCGTGATGGTCTCTTTGACGAGGTACTTGTCGAACATGTGCTCGCGCAGCTCGTCGCGCATCTCCGGCGAAAGCTGCGCGGCATCCAGGCTGCGCTCGTAGACCGCTTCGTGAGGACGGATCACCGTGGCGGAGCGGGTGGCGAAGTCGAGGCTCGCAAACCCTGCTTCCGACCACACCTGCATCTTGCGCTCAGGCTGGTAGCTCAACCGCGAGGCCGTCAACTGGGCCACGCAGCCACCGGGGAACCGCAGCGTTGCCTGGGCGATATCCTCGTGCTGCCCGAACAGCGCCAAACCGGCGGCTTCTACCCGGTTGGGCTTTTCGCCCGTCGCGGCCAGCACCAGGTCGATATCGTGGATCATCAGGTCGAGGACCACGCCGACGTCGAGGATCCGGCATGCGAAACCGCCCAGCCGGCGGCCCTCGATCCACTTGGGCTCGCGGAGCCAAGGCCCGGCCGCGGTCACCGCCGGATTGAACCGTTCGACATGGCCCACTTGTAGCACCACGCCGGCTGCCCGAGCGGCGGCCACCAGTTCTTCGCCCTGCTCGGGCGTTACGGCCAGCGGCTTTTCCACCAGCAGATGGATGCCGCGCCGGATCAAGTCCATCGCCACCGCGTGATGGTACTTGGTTGGCGTGGCTATGACGGCGGCGTCGATCTTATCGGCCACCGCCAGGTGATCGGGGAAGGCGTTAGTGCGGCACGCTTCGGCCACGGCATCACGCTGCTGGGCCGACACGTCGACCACGCCGACCAGGCGAACGCCCTGCATCTTGGAGAGGATCCGGGCGTGCACCCGGCCCAGGTGTCCAACACCAACGACGGCTACTTTGAGAGCTTTCACTGGGAGGGCCTTCCTTGGAGCTGGCAAACGAACAGCGGGCGGCCTGGCACCGCTTACGGCACTTACGCCGACCGCCGCAGGTCGCTGTGCAGTTCACCTTCTGAGAGCAGGTGGCGTACGAGTTCGGCGCTGAGCCGGTGTCCGCTGCGGTGGGCCACCACGTAGCCCACGATGTCGCAACCGGCCAGGGCAAAGTCACCCACCAGGTCCAGCACCTTGTGCCGGACACACTCGTCGGGGTAGCGGAGGGTATTGTCGATGGGGCCGTTCTCGTCGAAGACCAGCAGGTCTTGCAGCGTGGCCCGGGTGCCCAACCCTTGCGAGCGCAGCCACTCGGCTTCAGCCTTGAGCAGGAAGGTTCGCGCCGGAGCGAGCTCGCGGCGGAAGGTATCGGGCGTGATCCGCATCTCAAGCGTTTGCCGACCGATCGCGTTGTCGCGGCCGTAATCCAGGCGGAACTTCACGGTAAAGCCGGCTTGCGAAGCGGGGCGGGCTTCGATCCAACTACCCTCGTCGCCCATGCGACAGGTATCACGCAGCACCAGGCAAGCGCGGCGGGCGTCTTGTTCGACGATGCCGGCCTTGTCCAGCGCTTCGACAAAGGCCTGCGAGGAGCCGTCGCAACCGGGCATTTCGACGTTGTCGACCCAGATTTCGCAGTTGTCGATCTGCAGGCCGGCCAAAGCGGCCAGAATGTGCTCAACCATCTCGACGCTGCCGCGGCCGCAGCGGAGCGTGGTGCGCCGTGGGGCCTCGATGCGGTACTCGACTAGAGCCGGAATCCGCTGAGGCGGGGACAGGTCGGCTCGTACGAACACCAGCCCGGTGTTCTCAGGCGCGGGGCGGAACTCCACCCGCACGTCCTTGCCTGTCCAGTAACCAAAACCTTCTACGACCGCCGTGTTTGCCAGAGTGCGTTGGTTGCGTCGCTTGAGCATGGGGAAGTCGATCCGCCGTCCTTGTTCGTGCCGTGCCCCGGTACGGGCTAGTCACAATCTGCCGGTTGCCGGGGAGCGTCCTTGCCCACCCTTGGGAGCCGGCCTGTCCGTGCGTCGCAGTTTGGCCGCTGCGTGCGGTGCATAGCCCGTCGACGTGTGAGGGAAAGTCCAAGTGCAAAAGCGGGGGACGGAAGGCCGCAGAGTTGTGCTTCCGTCCCCCCGGGGATTCATTGCCTTACGTCCATGGCCGCGGGAGGCGAGGTGCCAGCCGCCCGCCGCCAGGCGAGGGCCGCGTTTAGCGAGTGCCCGGCCGGAACGGCACCGACGGCGTCTGGCTGGTACGCGGCTGGGTGTTCGGCGTGCCGACACCGCCCTGGGCGGCCGGGATGGCGCCTTGCCGCTTGTTGAGCGTGTCGAGGATGATGCCGGTGATGTCGATGTTGCGGTGATGCCACACCACCTGCTTGTTGAGGTGCTTGGCCACCAGATCCGGATCGTTCTCGTCGATCGGATCGCCGTTGAAGCGGAGCACGAGCGTCAGCCGGTTCTGCTGGGCGAAGTATTCCACTTCCTGGACGATTTCTTGATAGACGATGTAGTAGATCTTGGCTTCACGCCGCATGAACTCGCGCTTGGTATTGGACACCAGAGCGTTCAGGTCGGCCTTCTGCTGCGTGATTTCGTCTTCCAGTTGCTTGTAATCGGGGGTGCCTTTCTTCACACCCTCCAATTGCTTGATCAGGCTCGTAATGCGGTCTTTGCGGGCGTTGATGTCTGCTTCGGCCGCCTGCACCGAACGCCGCATTTCTTCGGTCATCTGCTTGAAGCGGACGTGATTGTCGAACACGTACTTCAAGTCGATGATGGCCACCTGGGCCTCAGCCTCGCGGGCAACCGAAAAACAAATCGCGGCCGTCGCCATCGCCAACAGAACCGGTTTCTTCACCTCGTGTGCTCCTTGCTGCGGGAAAGTCGTCCGTGACTTGAGGATCGTTTGTACGTTGAGTGCTTGGCGGCAGGGTGGCTTCTCATTCCGGCGAATGAACCGCGACCGCCCTGGGCTTCGAAAAGCGGGGGGTATTCTGCCGATAAGGCTCCGATCGGTAAAGGCCAGTCTGTGGGAAAAAGACGCAACCAAACAGCAAGATGGCTTGGTTGCTTAAGTCTTGTATTGATCGTGCTTTGTGATGATAGGACGGCCGCGCGAGCCCTAGCGGCGGCGGCCGACCGCAATTGCAGTCTGAGCCGCAGGTGGTGCTGGCACTAGCCTGCTAGCCGTGCCAACTTGGCCGATAGCATTGCCGGGCATTTGGCCCTTGGGCCATTGCCGACGTTTGCCGTAGGATGGGGCGAACTCATCTACCCGCTGGGCCCACCAGCTCGGCGGAGCTACGTCCACCAAACGCTGCAAGGAGCCTGCTGCTCGTGATTCTCGCCGCCGGTTTAACGCCTGCCTGGCAACGTATCCTGCGGTTTGGACAGCTTCAGCTCGGCGAAGTGAATCGGGCAGTGGAAGCATACGCCTGTGCCTCGGGCAAGGTGATCAACGTAGGACTGGCATTGCACGCCTTGGAGGCCAGCCAGGCTAAGACGTTGGCCCTAATCGGCGGCGAGACGGGTGACGCCATCGAGCGCGAGTTTGCCCAATCCGGCGTGACGGCTGGCTGGGTTCCCAGCAGCCGGGCCACCCGAGTTTGCACCACACTGCTTGAGGATAATGGCCGCACCACCGAACTGGTGGAGAATGCCGCCCCGGCCAGTGCCGAGGAATTGGAAGCCTTCGCCGCTGCCTACCGCGAGGAAGCCAGCTCGGCCGCGGTGGCGGTACTGACCGGCTCCTTGCCGCAGGGCACGCCACGCGAGTATTACCGGCAATTGTTGGATGCGGCTGCTGTTCCCACGGTAGCCGATATCCGTGGGCCGGAACTGATGGCGATGCTCGCCGCGCCGCAGCCGCCACTGGTGGTGAAGCCCAACCGCGAAGAATTGGCCGCGACCTTGGGCCGGCCGCTGACCAGCGATGACGAGCTGCTGGCCGGGATGCGGCAATTGAACGCAGCCGGCGCCCCCTGGGTGGTGATTACCCAAGGAGCTCGTGCCGTCTGGGCCACGTCGCGGCAGGCCGCGTATCGCTTGCAGCCGCCAACGCTGCCGGTGGTAAACCCGATCGGCTGCGGCGATTGCATGGCCGCCGGCATTGCGTGGGGAATCGCCCAAGGTTGGGATGTGCCCGACGCTGTGCGGCTAGGGATCGCTGCGGCGGGCGATAATGTCACACAACTGCTACCCGCCCGCATTGACCGTCAGCGGGTGGAACACCTGACCTCGAGCGTAGTCATCGAGCGACTGGACGTTTGAGCTGTCCACGCGTTGGCGATGGCCAACCTTCTTGCTGGCAGCGGCTTGCTGTCAGACGCGGCCGTCTTTGTAAAGTTTACAAGGATGGCACGTTGCTCTCAGACGATTGAGGGGATGGATAGCTGACGTTCTTGTAACCCCCCAGCGTGCTCCATGAGTTGTGGTGTCCATGCCATCAAGGTGTTGACAGCAGATCCGGCTGTTTTCTGAGTGTGATAAAAACAGAGCTGCTACGCCTGCGTATATAGAGTTGGCAGCGTGCGATAGGCCGCATCACTACCGTCAAAATGTGATGGTTGTGCCGAATCGCAAAGCTAGTCAACCTGATCCGAGCCGCGGCCTTCTGCGAGGCTGGCAACGCTATCAATACAGCGGGATGTCTCGAAAACCGCTGAAAAATGCGGTCTGGCACGCGACTCGCGGTGTTCTAAGTAATGGCCAAACTCAATCGAGTGCGGCGGCCCAGGCTTGGTGTCCAGGGTGAGAAATTTTGCGGTTTGTAACAAATTGGGCGAAATGGGCATCGCCTTAGAATCCAACCCATTGTATAAGCCGCACTCCACAGACCCGACACGATATGACGCCCGGGCGAGGATACATTGAGGTTCTTGCTCATGACGGTTGATACCTGTCACGCAGCATGGGGCCGTTGCCAGTTTCTCAATACGCCTGAACAATAGATAGGCCGCCAGAGGGGCTGCCCATCCTGGCGAGCATGGATGGCATACGCTGCTAGAAAGGAACGATCGATGAAAACGCTGATGACGCTCACTGGGGTAGTCACCTTGCTGGCCGTGACTGCGCTGCAGGCCGATGAGATGTGGCGGGCTGCGACGCCTCGCGCCGCCGACAACACGGCCACCGCGAATTTGCCCGTGGTCGAAAGCTCGGGCATCGTGCCGACGGATGAAGACGTGTTGGCTCCGGTGGTACGGACCACGGCCCCGACCGAGGTCGAGCGCGCCACCACGGCCACGTTCACCACGGTCAGCGCGGCCAAGGTGGTGGTGGATCATCGCGACAGCGTGGCGGACGAGGTGACGGTCGGCGGCGAAGTTGCCGACGTGGATTACGTGGTGCCGGCGGCGCTGGTCAATACGCCGCTGGTTCGCAAAGGCTCGTACGTGCGGCCGATCAGCGAAGCCGAAATGTGGGGTGAGGTGCAAACCGTGAGCGAGGTGCGCACCGTGGCGCAACTGGAGCCGGTGCCGACCACGACGCCGGTGCCTGCGACTCCGATTCCGGCCACGGTGGCTCCAAGCACGAGCTACTATGCCAGCGCTACGACCGTGTACCAGCCGACGGTGTCGACCAACCCGTGCTGCGATCCGTGCAATCCCTGCAATCCGTGCCAGACCTACGTGTCGACGCCGGTAACGACCTACCAGCCGGTGGCCGCTTGCCCGACCGGTCTGTGCAAACAGCCGACGTTGCGGCCGGGGTTGTGGGGCCAGCCGTCGGTGCACATCGACGGTCAGCCGATCCGGAACGCCATCCGCTGGCTGGTGCCGTAAGCCACAACCGATCGTACGCAGCGTTTGCCTGAGAGAAGCCCGCGCTCGCGTGGAGTTCCCGGTTCCGAGGGAAACTCAACGCGAGCGCGTTTTTTATTGCACTGCGGGCGGAAGAGCGTGATTTAGCCGACTACGGTCGGCGGTTACGAGGGTAGCCGGTCGATTACGGCTTGGGCAAACTCGGTGGTGCCCAGCGTGCCGCCCAGGTCGCGCGTGCACTGCCCCTCGGCCAGCGCCTGGCGGTAAGCCGCCGTGATCCGCTTGGAGACTTCGCGGCAGGCAGCATCGGCGCGGGTATCGGCCAGGTAATCCAGCATCATCGTACCCGACATCAACAGGGCCAGCGGGTTGGCGATCCCCTGCCCTGCGATATCCGGGGCCGAACCATGTACGGCCTCGAACACGGCCTGGTTGTCGCCAATGTTGGCGCCAGGGACCACGCCCAGGCCGCCGACCAGGCCGGCACACAGGTCGCTCACGACGTCGCCGTACAGGTTCTCCAGCAGCAATACGTCGAACTGCGAGGGATCCTGCACCAGCTTCATGCAGCCGGCATCGACGATCAGTTCCTGGTACTCGATGTTGGGATAATCGTATTCGTGAATCCGACGAGCACAGCGGAGGAACAACCCGTCGGTAATCTTCATGATGTTGGCCTTGTGGAAGACCGTGATCTTTTTCCGCCGCCGCTGCGTGGCAAAGCGAAACGCCCAGCGGGCGATGCGGGTGCAGGCGGCCTCGGTGGCGACTTTCATGCTCATTACCACGCCGTCGGTCACCTGGTTTTCGACACCGCTGTATAGGCCTTCGGTATTCTCGCGGATCACGATCAGGTCGACGTTCTCAAACCGGGTTTTGACGCCCGGCAGGCTGACCACCGGCCGCACGGCGGCGTACAGGTTGAGCTTCTTGCGCAGGGCCACGTTGACCGAGGTGAAGCCGCCGCCGACCGGCGTGGTGCAAGGGCCCTTGAGCGCCACGTGGTAGCGGTTGATGGCCTCGAGGGTTTCCTCGGGCAGCACGTCGTTGCTGGACTCCAGGGCGGCCACGCCAGCCTGCCGTTCGTGCCAGCGGATATCGGCTTTCGCGGCTGCGAAGATCTGCTTCACGGCCTCGGTTACTTCCGGACCGATGCCGTCGCCTGGAATCAGCACCACGTCGTGCGTCATAGAAGGTCATCCTACAGTGGGTGAACGATACCAACGATCCGCCGCCAGACATCCGAATGCCGGTTGTTGCGGCCCCCAGAAAATCTATTTTCCGGGCAAGCTTCGTGCCAGCGATTTACCGTGTTGGCGGCCGTTTATGACTTGCGCGAGCCCGACCGGAGCGGACGATGCTGCTCAAACGACTGCATGTGCTCCAACAAGGCCGAGGCATCTTCGCCCTCGCACGCGATGGCCTCTTGAACCAGGCGGATGGCCTCGGCGAAGTTGCCCAACTCGGCTTGCGCGGCGGCGAGCGTGTCTAAAAAGTTAGCTTCTTCCCAGTCGGTCTGCTCGCAGGCAGCCAGGGCATAGTGTACGGCGGCCCGGCCGTCGCGCAGTTCATCCACCGGACAGGTGGCACGGATCCAGGCCATGTTATTGAGGGCCAGGCAGTGCTGGGGATCGAGGGCCAGGGCCGTAGCGTAGTCGGCCAGTGCCTCGCGATAATGGCCCGCCTGCTCGTGGCACCAGCCGCGCGAGGTGTAGGCATCGGGCAGCGAATCGCTTTCCAGGCCCAGGGCGATGGCCTGATCCAGGTTGGTGATGGCTTCGCCGGTGCGACGCATGGCGGCCAGCACCTCGCCGCGTTCGAACCAGAGCCATGCTTTGTCGGGCTCCAGAGCGATGGCCCGATTGAGCAGTTGTAAGGCTTCATCCAAGTCGCCCTCCAGACGGCATTCCATGGCCGCGTCGAGCAGGGCATCGGCCGTAGGTTCGACCTCGGCCAGCATGGCCGGATCGACCGGGCCCAAGGTCAGGGGCTGATCGTCCAGCGTGAGCTGATCCTGCGTGATGCCCGAGAGGTTCACCGTGTTGCCGCCGTTGGCAATCTTGGCAACCCACAGGCATTGCTTGTCGCCACCCCGCAGGAGGAACGTTTCGCCGGGAGCTTGCTGCGCCAGTTTGACGGTCCATTGCACGGCTTCGCAGGCATCCGCCCGGCTGCGGCTGCGGCGGGCGAGCAGTTCGGCCAGCGGCTGCCACGAGTGCTGAAAGCCCTGGGCGGCCGCCTGGCGGTACCAGTGGATGGCCTGGTCGAGGTCGACGGGTACTCCCCAGCCGTCGTCGTAGCAGGTGGCCAGGTTGTGCTGGGCGAAGGCGTCGCCGCCCTCGGCTCCAATGCGGTAGTAGCTGGCGGCCTTGGCTTCGTTGCTTTCGACGCCTTCGCCGTTGATGTACAGGTAGCCAGCCAGCCTCGCAGCCTGGGCGTGACCGGCCTGGGCCGCCTGTTCCAGCCAGGGGGCCGCTTCCTGGGGCTGCTTGCGGGCGTGGTACAGGTACCAGCCGTAGAAGTACTTGGCTGGCGTGGAACCCTGCTCGGCCAGCTCCTTGAGTTGCGGGAGGATCCGCGAGAACGGGCCGCCGGCCTCCTTGCCTCCGGCCAGCACACTGCGGTGGTACCAGGTGGCCGCTTCCAGCACGTTGGTATCGACGCCCAGCCCTCGTTCGTAAAGCTGCCCTAGGGCCTGGAGGGCTTGGGGCTGATTGGCCTCGGCTGCCTGGAGCCACCATTGGCGCGCCTGGTCAAAGTCCTGGCTGCCGCCTTCACCCCGGGCGTGCAGCATGCCGAGCTTGAACATGGCATCGGCATCGCCGCTTTCGGCCGAACGCTGATACCAATGCCGGGCTTGTTCGAAGTCCTGCTCAACGCCCTGCCCCATGGCATAACAAGCGCCCAGGCAGTACGCGGCGACGGGATGATCGGCCTGGGCCGCGGCGCGGAAGTAGTTGATGGCCGCCTCGTGGTCGACTTCCACCCCTTCGCCGTTGGAGTACATGTACCCCAGCCGGTAGAGTGCCTGCGGGGCTCCCTGGTCCGCCAGCGACCGGTATAGCCGGAAGGCGGTTTCAAAATCGTCCTGGCCATACGCGGCCTCTGCATCTTGCAGCGTCATGGCGAACGTCGCTCCACGAACAACAACAAATCATTCAGAATGGTTCCCGGCGGCAGCACGCTGGCGCGGCGGCGACCTGGCTCGTCTTCCACACGGCCGGCGTCTTGTTGCGCAAGGCCGTTCACGAAGACGAATCCAGAGCACCGGCGTGGAGAGACGTCACAGACGGACAAACGACAACGACGCCGGCGGTCAAGCGAGGTACTGGCACCAAGGCGCCCCCATCGTAACGCTTGATCAGGGTTGGCACCAACCACCCTGGAGATTTCCTCGGCGGTACTGGCCGCTTTGGGAAAGCCGTTGAACAATGGCTGTGGCAGCGCCAGGGATACCGCGTTGACGGGGATACCGCAACGCCCTCGTTCCGGCGGCGCAATTTGCCTGGGCAAGCGATTGGGCTCGTGCCGCAAGCCAGCGAATATCACCACTAAGACTCACCATGACAAACTCAGCAGGCGATGTGACGGGCAGCCCGCTCCAAGGACAGGTGGCTGTAATCACCGGGGCCGGCGTTCGCGTGGGCCGGGCCTTGGCCTTGGCCCTGGCGAAAGCCGGAGCGAACATCGCGATACACTACAACCGTTCGGCTGAAGCCGCCGAAGAAACCGCGGCAGCCGTGCGCGCCTACGGCGTGGATGCCATGGCCGTGCAGGCCGACCTGAGCGATGCCAAGGCGGCAGCCGAACGGATCATCGAGGAAACCGCGGCCAGGCTGGGACCGGCCACGATCCTGGTAAACAACGCCTCGATCTTTGAAAGCGGCGGTCCGCTCGACGCCGACGAAGCCACCTGGGATGCGCACTTCAACATCAATCTCAAAGCGCCGTTCTTCTTGTGCCAGGCGTTCGCGCGGCGGCTGCCGGAGGACGCGAGCGGCAACATCATCAACCTGCTCGATTGGCGCATCGACCGCCCTCGCGGCGATCGGCTGGTGTACACAATGACCAAGAGCGCGCTGGCCACCATGACGCGCGGAATGGCCCATGCCCTGGCACCACGCATCCGCGTGAACGGCATTGCACCAGGAGCCATTTTGCCGCCGCCGGGTGCGGATCAGGCATACCTGGACCGGCTGGCCCGGCAAATCCCGTTGGAACGTGCCGGATCGCCCGAGGAGATCTGCCGGGCGGCACTCTACCTGTTGACCGCGACGTTCGTCACCGGCGAGGTGATTTACGTCACGGGCGGTGAGCACCTGTGAAGCGGCCGGGCGGGGCAGTATCGCCGCTAGCCCTTCTTGATGACTTTGAGTTCGGCCGCTTGCGGCAGGGCTTTGTAATACGGATCGAGCGGGTAGCAGCCGGAGATCAAGCCATTGCGCGGCGCCGTCGTGCAATCGCTGAAAGTACGGCAGATCCGCTTACGTGCCAGCGTGCCGGTGGTGAGCGCGTCGGCCGGCAGCTCCGGGTAAGAAAGCACCATTCGGCCCAGGCCTACTGCGTCGATCCAGCCGGCACGTACCACCGCTTGCGCCACGTGCGGGACGTAATCCTGCAGGCAGGTGTAACCGGTGCCGACCATCGGCAGCTCGGGGCACGCCTCTTTGCAGCGGCGGGCCACTTCGATTTGCCGGCACACGCCCAGCAACGGATCTTCCGGCGGCAGGTAGCCGTCGCTGGGCGGGAAGAAGGCCGGCCGCTGAATATGCGGGTTGTAGTAGGGACTGCCGCACGAGATGTTGACCGCGACCACGCCCCAGGATTGCAGGTCGCGCAGCAGTTGGAATGTTTCGGTCAGGTCGTAGTTGAGCGGGTCATTAGGATCGGTGCCGAACCCAAGCTGGTACGGCAGCAGGTGTTCGTAGGGATACGGCCGTCCGACTTCGGTGCTCGTTTGGAACGGCACGATGTCAAATGCGCTGAGCCGCACGCCGATCATCAGGTGCGGAACTTCGTCGCGGATGCGATGGATCACCGTTTTCAGCAGCCGCGTGCGGCCTTCGTAATCGCCGCCAAAGCGACCAGGCCGCGGACGAGCGCTCAGAAACTCGTGCATCAAGTAGCCGTGGCACGCTTTGACGTCGACAAAGCTGAAGCCCACCTCGGCGGCTAGCTTCGCGGCATCCACGTAGGCATCGATGAGCCGCTCCACATCGTCATCGGTCAGGACCACCGAAGTATCGGCGGGATCAATACCGAACTTGGCGTCGAGGAGCGGGTGATGGTATGCGATCCGCGGCTCAAGCTTCTTGCTGTTGGGGCGGCAAAAGCGTCCCGAGTGCGTCAGTTGCAGCCCGACTAGCAGATCGTCGCAATTGCCGAAATGCTTCTGGTGTTCGTTCCGCACCTCGGCCAGCAGGGCCGCCAGGCCGGCGCGATTGGACGCGATGGCCATCGTCTGGTTGGGGTTTGCGCGGCCGTCGGGCCGAACCGCCGCGGCCTCGCCGCCCCAGATCAACTTCGCACCGCTGCGGCCAAACAACTGCCAGCGACGGAGGGTGTGCGGGCTGGGGCTGCCATCGGGGTTGGCGTCCCAACCTTCCATCGGATGGATGCACCAGCGGTTGCCGACCTTAAACCCGCCGATTTCCAGGGGCTGCGCCATCGGCGAGCCGGCCTCGGCGGTGAGAATCTCGGGATCGATGGGAATCTCGCAGCCAAGCGAAGCCAAACGCTCCCGCAGGGCATCGACCGTCTTGATTTGGGCAACCTTGGAGTACGTTTCGTTCATGCGTGGCGCGGAAGTCGTGCGGAAAGAACGTCAGCAAACGAGCGCAGCGGTGGCCGGTAGCCAAGTCGCTGCCCCTCCGAGGGTACCGCAGGGGCCGCCTCGTGGGTAGGGCCGGCGCGCCAACGGACATGAGCCTGCCCCCTTGAGCGGTAGGCAACCGAAAGGAACCAGCGCGGCACGCTGCGACGAACCGCGGTTGCGGCTCAAGACGCTTCCGCAGCCTTGGCGGCCGAGGCGGTCGCGGCGCTGCGGCCGGCGTCGTGGGTTACGTCGCTCGTGTTGGGCAGGATGTGTTCGCCGGTGATCAAACGGGCCGAGCGATTGCGGGTGACATAGCTCCAGCCCCACTGAAACAGCACCAGCAATCGGTTGTAGAACGACACCAGGTACATCAGGTGGACGAACAACCACGCCAGCCAGGCGATCAAGCCGCTGAGGTGCAGGCGGCCCATCTGCGCCACGGCCTGGCCGCGACCGATGGTGGCCATCGAACCTTTGTCGAAGTACTCAAAGGGTGGCGTGGTCCGTCGTTCCAGCCGTCGGCGGATCACTTTCGCTACGTAGCGGCCCTGCTGGATGGCCACCGGGGCCAAGCCGGGCAGCGGTTTAGGTTGTTCGGCCGAGCCGGTGTTGAAGTGGGCCAAATCGCCAATGACGAAGATCTCGGGATGCCCCGGGATGGTGCAATCGGGCTCGACGATGATCCGCCCCATCCGGTCGGTCTGGGCTCCTGTGGCCTCGGCAATGGTTTTGCCCAAGGGGGAAGCACGCACGCCGGCGGCCCAGAACGCGTTGTGCGTAGGGATGATTTCTTCGGTGGCGGTGCCGTCGGGATTGCGGTGCGAGATCGTTACCTGGTTGGGCTGGATATCCGTAACCAGGCAATTGGTGCGAATGGTTACGCCGAGCCGTTCCAGGGCATGGCGAGCTTTCTCGCACAGTTTGGGCGGGTAAACGGACAGCACGCGGTCGGAACCTTCGACCAGGTAGACACGCGTCTTGGTCGTATCGATACGGCGAAACTCGCGGGGCAGCGTGCCGCGGCCCAGCTCGGCGATGGCGCCGGCCAGTTCGACGCCGGTGGGACCGCCGCCGACCACCACGAACGTGAGCCAGCGGGCCACCTCCTCGCTCATGCTTGCCGGGGCATCGTGGCGGGCGATCTCGTCGGTGATCCGCTCCGCCGTTTCAAACGCCAGTAGCACGCGGCGGCGAATCTCGGTGGCTTCTTCCAGGCATTTAAGGCCGGGGGCGACTTCCTGCCAGTGGTCGTGGCCAAAGTACGAGGTGGTGGTGCCGGCGGCGACAACCAGGGTGTCGTAACCGATTTCGCCGTCGGTCAGCAGCACGCGGCGATTCTCGGCATCGATGCCGACCACTTCGCCCAACAGCACTTCGGCATTGCGCTGCCGCTTGAGAATGCCCCGGATGGGCGTAGCGATGTTCGCGGGCGACAGGCCGCCGGTCGCCACCTGGTACAGCAGCGGCTGGAACAGATGAAAGTTGCGGCGGTCGATCAGCGTGACGTTCACGTTGACCCGCTTGAGATGGCGGCACGCATTGAGTCCGCCGAACCCACCTCCGATGATCACCACGCGATGTCGCTTGGGTGCGGTAGCCATCGTACGTTTCTCGTTGCTGGTAATTGAGGATTGCTGCCCTGGAGGACTACGTGCGTGCGCTCGCCAGGCGCTGGCGGAACCCCGCTGCGGTCGCGGCCAAAGCTCGCCGCAATTGCCTCTGGGGGCGGGGCTGCCGGCGGCGGTTTGGGCCTGATTGTAACACCGTAGACGAGACGGGGAGCAAATGCACGCCCGATGCGGGAAATGGCCGCGGTTTGCCGGGAGCCTCCGTGGCGAGTGCCAATAACGAAACCGCCTGCCGCCGGGGTCCGGCAGCAGGCGGTCGTTGCGAGGTTGGTCGCGATTGTTTCAGGTCGTATGTTCGGCCAGCTGGTTACCAGGTGACGTAGCTGTCCACGCCGAAGGTCCACTGGTCGAAGTTCTGACCGGGGTGCCAGTCGTAACGGATTTCCGGACGCAGCACCCAGTTGGCGTGGGCCTTGACGTTGAAGCCCGTGGTGGCTTCCCAGCGGCTGATGCCGTCGGCCTTCCACCATTCGAGGCGGTTACCCCAGCCCAGGCAATCGTTGAACCAGTAGAACAGGTACTGGTTGATGCCGATCGAATCGTTGAAGCCGGGACCGTTGACGGTCAGGTAGTCGCTCTGCACGACGTACTGCCACGAATCGGTCAGCTGCACGGTGGCGACGATGCTGTGCATGTAGCCGTCGTCACCCCGCATGCCGAAGTCGCCGATCGTGGTGGCGTAGGTCAGGGTCAGCCAGTCGTTGGCTTCGAAGCTGATACCGCCGAGGAAGTTGCTGCCGCCGGCGAACTGCTCAAAACCAGTATCCCAGCCGAGGGTCCAACCACCGTACACGGTCACGCCATCGGCCACTTCCAAGCTAGCCAGCACACCGGTGTGGGTGAACGGCTCGCTGTTGAACATGGTGTAGGAGTGGCTGTAGAAGAAGTTGCTGATCGCCGGGACGGCTTCGTAACCGATGATCGTGTAGAAGTGACCAGCCTTCACGCTCAGCGGGCCGCTGGCCAATTCCACGTAGGCCTGGGGCAGAGCCCAGCCGTAGACGCCGTGATCCCAGTCAACGTCCCAGCCCGAGGTCTGGCCGAACGACTGACCATAGCGGGCGTCGGTGCCGTACATGGCGTCGAGCCGGAAACCCCAGTCCAGGCCGCGGTCACCGTCCGCCACGCGCTCGGCGTACAGGTAGAGCTGGTGAATGTTGAAGCGGTGGGGCACGTCGTTGAACGCAAGGCCGTCACCGCGGACCGTCGAGAGCGGCGTGGTCTTGTTGTGGTAGCCGCCTTGCGCCCAGCCGCCGATCACGAACGGGGCGTCTTCCGGGAACAGCGTCCACGGGTTGCTGCAGTAGCTTTCGCTACCCCAGCCCCGATCACCACCGCCTTCAGCGCCGGCGTAAACCAACGGCGGGTTGACGTCAGCCGCCGCATACGGGGCCTCGTCCGCTTGGACGTAGCCGTAGCTCGTGCGGCTCACGGCACGACTCTCTTGCGCCACCGCGGCAGTGCTCAGCGAGAGCATGCCGAGGGCGGCAAGGAGGCTACAGAAACGATACAATCTCATCAGCCGCTCCTCCGATCCTTGGAAGCCTGAGTGAACCGGTTACGCACTACTGTGTTCTTGCGGGCGCGCAGTGCGAATCTCACCGAAATCGTTCTCCGGCGAATGCGCCTCATTGCGCATCCATGTCCGGTGTTCCGGGATTAGTGCTGGTATCGGAGCGCTGCGTCTCGGGAATGCACATCCGCCAACGCCTTTTCAACGTGCAACCGCCCCATTTTCGGCTGCCGTGTTAAGTTCTGCGGCCTGGATAAATCCATCGGGCAATTGCGTTTAAAGCACACCCGCTATTGGATGGGGATGGGGGAACCCAAAGCTTGGGGCGAATCCTCACCCCATCCCGCAGCGCCTGTTCACCGCGTACAGGCCACACGGGGGGCATTGCGGCCCTGAAAAAGCAGGGGTAATCCGCCAGAAGCGGGGGCGGCAACACGCCACTGTGACAGGGCGTTTTATGCCCTCTGGTCAAGCGTGACCGTTTGCGGCTACCCGGCCGGAAGGAAAGATGGCGAGGGGGCGCTTCTTAGGCTTGCGGTCGCTCTTCCGCCGGGTCGAAGTACTCGTCCATGCCTAGCCACAGGCTGCGGGCATAGCGGAAGAACCACAGCGGGAAGATCAAGCAGAAGGCTACCAGCGGCCACATGAGCACGTCGGATGAGATGCCATAGCCCAGGTAAAGCACGAAGAACGCCGTCAGGGCCAGGACCGATGTGAGACCGTAGTTGAAATAGATCGAGCCCAGGTAAAAGCCTGGCCCCCGGTGAAACGGCAGGCCGCAGTGATCGCAAGCGTCGTGCATGGCAAACCAGCCGTGGAACAGCCGGCTTTGTCCGCAGCGGGGGCACCGCAGACGGCAACTGCGAAAGAAGATCGTGCGGAATCGCATGCGGTGCGGGCTACCACCCAGAAGCCATGGTGCTGAACCAAAACGCGAAAACCAGGTCGACCTTGCCGGTTGGAAGGGGCGTTCCGAACCGCAACCAGGTTCTTTCGAGGTTGCCGGCCAGTGCCCCGCCCCCGGCGGTAGCCTTGCCGCATTAGCCGCGGCGCTGCTGCTCCATCATCCGGGCGCGGAACATGGCTTCTTCGGCTTCGGGAATCCGGCCTGCCCGCTGGTAGGTCACGCTCATGGCCGTGAAGCTGAACGGATCATCCGGCTCCAGTTCGCACACTTTGAGGCCGTGCTGGATGGCTTCTTCGTGGCGGCCCAACCGGCCGAGGATGACTGCCAGGGCGGCGTGCGCCAGTGCGAAGTTGGGATCGACGGCGAGCGCTTCGTGCAGCTTGGCCACGGCTTCGTCGAGCTTGCCTTCATCTTTGAGCGCGTTGGCCTGGTCGTAGATTTCGTGTTTGGTGGGCACGATGGAAAACTCCCTGAGGTCGAAACAGTCGCCGCCGCTGCTAGCGTTGACGGCAGCAAGCGGATGGCTGATGTCGCCGGCGGGGGGCGGCGAGCGGTCTTGCTGTCGCAACTAATTTAACAGATTTGCGCCGTCGACGGCATGGGGGCGACGTGCTAGCGGCCGTGCCGACAAATCTGAGTCAGATGATATTTTCGTGCGTCCCCACTTTCTCTATAACCCCCCTACCCCTTCGGACCCGGCGAAGCACGTTGGATTTTCCCGGGCGTTAGGGCCGATAAACCCCATATGAAGTGCGCCGCCCATTCGTCCGGACCGCTGGGTCCGACCCGCCGGCCGCTCCATTTTTCGGGGGACATTTGGTGTCGAAGATCCATCCATTGGCGATCGTCGATCCCGCCGCGGAGATTGGCCGCGACGTGCGCATCGGGCCGTTTTGCGTGATCGAAGCCGGCGTACGGATCGGTGATGAATGCCAGTTCGAAAGCCACGTCGTCGTCAAGACGGGCACGGAACTGGGCCCGCGCAACCACGTCTACGAAGGCACGGTGTTGGGCGGCGTGCCCCAACACGCGCGCCACGGAGGCGAATGCGGGAAGCTGATTATCGGCTCGGGAAACATCATCCGCGAGCACGTAACCATGCACCGCGGCATGCACGCCGATAGTGTCACGGTGGTGGGGGACAACAACTTGATCATGGTGGGCGTCCATTTCGCCCACGACTGCCGTATCGGCAACAATGCCATCTTCACCAACAACGCCGGGCTGGCCGGGCACGTCGAAGTGCAAGACCGGGCCTACGTCTCCGGACAGGTGGGCGTACACCAGTACTGCCGCATCGGCCGGTTGGCGATGGTCGGTGGCCAGGCCCATGTGGTGAAGGACATTCCGCCGTTTGTGACCGTCGATGGAGCCACCACGCTGGTGGTGGGATTGAACCTGGTGGGCCTCCGCCGGGCCGGGTTCAGCAACGAGGATATCCAGCAACTCAAAGAAGCGTATCGCGTGATCTACCGCAGCGGGCTCTCCTGGAAGGAGATCCTGATGCGGTTGAAACGCGACTTCCAGACCGGGCCAGCCGCCGAGTTCCACGAATTTTTCATGGGAGGGACGCGAGGCTTTACGCCAGAGCGTCGATTTCCGGCCGGACGCCCCACACTCAAGCTGCGTGAACCCGCCGAAGATGAAGGACCTGACTTCCAGGCCCTGGCCGGTTGACGCCGACGGCTTGGAGGACCACTAGGTCCTGCGAGCGCCAACCACTTTCAACGCGACCGATTTCACCTCCGCTGCCGCCCGGATTACCGGGGCCGCAGCGGAGGTTTTTTGTTGGTGCTCCCTGCCTGGACCCCCATCGCCGGGTGGGCCGGCAGGACGCGGTGGGCCGCCCGCCGCGCCCCCTCGCTTGTCGTCAGGCAACCACCGAGTATGATCGACGGTAGGATACTACCTGTTCGGGGCGATGGATCGGCCGCTCGTCGGTGCTTTTCAACTGGTCGCCACGCCTTCTGGCGCAACCGCTGCAAAGGGATCTATGTTGGGCTGGTTCAGCAAGAAAAAGAAGGAACCGGAGTTCGTCGAACCTGCCACGAAATTTCAGACGACGGCCGAGTTGCCCGCCATCGACCCGATGTTGTCGGCCAACACGCGGACGATTGTCGATGCAGCGCTGGCGGCTAGAGCTGATACGCTGGTCTTCACCCTCACGGCGGCGGGCGTGCAGTTGCACTACGTGATCGACGGTGTGACCCACGAAGCCGGCGTGATCGACCCGCAGTTCGGCAGCACGGCCATGGCCATCATCAAGGCCCACGCCGGCATGGATCTGAACGTGCCCCGCCCCAAGCAGGAGGGCAAGTTCGAGATCCTCCGCAAGAAGAAAAAGATCCCCTGCGAGGCTACCTGTCAGACCACCGCCCAGGCCGAACGGCTCACCTTGCAGTTCGACCACGGCGTGAAGGTGCCCGAGAAGTTTGTCGACGCGGGCATGACGCCCAAGATGTTCGAACAGCTCAAGGAGGCCTTGGGCGCCCCGGGCGTGGTGGTGGTTTCCGGTCCGCCCAAGAGCGGCTTTTCGACCGCGTACAACCTCACCATTCGGGCGATCGACCGCTACGTGCTCAACACCGAGGCGATTGAAGACGCCCAGCGGCCGGATCCGGCGGTGGAGAACGCGCCGGTGACCACGTTCAACAGCGCCGCGGGCGAGTCGCCGCTGACGGTGCTGCCCAGCCTGATCCGGCGTTATCCGGATGTGATCTGCGTCCGGCACCTGATCAATGCCGGCACCTTGAACCTGCTGCTGGATCAGCCCGACGAGGATCGTCGCGTGCTGGTCGGCGTGGCCGGTCCGGCCACTGCCCCGGAGGCCTTGCTGAGCCTGCTCACGCTCAAGGGGCCCGACGACGAGAAGGTTTCGCGCGAACTGCTGGCCAAGCACGTGCGCGCGGTGCTCAACGTGCGGGTGATTCGCAAGTTGTGCGAAGGCTGCAAGATGTTCACGCCGGCCGCGCCGCAGCTCTTGCAGCAGCTGGGGATTCCGCAAGGCAAGGTAACGGGCTTCTACCAGCAAGGTCCGCCCCCTGCTCCGCCGCTCAATCCCAAGCTCAAGCCTGAAGACCAGCCGCAGCCGCCGCCCACCTGCCCGGCGTGCAACAGCATCGGCTACCGCGGCCTGACCGCCGTGTACGAGCTGCTGGTAGTCAACGACGTTGTCCGCCAGGCTCTGCTCAAGGCCAAGGACGCACCCACGTTCGTGGCCGCTTGCAAACAGGCTGGGCACGTCGGCATCCGCGAACGGGCGATTGTCGCCGCGTGCCGCGGTATTACCGACTTCCGCGAGCTGGACCGCATCGGCGTGCTCCGCCCGCGCCGGTAGTTTCTTGTAGTTGCTCGCAGCATGGCGTTCGCACTGCTGCTTGCGATCGCGCTGCGCGCTGTCAGCGGGTAACCGCTCTGACGAGCGGCCGCCCACCTACCCTTTGTTGGTGGGGAGCATCTTGCAATGCGAGCGTCGTCGGCGTACGTTCGGCGACACATCAAAGCGGTTGTCGATGTGTGAGACATGCAGCAGCCGCTCGCGGACCGCATCGAATTTGGAACCTGCCTGGAGCATCCACCCCCATGATTCTCGATCTGTTCAAGCTCGATGGCCGCGTGGCCCTGGTGACCGGCGGAACGCGAGGTCTGGGCGCGGCGATGGCATTGGCCTTGGCGGAAGCCGGTGCCGATATCGCCATCGTGGCCCGCGATGTCTCCAACCGCGAAACCCACGAGAAGATCCAGGCCATGGGCCGCCGCGTAATCTCCGTCGAGGCGGACCTGTCCAAGCCCGAGGCTCGCGCGGGCCTGGTCGATCGCGTGGTGGACGAGCTGGGCAGCATCGACATTCTGGTCAACAACGCGGGCGGCGGTACGCGGCACCCGCCCGAGGAATACCCGGCCGACGAATGGCGGCACCTGATCGAGGTGCATTTGTTTGCGGCGATGGATCTCTGCCAGCAGGCGGCCAAGCACATGCTGCCCAAGGGCCGCGGCAAGATCATCAACATCGGCTCGATCATGTCGGAGGAAGGCGGCTGGAACATCTCCGCCTATGCCGCCGCCAAGCACGGTATCGCCGGTTTGACCAAGAGCCTGGGCACGAGCTGGGCCACCAAGGGCATCGCAGTCAACTGCATCGCGCCGGGCTACTTCTACACCACCTACTCTGGCGTGCTGAAGGATGACCCGGTGCGCGGCCCGCAAATCCGCGATCGCATTCCGATGGGCCGCTGGGGCGACCCCGAAGAACTGGGCGGGCTCGTTGTGTACTTGGCTTCCGACGCTTGCCGATACATGACCGGCAGCATCATCTATATCGACGGCGGCTGGCTCGCCCGGTAGGAACGCCGGCGCACATGGAAACCAGCAGTGGTCAATCCGTGTCGAGCGACTCGGGATCCAGATGCAAGCTGTGGCAGGCTTTGATGAAACTGGCGGCGCTCCAGGCCTGGAACGCCTTGCCCATCGGCCGGCCCGTCTGCCCGTGGTGCCACTCGTTGAACTCCCATTCGTGACTTACGCCAAGTGAGCACAACTGGGCCAGGTTTACCAGTTCGCGGCGGGCCAGGTCGACGATGCCGAGCTTGTGGATATACCGCACCCAGAGACCGCCGATAAATGGCCAGATGCCGCCGTTGTGGTAGTGGTTGGGCAGGTTCAGCAGGTTGACGGTAAAGTAGTTCCGCCACTCGGGATCACCGGCGTGGACGGGCGGGTACAGGTTCTTCACCGGCCAGGGCGAGTTGGTGCCCACGCCCCACAGAAACCGAAACGTCATCATGGCCCGTTCGCGGTCAATCAGGTTGGTGAGGTACGCCAGGATGTTGGCGTACACATCGCACCGCCAACTGAAGCTGAACGGCGAGATCTGGGCCACCAGGTATCTGGAATCGCCCAGGCAGAACTGCACGTCGGCAAACGACGGTCCGCCCTCGGTGAGATCGACCAGCGTGGTCGGCCAGAATGTCTTGAGAATCATCCGCCGTACGTGCGCGGCCCAGGCTTCGTAGTCGGCCGCTCGATCCTGATCGCCCTGGTGACGCAGAATGTTGGCATAGCAGATCAGGCAGCGATACCATAACACCTCGTCGTACAGCACGTAGTAGTTGCGGGCGAACAGGTCGGTCCAATCGCCGGCTTCGGGGATGATGAGCAGGCCGCTGTTGTTGGCGTCGTGCGCGCTGAGCCAGTCCATCGCGCGCTGGAGGTTTTCGGCGTATTCTGCGACGATGGACCAGTCGCCGGTGTGGTTGCTGTACCGCCACGTGGCGATGATCGTCCAAAGCACGCTATCCAATGCCGCGATGCCGCCGACCCCGCCGTACTCTGGTTTATCGGTGTCGATCAGCACGTGCGCCGGCAACTGCCCCGCAGGCGCCTGGTGTGATAGGATCGTCCGCAGCGTTTGAGCCTGGCAAGCGCGGATATCTTCGTCATCCAGGTCCAAGGTCCAGATGATGGTCTTGCTGCCGTCTCGCGCCCACACGCTGCGGTAGTTGGCATCGGTGCCGTACACCTGATTGTCATCAAGCGAACAGGCGGAGAACCCCTTGGGCGTGATGTTGCGACGCACGGCTTCGATGGCCTTTTGGTAGCCGCGCTGGAGCAAGGCCTGGTCGGCCGATGTCAGTTCGCTGTATTCGCTGGGATCAAAGAGGATCGGCTTGCTCACGGCGGACTCCCCGCTGCTTGGGGTGACAAAGGCTTCAACGACTGGGTTGCTACGCGAGCCTGCAACCGCGGTGCCGTACCACGTGGCTAGGCGCCAAGCAACACACCAAGGGCGATCGAGAGCGAAGGGACGAACAGCCAGAGCGTAGCTGAGTTCACGACCATTCTTGCCCGGTTTACCGGTGCCTCAAACTGGGACGACGCTGTTTTCGGTCGCGGCGACAGCACGATGGCGAGACTTCGAAGGCGGCCTTCCGGCATTGGGAGACGATTGCGACTGTCCTGCGGTCGGTAGGCGTGGCATCGTGCCCGCCTGGGCTGTTTGTGGGGCTACGCGTAGAATCTAGCTAGGCCGCCGTGAGACTGCTCGGCGGTGTCGCTGATAACGCCCCCTGCCCTTTCTACCACGCCCTGGGCGATGAGCAAGAAGCCTCGCAAACCGACTGAATCGGATTCTCCCGCCGTCCGCCGAGCGATGCCGGGCGACGCTGATGCCGCTGCGCCGCCGCCTGCCGCCGCAGATTCGCCGGAATCTACGGATGCCCCCGCGTCTGAGATGGGACCGGAGCTGGTCGTCGACGAAGGCGATCCTAGCGAGTGGGGTATGTCGGCCGACGACGATGCGCCCGTGACCGGCGAAGTCGATGATGCCGATGATGAGCCCCGGCTGCCTGATTACGACGGCACCTCGGAACTGGCCCCGGGGCCCAATACGTTTGGCTATCGCCGTGCCGCGGCCAAGGTCCGCGAGTTCCCCACCACGCCCGGCGTATACCTGATGAAGGACTCGGCCGGCCGCGTGATCTACGTCGGCAAGGCCAAGAACCTCCGGGCTCGGGCCGGCAGCTACTTCCTTAAGGCCGCGCAAACCGATCGCCGCACCGCCGATCTGGTGCGCGAAATCGCCGACATCGACTACCTGGACGCCGAGAGCGAAGTCGATGCGCTGCTGATGGAAGCCCGGCTCATCAAGGACGTGCGGCCCAAGTACAACGTCGATCTCAAAGACGACAAAACGTTTCCGTACCTGGAGATCTACACCCGCGAGGATTTCCCCCGGGTAGAGTTCACGCGCGAGCCCAAGGAACGCGGCACCAAGCTGTACGGACCGTTTGCCAGCGCGAGCAGTTTGCGCGGCGCGATCCAGGTGCTGCAGAAGATCTTCAAGTTCCGCACGTGCAGCCTGGACATTGAAGAAGGCGACGAGAAGTGGCGCTGGTTCCGCCCGTGCCTGCTGGCGAACATCAACCAGTGCACGGCTCCGTGCAACATGCGGATCAGCAAGGAGGATTATCGCCGCGACATCAACCGGCTGCGGATGTTTCTCGACGGCAACAAGACGCGGCTGCTCAAGGAAATGCGCGACGAAATGCTGGAGGCGTCGAAAAACCTGCAGTTTGAGAAGGCCGCCCGCCTCCGCGACGAAATCCGCCTGCTCGAACGGCTCGATGACCGCGGCGAACTGGATACCCACGCCCAACCCGAGGTGTTCTACATCGATCCTTCCAAAGGCCTCAACGGGCTCAAGAAGGTGTTCCATCTGCCCGACGTGCCGCGGCGGATCGAAGGCGTGGATATCGCCCACCTGGGCGGCGGCGAAACCGTGGCTTCATTGGTGCAGTTCATCGATGGGCTGCCGTTCAAACCCGGCTACAAACGCTACCGCATCCGCAGCGTGACCGGCATCGACGACTTTGCCAGCATCCACGAGGTGGTTGCCCGGCGGTTCAAACGCCTGAGCGATGAAGGCGAAGCCTTCCCCGACATCCTGTTGATCGACGGCGGCAAGGGACAATTGAACGCCGGCCTGGCCGCCTTTCGGGCACTTGAGATCGACCCGCCGCTGGTCATTTCGCTGGCCAAGCGCGAAGAAGAAATCTTTGTGATGGGCCGCGACGAGCCGCTTCGGCTGAGCCGCCATGCTTATGCGCTGCGGCTGCTTCAGTACGTGCGCGATGAAGCCCACCGCTTTGCCCAGCATTATCATCACCTGCTGCGGAGCAAGGCAAGCCTGGGCCAGCAGGACCTGCCGCGCCGCCGGCGCAAGACCGAGTAACCGCCTCGCCCCAGCCTGATTGCACCGGCCCCACCGCAGCATGCTACAATAACCCCCTAAGTGCAGGGGGCTTGCCGTTGTTGGGGAAAGGTGCTGCGATGCGCGCTTGGGATGTTCGCAGGCAATTGCTGGTTATTTGGGCTGCTCTGGCTGCGATGCTGCTGGCGGACGCGGCCGCTTTGGCCGAGGAACACGCGACACGCCCCTTCGCGATCGAAGTGATCGACGAAGCCACCGGTCGCGGCGTGCCGCTGGTGGAACTGGAAACCAACAACCATGTGACGTTCATCACCGATAGCAATGGGCTGGCCGCCATTACCGAGCCGGACCTGATGCATCGCCAAGTCTTCTTCAACATTCGTAGCCACGGCTACGAATACCCGGCGGACGGTTTCGGCATGCGCGGCCGGACCTTCCAGGTTGAGCCGGGCGGCAGAGCGACCGTTAAGCTCCGCCGCATCAACCTGGCCGAGCGGTTGTACCGCGTGACGGGGGCCGGCATCTACCGCGATACGCTGCTGCTGGGCGGCAAGGCACCGATCAAGCAACCACTGCTGCATGCCGAGGTGATGGGCTGCGACAGCGTGATGGCGGCCGTTTATCGTGACCGGATCTACTGGTTCTGGGGTGATACCTCGCGCCCGGCGCATCCGCTGGCCGCCAACTTCCACGTCACCGGAGCGACCACGCCGCGACCGGGACGCGGCGGGCCATCGCCGGCGATGGGATTGGACTTCGATTATTTTGTGGGGCCCGATGGCGCCGTGCGCCCCACAGCCAAGATGCCTGGCGATGGCCCAACCTGGATTGCCGCCCTGACAGTACTGCCCGACGAAACCGGCCGTGAGCGGATGTACGCCTCGTACGTCAAAATCCGCAACTGGCTCGAAGCGTATCGCTGGGGCTTTGTGGTCTGGAACGACGAAACCCAACAGTTCGACGAGGTCTGCCAATTCAACCGGCCGGACGTGTTTCTGGAACCCCAGGCCCATACCTTCCTGCACCGCGATGCGGATGGCATGGAGTACGTCTATTTTGCCAATCCGTTGCCGCTCACCCGCGTTAAAGCCGATGTGAAGGCGTTTCTCGATCCGTCGCAGTACGAAGGCTACAGTTGTCTGAAGCCTGGTACCAAGCCAGAGGACGGCCAGATTGAACGCAGACCAGACGGCAAGCCACGCTACGCCTGGAAGGCGAACACGCCACCGCTCACGCAAAAAGATCAGGAGATGCTGGTCAATCGCGGTCTGCTAAAGGCCGACGAAGTGCTGATCGATTTACGCGACGTCGATACGGGGCGAACCGTGCACGTTCACAGCGGGTCGACGTACTGGAACGAGCATCGGCAGCGGTGGGTGATGATCGCCGTGGAAGTCAACGGTGAGTCATCGCTGTTGGGCGAGGTCTGGTATGCCGAAGCCGATGCTCCCACCGGTCCCTGGCGGTACGCCCGCAAGATCGTGACTCACGACCGGTATTCGTTTTATAACCCCAAGCATCACCCGTTCTTTGACGAGGACGGCGGCCGCACGATCTATTTTGAAGGCACCTACACGCAGTTATTTTCCGGCAACGAGCGGCCGACACCGCGTTATGACTACAACCAGGTGATGTACCGGCTGGATCTGTCGCAGGACGACCTGAACCTGCCGGTGGCGTTTTATGATGTAGACGGTGCACGAGGCGAACCACCGTTTGCGGCGAGGCAGCCCGGCCGTCCGGTGGCGTTCTTTGCGAAGGATCGGCCCGGGCCGGGGCTCGTGCCGGTGATCTGGGACGCAGCGGGGCTTGAGACCGCCGCCGGGCCCGATGCCAAAGCGTTGTTCTACGCCCTGCCGGCCGACGCCAAAGGTGCGAAGGGTACCGCCCTGCTCTACGAGTATGTGCACGAAGGAACCGGTGCACGCATCTATTCCACGCAGCCGGTCCTTGACCAGGCCGGCTATCGTCGCGGCGAACCGCTCTGCCGCGTCTGGAATCCCAAGTAGAGTTCGCACCGCGGACCGTTTACAGACGTAGCTAGTGAGCGTGCCACGACTCTGTGATCCGTGCGCTATTGCATACTTGGTTGGATTGGTCCGCACAGCGGCCCCTAAGCGCTGCGGGTGATTACTTCTTCAATTCCCCCAGTTCGCGCCACAGGTAGGCGCTGGCCTTGATGCCGCGGTGGAAGTCGGCCAGGCAGAACTTTTCATTGGGGCTGTGTGGGTTGTCGTCGTTCAGGCCCCAGCCCAACAGCAGCGTGTCCACGCCCAGTTCGTCGAAGAACGTGTTCACTACCGGGATCGAACCGCCTTCGCGGATGAACACCGGTTCCTTGCCAAAGCCGGCTTCGATTGCCCGAGCGGCTGCCTGCACGTAAGGACTTTCGCGGCTGACCACCACGCCCGGCGAGGCGTGCGAAGCCTTCAGCTCCCAGCGGATGCCCGGCGGCATCAGGCGGGCGATGTAGTTCCGCAGGCTTTCGGTGATCTTTTGCGGATCCTGCTTGGGCACCAGGCGGAAGCTGAACTTGGCGCCAGCCTTGGCAGGCAACACGGTTTTTTCGCCTTCGCCCTGGTAACCGCCCCACAGGCCGTTGATGTCGCAGGTAGGCCGGGCCCAGCGGCGCTCCAGCGTCGTGTAGCCTTCTTCGCCGAAGAGGCCGTCGACGCCAAGCTGCTCCATGAACTGTTCGTCGGAGAACGGCAACTTGGCGAACGACTCGCGTTCTTCCTGCGTGAGCGGGATCACATCGTCGTAGAAGCCGGGCACCTGGATGCGGCCGCGGTCGTCGACCAGCGCTGCCAGGATTTTGGCCAGGGCGTTGGCCGGGTTGGATATGGCCCCGCCGAAGGTGCCGCTGTGCAGGTCCTGCTTGGGGCCGGTGAGCCGCAGTTCGAAGTACGCAATGCCCTTGAGACCGTACGTGATCGCCGGCTGGCCGGGGCCAAACTGGCTGGTATCGCTGATCACCACGCAGTCGCAGGCCAGCAGGTCGCGATGGCTGGCGATGAAAGGTTTGAGGTTCGGGCTGCCGATCTCTTCTTCGCCCTCGATGAGGTACTTCAGGTTGACCGGCAACTTGTTGGCGGTGCGGACCCAGGCCTCGGCGCTTTTGATGTGCGTGAACATCTGGCCTTTGTCGTCGGTCGCCCCCCGCGCGTAGAGATTGCCGTTGCGCTTGGTGGGCTCAAACGGCGGCGAGATCCACTCGTCGAGCGGATCGGGCGGCTGCACGTCGTAGTGGCCGTACACCAGAACCGTGGGGGCCCCCGGGATTTCTGGACTTTGGGCAAATACGATCGGATGTCCGGGCGTATCAAAAATTTGGGTCTGGAATCCCAGCCCGCTCAGTTGGCTGGCAACCCACTGGCCCGCCTGGCGGACGTCGGCCTTGTACTGCGAGTCGGCGCTGACGCTGGGGATGCGGAGCAGTTCGCACAATTCGTCTTCGAACCGTCCGGCCTCGGAGGCGAGGAATTCGTCCAAAGTCATAGGTGGTTGCCTTAGGAGCGATGCGGGATACGCGGATTTTGCCTGCCTGTCGGCACGCCAATATAATGAGGATTGGATTTCAGGGCCAATCGGGGCACCGCTTGATCCCCAGGGCGCGGGGGGATGCTGGGTGCCCTTCATATCGCCCTCCACGCTCGTTCCTGGGCACTCTGGCGGGACGAATGCAAGCGTGCCGACGCGGCAGCTAGCGATGCTAGCCGGGGGATCGGTATCGGCCTTGCCAGCTAGAGACAGGTCGCGATGCGCGGGCGCACGGAAAGCTTGTGGTTCTGAAGGAGGTTGTCGCAGTGGAAGAGCAAACTGCTGGTGCCGTAGCTGTTCCGGAAGAAAAGACCGAAACCAAACAGAAACCCAAGGACAAGAAACGGCCCAAACGGCAACCGCGGTACAACGTCGTGCTATGGGACAGCGACGACCATTCGTACTTCTACGTGATCAAGATGCTCTCGGAGCTGTTCCACTACCCGTACGAAACCGGCTATCAGCTCGCCCGGGAGGTCGATAGTTACGGACGGGCCGTAGTGCTGACCACCACCCTGGAACACGCCGAGCTCAAGAGCGACCAGATCCATGCTTACGGGAAGGATATCCTGATCGAGCGCTGCAAGGGTTCCATGCGGGCGACCATCGAGCCGGTGCCCGGCGACGATGACTGATCGGGCCGGGGCAGCTACTGCCAGAGTTCACGCGTGCCGCGTTCTCCGTTCGGCCACCAACGTACCTTAGTTGCCGTACGGATACCGCGACATGTAGCTGGTGTTGGGCGAGTAGTTGCCGCCCGCCGACGGACCGCCGACAGGCTTGAGCCGTGGAGCCCGCTGCTGAGTCGCCGAACTGGCTGCGCTGCCGGTTGATTGGGCAGGTTCAGCCTTTTGCTCCGTCGGAGCGGTCGTGGTTCGATCGGCCGTGGGCTTGGTGCCGCTCGCGATCGGGGCGCCACCGCGCAGCGGCTGATTCGTGGCCGTGCGGCTGGCCACGCGCGGGGCCGACGGTTTCTCCGCTTGGGCGACTGAGCTGGTGGCGCTCGTGGCGCGGATGCGAGCCCGCGACGCGGCCGGATAATACAGCTCCGGTCCTTGGATTCCGGTCGGGCAGTAATCTTCGTCGTCGAGCATCACGGCCGAGCCGGAGCCGAACAGGCCGCCGCGTTCGCTGTCGCTGCGGCCGAAAATCACCGGCTTCGCGCCCGAGGTGCGGCCGCGGAGGGCGCCGGCCACGCCCAGGGTTTCGGGGTGGCGTGCCAGCTTGTCGGCAAACAGTCGGGCATCGCGGATCACGGGCCGGATCTCATACGTAATTCGGTTCACGTTCTCAAGCAGTTCGTTGACGTTGCGGTACAGCGTGTCGTCGTTGAGCAGTTTGCCGACGCTGCTGTCCGAACGGTTCAAAGCCTCGCTGAAGACCACCAGGTTTTCCAAAAGCTGATCGAGCTTTTCGGAACTGCTGCCAAGCTGGTTGAACAGCCGGTCGGCGTTCTCCAGCACCGGGCCGCCCTTCTCGCCCAGCGTTTGTGTGAACGATTCCAGGTTGCGGAAGTTGCGTTCGGCCGACTGCATCGTGTTGCGGACGTTGGCCACCACGCCGCGGGCTTCCTCAAACAGCTCGGGCAGCATGTTGGCGCTTTGCCGCAGGTCGCGCTGGAACTCCGGATTGCCGACCACCTTGTTCAGCTCCTCGGCCGCCACGCCGATTTTCTGGGCGGTGATGCCGACGTTCTGAGCCGCGGCCGCCATCTGTTCCATGCTCCGCTGGGCTGCATCCAGCAGCCGCCGCACGCGTTCGTCGTTCTCGTCGACCACATTGCGCACGCTACGCGCCAGGCCGCCGATATCGTCGCTGGTTTGCGTGAACGAGATGGCCAGGTTGTCAAAGCGGTGCTGTACCTGGTCGACCACTTCGAACAGCGAGGGCGCCGCGTCACCCTGGATCTCGCCGCCGTCGGTCACGTAGCGAACCGGTTCCTGCGGCCGCTGGCTGCGCACGATGGTGATCACGGCGTCGCCCAAGAGCGAGCCGCCGCCGATTCGGGCGCGGTCGTCCACCCGGATGCGATATTTGTCGCTGATGGCCGCTTCGACGATCACGCCGTCTTCGACCAGTTGGACGCTTTTCACGCGGCCGATGAGCACGCCGCTGAGCCGCACCGGCGTCCGCTCGGCCACGCCGGGGGCCTGGGGAAAGTGCATGCGAACCACGTATTCGCCGCCAAGGAGGCCGCCAAACTCAGTATCGCTGAACATCAGGATCAGCGTCATGGCGAGAATCAGCGTGGCAAACACGACCACGCCCACGCGGAACTGCATCACGCGTTCGTCCATGATTTGCGTTTCCTCAGCGATTGGATCGACGTGGATTTCAGGGGGAGGATTGCCTTCCGGCGGCCTTCCTGGCCGGCCGCGCTTAGTTGGCGGCGGTAGTCGCGCTTTCGCCGGACCGGCGGCGGCTGTTGGCCAGCATTTCCATCAGCCGTTCGCGGGCTTCGCCCCGCACGAACTGCGATACCCGCTTGTCGCGGCACTCGAAGATCGCCTCGGGCGAGCCATCGAACAGGATTTGCGGTTCGTCGCTGCCCAGCCGGGCCAGCGGATACAGCATCACCACGCGGTCGGGCACTTTGCGGATGGTTTCCATGTTGTGCGTGACCACGATGCTGGTGACGTGCTTGTGGTCGCGGGTGCGGATGATGAGCTGGTTGATGACGTCGGTCATGATCGGGTCCAGACCGGTCGTCGGCTCGTCGTACAGCAGCACCTCGGGGTTCATGGCCAGGGCCCTGGCCAGGCCCACACGCTTACGCATGCCGCCGGACAATTCGGCGGGCTTCTTGGCGACGATCACTTCGCTCAGGCCGACTTCCTCCAGGCGGTCGCGGACGATCTCGCGGATTTCGGCGTCGGTGTAGTTGAAATGCTGGCGAAGCGGAAAGGCAATGTTCTGGGCCACCGTCAGGCTGTCGAACAGGGCCGCGTTCTGGAACACGTAGCCGAAACGGATTCGCTGCCGGGTGAGTTCCTTGTCGCTCAACTGGCTGAGATCGTTGCCGTCGAAGTAAACCTTGCCCGAGGTCGGCCGGACCAGCCCGATGATTGACTTGAGCAGCACCGTCTTGCCGCAGCCGCTTTCGCCGATGATGGCCAAGGTCTGGCCGCGCGGCACGCTCAGGCTGATATTCCGCAGCACGTGCTGGCGTCCGAACTGCACGTGCAGACCGTCCACCTGAATCAGCGGCTGGTTCGCGCTGGCTTCGCCCTGGACGGGGCGGCCTGCGGCGCGAGCTTCCTGGTGATCGTTGCGCGACATGAGCGGAAAGCCAGTTAGAGGGGGCGGCGTCAGACCACCCGGGCCTGTTGCGGCCACAGGTAGTTGTTCACGGTATCGAGCAGGATGCCCAGGAACAGGTCCAGTAACAGGATCGTGACAAACGAGAACACGAAGGCTCGCGTGGCGGCACGGCCCACGCCTTCGGCGCCCGGGTCGCAGTTGAACCCGCGATGGCAGGCGATCAGGCCGATCGCCGCGCCGAAGAACAGGCTCTTGAACACGCCGATGAACAGGTCGAAGTTGTTCACAAAGTTCTTGGAGTGGACCCAGTAATGGTAATAGTCCACGTCCAGGAGCGTGATGCTGTAGAACGCGCCGCCGACCACGCCCATGAAGTCGGCCATGATCGTCAGCGTGGGGATCAGCACAATGCAGGCCAGAAAGCGGGGCACCACCAGGTAGTGGATCGGGTTGGTGCCCATGCTGGCCAGGGCATCAATCTGCTCGGTGACGCGCATGGTGCCCAGCTCGGCGGCCATGGCGCTGCCGATCCGGCCGGCCAGCATCGTGGCCGCCAGCACGGGGCCCAGCTCGCGTACCAGGGCCATGTTGATGACGGCCCCCAGACGTGTTTCCAGGCCCATCATGCGGAATTGGGCATAGCTCTGTACTGCCAGCACCATGCCGATGAACGTACCCGTCAGGGCCACCACCGGCAGGCTCAGCACGCCAATCTGGTAGAAGGCCGGAATCAGCGTCTCACGCCGCGGCAGGCGCGAAAACAGCCAGCGCAGCGTCCGCAGTGTGAACAAAGCCAGGTCGCCTAGTGCCGTGAACCACACGATCACCAGGTGTCCCAGGTCGGCCAACCAATCCGCGGCTGCGTGAAATGGTGCAAAGCAGCCGCGTGCCTCGGAGCCGTGGGGAGCGTTTTCTGCCGTGGCCATGACGGGGAGCTTCGCCAGCGAGGGAGCGAGCCGGGCGGCGGCCTATCCGCGCACCCGTACTGTTCGCCATTTTTCGGCCAGGCGAGCCCGATGGCATAAGACAATTTTGCCGATCACGGAAATTTTTCCGGTCGTTGCGACTGGATAGTCCGGCGCAAATAGAAAAAGTGCGATGGATGGGGCGATTTTGATTCGCCCAGCCTCGCCCACTTGTGCAGCTTACACGCCGAACTCCACCCGGATGCCGTACTCGATGGCGTCCAGAATCCGGTCCAGCTCGGCGAGCGAAATGGCCAGGGGCGGCATCACCACCAGCACGTTGCCCAGCGGACGCAGCAGCACGCCCCGCTGCCGTGCATGCAAGCAGACGTTGAAACCGCGTTTCTCCTCCCAGGGGTACGGTTCCTTGGTCGCCCGATCGCGAACCAGTTCAATGCCTGCCAGCAGCCCCTTTTGACGTACGTCGCCCACCACCGGCATCTGGCCGATCTCGGTCAGGCGTTCTTGCAGTCGGGCTATCTTCTCAGGCAGCTTCTCCAGGGTTTGCTCTTCTTCGAACACGTCGAGCGAAGCCAGGCCCACGGCTGCCGCGAGCGGGTTGCCGGCATAGGTGTGGCCGTGGAAGAAGCTCTTGGACTCGGCGTATGGCGCCAGGAAGGCGTTCCAGATTTCAGTTGTGGTGAGTGTGGCCGCCATCGGCAGGTAGCCGGCGGTGATGCCCTTGGCCAGGCACAGGAAGTCGGGCGAAACGCCTTCCTGCTCGCAGGCGAACATCGTACCGGTGCGGCCGAAGCCGACGGCCACTTCGTCGACGATCATCAGCACGTCGTACTTGGTGCACAGCTCGCGCACACCGCGGAGGTACCCGGTGGGATGCACAATCATGCCCGCGGCTGCCTGCACCAGCGGCTCGATCACGATCGCCGCCAACTCGTGGTGATGCTTTCTGAATAGCTCTTCCACCTGGGCCAGGTAGTACGCGCAGGCATTCTCCGGGGTGACGCCCTCGGGCAGGCGGTACTGGTCGGGCGAAGGCACCCGGACCACATCGAACAGCAGCGGCGAGAACATGGCGTGGAATCGGGCCACGCCGCCCACACTCACGCTGCCGATCGTGTCGCCATGGTAGGCCGAGGCCAACGCGGCATAGCGGGTTTTTTCGAACCGCGGTTCGGGCCGCTGCCGCCAGTATTGCAGTGCCTGCTTGAGCGCCACTTCGACCGCCGTGGAGCCATCGTCGGAAAAGTAAATGTGGTTCAGGCCCTCGGGGGCCAGGTCCACCAGCCGCTTGGCCAGTTTGACCGTGGTGCTGTTGGACGCGCCCAGCGCCGTGGTATGCGCCACGCGGTCGAGCTGCTCGCGGATGGCGGCGTCGAGCCGAGGGTGACGATGCCCATGCACGTTGCACCACAGGCTGGCCACGCCATCGATGTAGGCATTGCCGTGGATGTCGTACAGCGTGCAGCCTTCTGCGCGTTCGATCAGCAGCGGCTCGTACTCGGCCATCTGCGTGAACGGGTGCCAGACGACCTCGCGATCCCACCGAGCCAGGTCTTCGGGGCTAACATTGCGGACGGCTTCGCCGCTGCTGGCCAGGAGCGAACACGTGCGCGACAGGCTGGGGCTTTCAAGCGGTGTCATGAGCAATCAGGGGATCGTGCGCGGAGGGCGGGCGCGTGGTGTGACCCGCGAGAATAAGCAGTGTTTCCCCCTAACTTACAAAACGAGCGCCGTTATGGCAGGGGGCACGCGTGCGGGGGGGCCGCAAACGCCGGAAGCGCTAACAATGCCGCCAGCGCGGGCGACGATGCACAAGCCGGGCCGGCCCGAAGAACCTTTCCCAGGTTGCGGCCGAAGTACCCCCTACTTCGCCCCCAGCGTTTGCCAGAACTGCTCGGCAGGCTCGCCGTTGATGGTGCGGAGTGTCTTGACCTTCTTGAGCACGCCGGCGTTCTTGAACGCGATCTCCGGACTGCACGTGAGCTCCTCCAGCGGCAAGTGAATCACGCAGGAGATATCCAGCCACGGCATTCCACCAATGATTTCCAGCTTCTTTAGCTGTGTGAACGCCATCAGTGGTGTGATGTCCATTGGCCGCGTGCGAGAACGGCTATCTTTCAGTGTTAG
>CALBRZ010000054.1 GCA_937927735.1 uncultured Planctomycetales bacterium
GCTGGCGACCCATTTCGCCCTGGAAGAGGCCTTCGGCTACTTCGATGAGCCGCTGATGGCCGCACCCCGGCTGGCCGAGCGGGCGGAAGAACTGCGGCAGGAACACGCCAGGCTGTTCGTTCGCTTGTGCGGCCTCGTCGATCAGGCGGAGGACATCTTCCAGCGCGAGCCGCACGAACGGGCGTACCGCCTGATTGCCGAGCAGTTCCGGCAGTTTGACTCCGACCTGCAAGTCCATGAGCAGGCCGAAAACGAACTCATCATGGAGGCCTTCAACGCCGATATCGGCGTGGGCGACTAACGCTCCGCCTGTTCTCTGGCGCAATCTTGCCCACCGCAGGCGAACGGTCGGCTACGGCTGGTTGGGAGCTTTGTGCGCGGTTGCCAAAGGTCGCTGGCCGGCATCGAAGCGGCGCATGGGCGGCCTATCAGGCACGACTGTTGTTGTCGCTACAACCGGACGGTCCTGCCAACGCTTCGCCCACTTCGCCATTGCAGCCACGTGGCCAACGCAAATGGCCTGCTTTCAAGAGCTTACGCTGCTTCTCCAGGATGCCGCTGCGCAGCCTGGCAACTGGTGCGAAGTTTGCTGCTGCCTAGGGCGAGCTATAGAATAACCGGGCCATTGGTACGCGCATGCCGCGTGGGTGGCTGCCGACTCGTCCCTGTGCACTCCGCGGGCTGCCTGGCTTGGGCAGAACCGGGGTGTACCCTTGTGCTTTGGCGATGAACCGCGGTCCCCAAAACTTCCGTATGGATGGAAGTGGTAGCGGCGGTTTGATCAGCGAGCCGGGCCGGCGGTTGCCCGCGGACTGAATGTGCGCTTGGGGGCCGACGTCTATCCAGTCTGGTACCAACAGGAAGGTAAGTGCTCCTTGGCGACTAAACCACGCAGCTTGGGCGACGTCCTGCAGGAATTCAGCCACCGCCGGCAGTTGATGCAGGACGAACTCCACAAGGTCATCATCGGCCAGGACGACGTCATCGAGCAGGTGTTCGCGGCCATCTTCACCCGGGGGCATTGCCTGCTGGAAGGCGTGCCGGGGCTCGCCAAGACCCTGCTGGTGAGTACGTTGGCGCGCATTCTGGACATCGAGTTCAAGCGCATTCAGTTCACGCCGGATTTGATGCCGTCGGACATTACCGGCACCAACGTGCTGGAAGAAGACGAAAGCGGCCGGCGGCACTTCCGCTTTGTGCAAGGGCCGGTTTTTACCAACATTCTGCTGGCCGACGAAATCAACCGCACGCCGCCCAAGACCCAGGCGGCGCTGCTCCAGGCGATGCAGGAACGCGAAGTCACGGTCGGCCAGACCACGTATCCGCTGCCCGACCCGTTCTTCACCATTGCCACCCAGAACCCGATCGAGCAGGAAGGTACCTACCCGCTGCCCGAAGCGCAGCTCGACCGGTTCATGTTCAACATCAAGGTCGATTACCCCACGGCCGACGAAGAAGAACGCATCCTGGCGGCGACCACCCGGCAGGAAAAGCCCGAGATCCGCAAGGTGCTCAAGGCCGAGGAAATCACGGTCGTGCAGCAACTGGTCGGCAAGGTGGCGGTCAGCGAGTACGTGGTGAAGTACTGCGCCCGGCTGGTGCGCGCAACCCGGCCGCGTGATCCCTCGGCCCCCAAGTTTGTCCAGGAGTTTGTCGACTGGGGCGCCGGGCCGCGTGCAGGCCAGTTTTTGATCCAGGGTGGCAAGGCGCTGGCTGCGATGGACGGCCGTTTCTCGGTGGCGATCGACGACATTCGCCGCGTGGCGATTCCGGTGCTGCGGCATCGCGTGAGCGCGAACTTCCAGGCCCAGGCCGAAGGTCTGACCACCGAAGACATCATTCGCCGGTTGCTGGAGCACGTGCCCACGCCTGAGGTCGAAAAGTTTGAACGCTAGCCGGCCTCGCTTCCCCGGCGGCGCGGTCGCGTCGGGCCTCACGTCCCGCAACCCCGCACTTCCCGTTTGCCCCTCACATTGAGCCCACGGCCATGCCTGCCGCTGAGCAGTATCTCAAGCCCGAGGTCATCCGCCAGATTTCGCGGCTGGACCTGCGCGCGCAGTTCATCGTGCGGGGATTTTTGCACGGGCTTCATGCCAGCCCGTTTCATGGCTTCTCGGTCGAGTTCAGCGAGCACCGCCGGTACGCGCCGGGCGATGATCTCAAGGACATCGACTGGCTGGTGTATGCCAAGACCGACAAGTACTACGTCAAGAAGTTCGAGGCCGAGACCAACATCACCGGCTACCTGGTGATGGATCTCAGCCAGTCGATGGGCTACACCTACCGGCAGGAGCTGACCAAGTTCGAGTACAGCATCTGCCTGGCCGCGGCCCTGTGTTACCTGATGATTCACCAGCAGGACCCGTGCGGCCTGATCGCCTTCGACGAACGCATCCGGCACAGTCTGCCGCCGCGGTCCAAGCGTACGCAATTGGCCAACGTGTTGAGCCTGCTGTCCAAGCTCGAGCCGACCGGCAAGACCGAGATTGCCAAGAGCCTGGTGCAGATCGCGGCCATGCTCCGGCAGAAATCGCTGCTGATGATTTTCTCAGACCTGCTGGCCGAGCCCGAACCGGTGATCCAGGCCTTGCGGCAACTGCGGCACGGTGGGCACGACGTGATCCTGTTTCACGTGCTGGACGAGGCGGAGGTGAAGTTCCCGTTCTCGGGCATGGTCGAGTTCGAGGAGCCGGAAACCAGGGAACGGCTTCAGGTCGACGCCAGCAACTTCAAGCAGGATTACCTGGCAGAGCTCGAACGCTTCCGCGAACACTTCCGCCGCGAATGCTTCCAGAGCGGCGTGGATTACGTGCCGCTGGATACCAGCATGCAGTTTGACAAGGCACTGATGGAATACCTGTTGAGCCGGCGCAGCCGGCGCTAAGCGGACAGGGGGCGGTGGAAACCACACGCGGAACATCGCCGGTGCGAGCCGCGGTTCAACCGCACCTGGAGCAACCCACGCACGATCGGCCGTTATGGAATTCTTGAACTTCGGAATGGCGTTCTTTGCGGCATCGGCTGCCGTGCCGGTGATCCTGCACTTGATCATGCGCCAGAATCCGAAGCACGTGGTCTTTCCGGCCTTGCGCTTCGTGCGGCAGCGCAACGAAGCCAATCGCCGCAAGCTGCGGCTGCGGCACCTGGTGCTGTTGGCTCTGCGGGCGGCGGCCCTGATCTTTCTGGCGTTTGCGCTGGCGCGGCTGACGCTGACCACCTCCGGGGCACTGGTGAGCCAGCAAGCTCCCGTTTCGGCGGTGATGGTGTTCGATACCTCGCCGCGGATGGGCTACGAACAGGACAATCAGACCCGGCTGGCGGCGGCCGTGGAGATCGCCAAGGAGCTGCTCAACAACCTGCCGCCCAAGAGCGAGATCGCCATCTTCGACACCTCGGGCGATCTGGTGAACTACGCCCAGGATATGCAGCTTGCCAAGGATCGCTTGGAGCGGTTGCAGCTTAATCCCGGCTCGCTCGACATGATCACCACGCTGGAAGACGCGGTGCGGCTGCTGACCCAGGCCAGCCACGAGGTGCAGGAGCTGTACATCTTCACCGACCTGTCGCAGGTCACGTGGAGTGAAACCCAGGCGGCCCGCCTGCAAGCCTTGCTGGGCGATGCTCCCAATGCCGCGAGGTTCATTATCGACGTGGGCAGCATTGAGCCTCGCAATACGGCACTGGGCAATCTCGAACTCTCGGCGGAAACGCTCCCCCGCAATACCGAGCTGGTTGTACGGATGCCGGTTTCGCGCGTGGGCGGCACCGTCGAGAAAGAACTGCAATGGTTCCTGCACCACTGGGAGGACGGTCAGGCAGAAACCGAACTCAAGGGCCAGACCTTCTTCACGCAGGAAGACGGCGATTCGCAGACCATCGAGTTTCGCATCAGCACGCTGGACCTGAAGCCCGGCATCTACCAGGGCGAAGTACGCCTGGTGGGCCGCAAGGACGATGGGCTGCAACTGGACGATCAGCGGTTCTTCACCTTCCGCGTGCAACCGCCGTGGCGGATCCTGCTGGCTTCGCCGGCTCCGGCGGAAAGCTACACGTTCGACCTGCACGGCGCGCTGGCCCCGCCGGCGCTGCGCAAAGAAGATCGCACCCGATTTGAGTGCACGGTGATGACGCTGGCGCAGTTGGAAAGCGCCAAGCTCGATAACTACCACGTGGTCGCCCTGCTCGATCCCACGCCGCTGCCCGACGCGGTTTGGGATCGCCTGTATCAGTACGTCAACGCGGGCGGGCGGCTGGCGATCTTTCTCGGCCGAGAAGCCGGCGCACCTGATGCCTCGTTCAATGCCGAGGCTGCGCAGCGGTTACTGCCCGGCAAATTGGGACCGCCAGCCCGGTGGCCGGATGGAACCTTTCTGACCACCGACCGCAACAGCCATCCGCTGCTGCGCGAGTTCCAGCAGCTCGAAGGCGTGCCCTGGCGCAACTTTCCGGTGTTTCGCTTCTGGCCGGTGGAGCAGTTGAACGAGCACGCCCGAGTGATCACTCAGTACACCAACGGCCAGCCGGCGATCCTGGAACGCGATGTTGGCCGCGGCCGTGTGCTGGTGATGACCACGCCCATTTCCGACGAGTTGGACGAGACCGCCTGGAACACCCTGCCAACCGGGCTGGAGCCGTGGCCATTTGTGATGCTGGCCAACGAAACGATGCTGTACCTGGTTGGAGGCGAGAATCAGACCTTCAACTACGTGGCCCAGCCGCAGCTACGGGCAGAGTTGGCGCTCGAAGGTACGAGCGGTATCCCACGATATCTGCTCACGTTTCCCGACGGGCGGCAAGATAACCCGCTTTCCAGTCCCAACGAGCCGCGGATCACGATTCCCGGCATCACGCAGGTGGGCAATTATCGCGTACAAGGTGGCACGGCCGACAGCCCCGTGGAGTTGGGCTTCAGCGTGAACTACGGCCCGGAACAAAGCCAATTGGCTCGTGTTACGCCCGAGCAGCTTGCTGCCACGTTTGGCAGCTTTGAACCGACTGTGGTACGCTCGTCGGGAGAGCTGAAACGGATTGCCCGCACGCGTCGCGAGGGGCAAGAACTGTTCCCCTGGCTGATCATGCTGGTGGCCGTGCTGCTGGCTGCCGAGCACGTGCTGGCGAACGTGTTTTACGGCATGCGGGAGAAGCCGCGGTATCGGCACCCTTGGGAACGGGAGGAGACATGAGGTTGGCCCGTTCGATTCCGCATCGCCTCAAACTGGCGGCCATCGCGCTGGCGTTGGCTGTTGTTGCTTGGGCGGGCACGGGGCAAGAAGCCTGGGCCTGGCAGGCAACCGGTGCTGCTTCGGCGGCCGTTGACGATTCGGCCGTGCGCCGGGTTGCCCCTGCGCCGGATACCGCCACAGGTGACAGCGCCACGGCGCAAGCCTCGCCTGCCCGACCCGCGACCGATCCACAATCCCTAGGGAACGCGCCCGAGGAGGAATCGCCCGCGTCCGAGCCCCAGCCAGAAGGCACGGGATTGCGTCTTACCTGGGAGCCGGTGGGCGGCTTTATGGTGGTGGCGGTCGTGATCGGTGTGCTCTTTGCACTGCTTCTGCTGGCGCCCACGCACGGCCGGCTGACGTTCCAGCGCCGACTCGTTCTGACGGCGCTCCGGGCGCTCACGATCCTGGTGTTGTTCCTGGTGATGCTGCGGCCCACGCTCACGTACCGCACCATCGAACGGCAGGCAGCGCAGTTGTATGTGGCCATCGACGTATCGCGCAGCATGCAGACCAAGGACGATGGCACGCACTCCCGCTTTGATCGCTTGCGTCAACTGGTCGACGGCTCGCTGGGGGAACTGAACGAGTTGGGGCAGGACATCCAGATCCAGTTCCTGGCCTTCGACAACGAACTGCGCGAGCTGCCCTATTCCAACGGCAACCTTGCCTGGGGTGATACGGCTCCCGATGGTGACGAATCGGCCATCGGATGGACGCTCACCGAGATTCGCCGCCGCGCGGCCGGCAAGCGCGTGATCGGCCTGGTGATGCTTTCCGACGGCCATCAGAACGCCAACCCGCCCAAGGACCTGGGCCCGCAGCAGGCGGCCGAGCGCATCCGCGAGTTTCCCGTATTTCCCGTCGTATTCGGCCGCGCGGACCAGGGCGGCGGGGCCCGCGATCTCGACCTGGTGGAGATGACCGCCAACCGCACGGTGTTCGTCAAGAACCAACTCACGGTGTCGGGCGTGGTCAAGGTTTCGGGCTTTGTGAACGAGGAAATCCCCGTTCAACTGCTGTTTGAAACTTCGCCCGGCAACATGGAGGTGGTCGAAACCACCCGCATTCGCGCCGCCCGCGACGGCGAACTGATCCCTGTTGAGATGACGTACTCGCCGCAGGAAGTCGGTGAGTTTAAGGTGACGCTCCGCGTGGCCGAGCAGCCGGGCGAACTGCTCACCACCAACAACGAACGCAGCTCGTTTGTCAACGTGCTCGATGGCGGGCTCAACGTGTTGTACGTGGAAGGCGCCCTGCGGGTGGAGCAGCGGTTCTTGCGGCGTTCGCTGGATGCCTCGCCCGACATCAATGTCGATTACATCCGGCTCGATGCCCAGCATCCCAACCAGCGCAGCGACGCGGTCAACGAGATCCTGCAAGCGGGCCTGGTGCCGGGCAAGTACGACGTGTTCATCCTGGGCGACGTTGATTCGCGGGCGTTTCTGCCGGGCGAATTGGAGGCCTTGCGCGACTGCGTATCCAACGGGGCCGGGCTCATCATGCTGGGCGGTTTTCATTCCTTCGGCGCCGGCGGATATGCCGGCTCGCCGCTGGAAGACGTATTGCCGGTGCGGATGAGCAACCTGGAACGCCAGGACTTTGGTCAGCCGATCCGGGCCGACCTGCATTTGAGCGGGCCAATAAAGGTGGTGCCGCGGCAGCAGGTGGGGCAGCATTACCTGACGCAGATCACCTCGCCGGAGAAGAACACCTCGAGGTGGCTGGAGTTGCCGCCGCTGGACGGCGCCAACCGCCTGACCAGTCGCGACGCTACCGTACTGCTGGAAACCGAGAAGCAATCGCCGCTGCTCTTGGCGGGCAGCTTTGGCCGCGGACGCGTGCTGGCGTTTGGAGCCGATGGCACCTGGCGGTGGTGGACGCACGGTTTTCAGACCGAACACCGCCGGTTCTGGCGGCAAGTCGTACTTTGGCTGGCCCAGCGTGATGACGTTCGCCAGGGCAAAGTCTGGGTAGAGGTCGATCAGCCCCGGCTGCGGCGCGGCGGGCAGGTGAATGTAGCCGCCGGGGCCTTCGATCCGCAGGGCAACCCGGTCGAAGGGGCCAAGATGGAAGGCGAACTGGTCCACCCCGACGGCAAGCGGACGTCCCTCAAGTTCACCGAGCAGAACGATGAGTTCGCCGCTGCGCTGAGCCGCGACGTACTGGTTGCCCCCGGCGATTACACGGTGCTGGTCAAGGCCACCGATGGCAGCGGCGAACTGGGCCAGGCGCGCACGCGGTTCCTGGTTTATGAAGAAGACCTGGAACTTGCCCGGCCCGAGGCCGACCTGACCGCCATGCAAGGCCTGGCCGATCGCACCCCGGGGGGGCGCGTGTACGCGCCCGAGGAGTTCGATCAGTTGCTGGCCGAACTGCGCGAGGCTCCCAAGTTGCTGGAACGCCCGGTCGATTCACCGCCAACCACGCTGTGGGACAAATGGCCGGTGATGGTGATGTTTATCGTGCTGCTCAGCGCGGAGTGGGCCCTGCGCAAGAAGTGGGGCCTGGTCTGACGGCCGGCTTACTTGCGTCCGCGGGAACGGCCGCCCTTGGAGCGGTTCTCGATGTTGGCGTTGATCACCACGCCAACGGTTTCTTCCCACGACGGAATGTTCTTGTGGTGCTTGAGCCGGTGCGCGGCCGAATCGTCGTCGGAATCCTCGGATTCGTCCAGCTCGGCCTCGGCGTCCTCGGCTGCCGCTGGTGGAGCCGGAGTTTCCGCGGCGGGCGGGGCCGACGGCTGGGCTTCGCTGCGGCCATTCTCGGTGGTAGCCTGCTCGTTGCCCTTCTTCGACTTGCGTTTGCGACGCCGGCGACGCTTCTTCTCAGGCTCTTTGACCTCTTCGACGTCGTCGGCCCAGGCTTCGATGACTTCTGAGTGCTCTTCGACCGTGACCTCCTCGGCGTAGGCTACGACTTCGTGGTCGTCGTCATCCTCGTCGACCAGGGCGCCAGCCACGGCTTCTTCGGCCAGGGTGGCAAAGTCTTCGTCGAAGGTATCGACTTCGTTTTCGTCGACGATCTCAATCCGCCGCTTGGCCGGCTTGTCGGTCGCGGCGGCTTCATCCTTCTTGCCTTTACGCCGACGGCGGCGCCGCCGCTTCTTCTTAGGTTCGGTGGGTTCGTCGTCGATTTCGGCCGCTTCAACAGGCTGCGCCGCAGGCGTTTCCGGAACGTCGTCGATTTCGGCCTCGACGACTTTGCGGGCCGTTTCTTCGGTGGTGACCGTTTCGCGTTCCTGATCGCGGCGCCGGCCACGCCGGTCGCGCCGGCGACGTTCACCCCGCTCGCCGCGGTCACCACGTTCTTGGCGTTCTTCGCTGCGGGCTTCGGCGGCCACCTCTTCACGTTCGGCCTTGGCCGCTACCTGTGGCTGCGGTTCGGGATGTTGCGGCGGTTCAGGCCGCTTGGCTTCGGCGGGAGCCGCCTCGGGGGCCGGGGCGGGCTGCGGCTTAGGACGCTCGGACACGGGGGCCGGTGACGCCTTGGGGGGCGGTTCCAGGCCCAGGCTTCGAGCGATGCTGTCCCAGTCGGTGGGACTGGTCGAGGTCGGCCGGACGGCACTGCTCCGCCGTTCGGGCCGAGGGGTGGGCGGAGCCGGCGGCCGTTGCGGCCGGCTGGGCGGCTGCTTTGGCTCAATCCCAAGTTGCCGGATCAGTTCATCCCAGTGTTCCTGCGAATGCGGATCGCTCATCGTGTCCTGACTTGCATCAATGCTGTATTAGTGAAGGACGCCGCGCGTCCCTTTCTGGCATAGGCGTCGATCTGCTTGCCATGCGAGGCTGCGGCCATCGTACTGCCGGCTGTTGGCATGTGGACCGGCACGGCGCGCTGCCAACCTTTGGCCGTGCGGGAAGGAACAAGCAGAAGTTATTCAAACGCAATAACTTACGGTGCAGGGCCGCCTTCGATCAAGCGGCTCGCCCGCCGCGATCGCTGGCCTGCTGGCGTGTTTTGTGGCCGGCGCTGGCGAAGGGGATATCATGCATTCCCCCCGACCGGACTGCATTTCTTAGAATTATAAAGCCCGCTTGCGAACCTGGGAAGCAGACTTAACGATGCCGCGCGTGGCGGCAAGCTCTGATGGGGAAGTCGGTAAGCTGGCCTGATGACAGAAGTTGCGTCGGCGGCCAGGTGTACGACCGTGGCTACTTCGAGCTGTGCGCACGATGCGTTAAAATGCGGGGGGCACGCGGAGCCGATGGGCCCGCCTTGTCCCTGGTTGAGTCGACCTGAGAGCCTCTTGGCAAAGGAGTTTGCGATGATCGCGGTGCGGTACGTGCTGGCCTCTTCGCTGCTGTTGATGTTGGCCGCCGCCGTTGCGGCCGACGAACCCAAGGAGAAGAAGTTCGACAAGGCGGAGCTGGAAAAGAAGTTCGCCGAAACGATGTCAGGGGCCACGATGAGCGGGCATTTCACCGTGCTGGGCTCCGACAAACCGCCCCGCAAGGAAACCTATACGCTGGGCCGGGTTTACAAGGCCAAGGCCGGTGATTACTGGATCTTCGAAACCCGAATCCAGTACGGCGATCACGACGTCACCTTGCCGCTGTCGCTCCCGGTGTTGTGGGCCGGCGATACGGCCGTGATCACCGTGGATAAAGTCCCGGTGCCGCCCTTGGGCGTCTACTCGGCCCGGGTGCTGGTCTACAACAACCAGTACGCCGGCACTTGGGATGGCGGCAACCACGGCGGCATGTTATTTGGCACCATCACGCCGGCTGCCAAGAAAGACAGCGACGCGGCTAAGGACGGCGACCAGAAGTAACCGCTTGCCCTGCTGTGCGGCGCCCGGTGCCGCGAAGTTCATTGCGCTTGACGGATTGTTTCCCACATTTTGGATAGGAGCCCAGGGATGAGGTCCATTTTCACCGCCATCATGCTGCTGGTTGTGGTGGGGGCCGTGGCGTTGTGGATGGGGTGGATCTCCTTCGGGACCACCAACGAAGGCGAGACTGAAATCATCATCCACAAGCAGAAGATCAAGGAAGACGTGGACACCGCCGTCGAGCGTGGCAAGCACGCGTTGGAACGCGGAGAGGCCGAGCTCGCCCGGCCGTCGTCGCCGACCCATTAATCGCCAGCAACCGTCATGACCGACCGGCCAACCGCCAGGGAGACGGCCACCATTCGCCTGGGCGACGTGGCACATACCCGCAGCGGCGACAAAGGCAATCACGCCAACATCGGCGTCATCGCCTATACGCGCCAGGGGTATGAGTTTCTCCGGCGGGAACTGACCTCGGAGCGGATGGCGGAGTACTTCGCCGGTTTGGGGACGTCGCGCGTGGAACGGTTCGAGTTGCCGGGCATCGGCGCGTTGAACTTCGTCCTGTACGATTGCCTGGCGGGCGGGGCCAGCCGCTCGCTACGGATCGATACCCAGGGCAAGTTGCTGGGTACGGCGGCCCTGGAACTGCCCCTGCCGCGGCCCGCTAACCTGGCTCAAATGGAAAGACGGCAACCATGAGCGCCCCACTCGTCCGCGTGAACGTCCACCAGCACGCCGGCACGATCATCCTCAACCGGCCCGAAAAGCGCAACGCCCTGAGCCGCGCGCTGATTGCTGAGATCAGTCAGGCGTTCGACGATTTGCACCAGGAACGCCGAGTGCGGGCCGTGATTCTGACCGGGGCCGGGCCTGCGTTCTGCGCCGGCATGGACCTGCAAGAAATGCAGGAAACGAGCCAGCAGGAACGGCCATACGACCAATGGCAGCACGACGCGGAGATCTACCAGGAACTGCTGGAAAAGATGCTCCGTTTTCCCAAGCCGATAATTGCCGCCGTCAACGGTCCGGCGGTGGCCGGCGGGGCAGGGCTGGTACTCGCCTGCGACATCGTGCTGGCGGCCAATGAGGCACGCTTCGGGCTGCCGGAGCCGCTGCGCGGGATCGTGGCCGGCCTGGTGACTCCGCTGTTGGTGTTCCGCATCGGCGGCGGGCAGGCGGCCAATCTGCTGCTCACTTCGCGGATGATCGACAGTGCCGAAGCCTATCGGATCGGCCTGTTCCACGAACTGATCGACGGCGACAAGTTGTGGCCTCGGGCCGTCGAGGTGGCCAGCGAATGTGCCCGGGGCGCACCCGAGGCGTTGCAGCTCACCAAGAAGATGCTCAACGAAACGGTGGGTGAGCATCTCAACGTGCTGCTGACGGCAGGGGCCGCGGTGAGCGCCACGGCACGGACCACCGAGGCTGCTCGCGAAGGTCTGGCCGCGTTCCTCGAAAAACGCGAGCCCGACTGGCTGAAGTAGCCGGGCCAATAAGGTATCGGGCCGCTATTGGGCATGCCGCGAGCGCTGCTGGCGGCACCCTCCTGATCGCGCCGCGCGTTGTGCCCGGTGCTTTTGATGTTTGCCTCCCCCGCTGATCGTTCCCGCCCGCTGCTGTTTCTCATGACGCCCGAATCCAACCAGCACTCGCAAACCGCCATCGTCGTATGGATCGTGCTGGGCGTGTTCTTGTGGGGGGCCATTCAGGCCGTCGGAGCCTACCTGCTGAACCTGAACGTCTGGCGGGCGGTGGTGGTGTTGGCGTGTGTGAACGGCTTTCTGTTCTTCTGGCTGTTTCTGCTGTGGTTGAACCGCCGACGCAGAAACATCGAGTAGCCACGCACGTGAAAGACTGATGCGCGCAGGGCAGCATGGCGGGAGAACGCCGGTTCTAGCGATCGCCGTCCAGAACGGTGGACAGCGCTCGTTCGACGGTTTCCGACCAGGGAGGGCGAAAGGCAACGTGCGGCTGCGGAGAGTACGGCCTGGTGGCAGGCTGAACCGCTTGCGGCGGTGCCGCGGTAGACTTTTCTACCTCAGATTGGGTGGATCTGGTTTCCGGTTCGTTGCCGACGCTGCACCGCAGCATGAAGCCGAGCACCACCAGGAACTGGCCGGCAAAAGCCGAGAGCAGACACAGCATCCAGACGGGCTTGCCGCCTTTGACGCCCATCTCGGTGGCTGCTAACAACACCGAGGCGAAAACCAGCCCCATCGCGCCCAGGCAGACCAATAGCCAGCCGCCTGCTGCCCACCAGCGGCCGCTAGGAAGCGTGATCTTGTCTGCCGGCTCCGGGGCGGGAACGGGGGATAGGGGGGGCGCTGGCCTGAGCTCCGCCGCCATGCAGTCGGTCAGATTGAAATCGTCCTCATCCTCCCAAGGCGAAACGATCAGGTGGGCCGTCCGCCGGATCAGTTGCCGCACCTCGGCGAGTTCCTGCTCCAACCGTTCGTCGTACAAGTCGGGGCAGGGATCGCGGTGGGCTGGCGAAGGCGGTGACTCGAGCGGCTTGGTGACTTCCTGCGGCTCGCTGGACTCGATCGGCGTTTCCATCGAGCGATCGCGGTCGACCGGTTCCGCGCCCGGCAGCACGGCCGCGCAGATGCCACAGCGCAGCACGGTTTCCGACGGCTGACGCTGGGGCGGCACGTCAAGCTGGCAGCGATGGCACCACATGGGGGGGCGATTGTCCGATCGGTCAGAGCGGTGCGGACAGAGCAGGACGATTCAGCCTTTGTTTCGGCTGGTAAACGCGGCAAACTGTAAGGATTTTGCCGGTTGCTTCAGCAGGGGGGGCCGCCCCACGCTACTAGCCGCCTATGGTCCAGCGGTCTACCGCACCAGCACCAGCTTGACCAATTCCGGCGGGCAGCGGTATCGCAGCGGTGTCTTGCCCGAGATGCCCCGGCTGACGTGCATCACCGTAGGCGGCAGTTCGAACGTGCCCGAGGCGTACCGCGCGCCGTAAAGGCTGGGCGAGATCAGGGGTCCGATGCCGGGCAGGCGAATCTGGCCGCCGTGGGTATGCCCTGCCAGCATCAGGTCGAAGTGCCGCTGGCGAGCCCAGTGGATCTGGTCGGGCGAGTGCGACAGCAAAATGCGGAGCGGTTCGCCGTCGGCCGGAGCTTGCTGCGGAACGTCGGCAGCCGGCTTGAACCAGGGCAGCTCGTTGCCCGCCAAGAGGATCGGTGTGCCGTGGTGTTCGATGGTCGCGGTGCGGCCGCCCAGTTGTTCGATACCTAGCTCGGTCAGCATGGCACGCAGCCGGGCGGTATCGACCCGGCCGTCGTGGTTCCCCAGCACGCACCATACGCCCAGCGGCGCCCGCAGCTTGCCCAGGGTTTCCGGCAGCCATTCCACCAAGGCGCTCTTGTCGAGCAGGTCGCCGGTGATGGCGATCAAGTCGGCGCCAAGCTGATTGGTGCGCCGTACCGCTTCGTCGAAGTACGCCCGATCGATCTTGCCGGTGTAATGCAGGTCGGAGAGATGGGCGATGCTCAGGCCGACCAGCTCCGCGGGCAGACGAGCGATCCGCAAGTGCTTTTCGCGGATGTCCAGCGTCAGCGACTCGTTGCCAGGCAGCCGCACCAACCAGCCACGCGGGCCGGGAGCCGCCAGCGGCTGGGCCAGCACGGCGGCTACGTCGATCTGCTGCGTGTGGTTGGTGACCAGGCAGGCCGGCGGCCGCGCGGTGTGATAGCGGTACAGGAACCGCGGCACGCCCACCAGGCCGATCACGGTACAAAGCCCCAGGTACAGCCAGGCGGCCGGGCCGGCGTCGGTCAGGGTAGGGGGCCAGGATGATGTGGCTGACCCCACCTGCGAAAGCAACCAGTATCCCCAGGCGACTACTACAGCCACCGGGCCCAGCACGGCCACCGCGAGCGTGCCATAGTTGATCGCTTTTTGCAGCGGCCGCGGGCAATAGATCGCGTTGATCCAGTTATGCAGCGCGATCCACAAGGCGAAATGGCCCAGGGATGCGATCAAGCCCAGCAGCGGTAACAGCCCAGTCATTGCAAACGGCGGGTGAAGGGATCAGTACGGGGGGCCAGGCATGAGCCAGCGAACCCTGGCTGCCATGCGCGGCACCAGACGGCATGGACCTGGCAAAATCAGGCCCAACCGGTTTTGTGACCAATTCACCCACAGAACGCAATGGCAGAAGGGGGAATGGTTTGCCCAACAAGCCGCGCGGGGAGCCATCACCCGGGCGGCGCAACGCTACCACCCCCGGCGCAGAATCAAAGCGCGAGTAGAAAGCAGCCGCTGGCAGGGCCTACGTGCCGAGCTTGACCGTGCAGGGCGAGAGCAGCGTCTGCTCGACGGTTTGCAGCAACTGGTCCAGGCGGAACGGCTTGTAGAGCACGTTCTGCACGCCGGCCTGGCGGGCCTTGACCAGCGAGTGCGACGGGTCGTAGCCAAAGCCCGTCATCAGGACCAGCGGCAACGGGTCCATGATCGGCTGGAGCTTTTGCAGCAGCTCGTAGCCGTTGAAGTCGGGCAGGCGGATGTCGGCAATCACGCAGTCGTACTGCTCGTCCTGGGCCGCGTTGCGGACCATGAAGATTGCTTCGCCGCCATTGTGGGCCGTTTCGACCACGCAGCCGTACCGTTCCAGCAGGGCGTGGGCGGCGCTGCGGACTGAATCGTCGGCATCGGCCACCAGCACCCGGATGCCGCGGAGCAGCGGCCGCTCCTCGATCTGCCACGGTTGCGGCAGGGCAGTGCTGGGAGCCATCTTCTGGCCCACCTTCTGGATCACCTGCTTGATGTCGCGAGCGTTGCGCAAGATGCGCTGAAGCCGTTCCACGACCTCGGGCTCATGCCCGATGTACCGCTCCATAATGTTAACGGCTTCGTTGAGGATCTCGTCGATCGGCAGGGCCACGGCGCTGTGGATCGCCTCGACGCTGGTCATGGCCGTGCTGGCTTGTTCGGCGGCCAGCAGGTCGAGTGTGTTGAGGGCCACCGCCACGTCGCGGCTGAAGATCTCCAGGAACTGCAGATCGCTTTCGGTGAAAGCACGAGGCTCAGGGCTTTCGACGTTAAACGTGCCCATGACCTCGTCGTGCAAGATCAGGGGGACGGTCAGCGAGCTCTTGGCGCCCTTGGAACCTTCCAGGTAGAGCGGGTCCTGGGTGGTGTCTTCACACAGGTAGCTCTTGCCGGTGGCGGCCACGAAGCCCGTGACGCCGTTGTTCTGCGGCTGGGCGTACAGCACCCGCTGCTCGGCTTCCGGGTCCATGCCGACCGCCAGCAGCGGTTCGAGCTTGCCGGTGGCGGAATCCAGCAGGCGGATCTCGATCACGTCGAACTGGAGCAGGTCTTTGGTGAAGTGCAAGATGTTGGACTTCACCAGCTCGATCCGGTCGGCGACCGGCATATCGAGGATTTCTTCCGGCTTGAGGTCCGCCAGTTCGATGCCTGCCTGGTGGATGGCGGCCAGCTTCTGCTGCTGGAGCACCTCGTTGGTGACATCGCGGACGGTCACGATCAGGTGCCGGGGACGGCCGTCGTGATCGTTGACCGGGGCCGCATGCACCTGGAAGTAGCGGTTGTCGGCCGTGCGGAGCGTCGAGCCGCTAGGCTGGCCGGTGGCCAAAGCCGTGTGGAACGGACAGAAATCCGGCCCCAGGATCTCGGGGCTGCCCAGGGCCTGGTAGAAGTTGGTGTTGATGATCGAGTCCCGACCGCTCCAGCGTTTGAAGCAGTCGTTGGCCCAGATCACCTCGTTCTCGATGTTGAGGAGGACGACGCCGTCAGGCATGCCCTCCAGGATACGCTCGCTCTGAAGCAGCCGGCCCAGTTCCACGGCCTCCTTGAGGTGTTCGGAGGCGAACAGGATGCCGGCAAAGTCCTCCTGCGCTTCCTCAAGCTGCTGCACAGCCGCTGAGGGCGAGGGAGCAGTGACAAGTTCGCAATCCTCCCGCAGCGACGCAGCAAGCGTGGCGGTGTGGGGCGAATCGTCGATCAGCAGGATTTTCGGTTTTTGCGCCAAGCCCCTACACTCCCTGGGGAAAGGCCGAAAGTGTCCCATAATCCATTTTAGTCGGTAGCCCCTGGCGAACAAGCCACATCGCTAGCATCGGCTAGCCCAGTGTACAAGCCTGAGCCGAAACCCGGTAGCTTGTACCGGTGGCGTAATCCACAGAGGCCTCACGCCCCTTGCGGCGTGCGCAAAGGCGGCGGGGGCAACCTGGGGTCCTCCACCAGGCGTTCTGCCAGCTTATGCCGAGTTATTCCCGTGAAAAATGTCTGCAATTCATTCTTCCCTGGAACCGAGACGCCGGGAAGATAACCCGCTCTAACGTCTTTGGCTATGGCACCCTGGGACGCATGATATGCATCGCTGTGCCGACCTCGCCGACAGAAATGGCGACCGCGCACCGATGCCACCAGATGCCGCCCGCCCTGCCGCCGAAGCCGCCGGCGACGGTGCCCCGCCCAATCGGGCTGCTGCGGGCGCAGTCGGGCTGAAAGTCGGTGCCCGCTGGTTGAAATCCGACCATACGTATAATCGGCACCCGCTCCTCAGAGCTAGGGCGCTGGAGCGGTTTCCACCAGCTCGATCCGTCGCCAGTCGATGAGCGCCTGTTCGCCCAGCGGCCAGGGGACAATCGCCAGCGTGACGCGTTTGCCCAGGTACTGCTCCAGGGGCACGATCAGCGGTTCCACGTCGCGACCCGGCAGGCGCCGCGGCACGGTGAACCGGCCGAGGACCTCGCCGTCGGCCTCAACCTGAATGATGGCTGGCGATGTGTTTTCGGGCTGCTGCCAGGCATCGATCCGTAGCACCGCCCCCTGCTCGGGAACTTCCAATTGCCGCGTGAGTCGGGCCAGCGGCACGCGGAACCGTGTCTGCACCCGCCAGGCGGGATCGCGTTCGTTGGTGATCTTGTCCCAGTAGTTGATCAGCTCCACCGCGGCCGGATCATGCTCGCCATCGGGCTCCAGACGCCAGCCTTCCCAGGCGGGCAGCACATTGGCCGTCCGGCGGGAGACTTCGCGCGCCATCGCCACCGGATCGAGCACGATGGTGCCTTCCAGCCAGTTGAGCATGTCGCGGATATTCAGCGGATCGGCACCAGCGGGCCGCGAACCGTAGCAGGCATCGACGACCAGGCTCAGTTCACGCGGGAGCGTTGGCAGCAACTTCAGCGGACCGGGATCGTGCAGTTCGCGGCTGCCGATCAGGAAGCCGCTGGCATAAAGCGATTTGTTGCCTTGCAGAATGCTGGCTTTGACGCAGCCGCCTCGGGCTCCAACGCTTTCATCGAGCCCTAGCCGGATGGTCAGCTCCTGGGCGCATGGCGGTACAGGGAACCGCAGCCGGCAGGGAGCATGCACGCCCAATCCCCAGTCGAACTCCCGCCCGGCACAACGCAACCGGTTGCCGTGGACGTTGCGGTCCAACTGCCAGGGCCAGTGGCTGGCCGTGGCCAACGCCAGCGAATCGGCTTGCGCCACCACGGCCGTTTCGTCTTGAGGGGGCTCGTTGACCGTTTCGAAGTGCATCCGGCTGATCGGCACTTCGTGCGGCAGGTGGTAGCGTCGCTGGCAGATGGTGAGAAACCGTACCCACAGCGGTTCAAATGCCCAGGCCGGCTGCACGCCGTGATACCAGTTTTGCAAGTCGTGCGAGTGAAGCCAGCGGGCTTGCAGCCGATCGGTGGTCGAGGTGGCACGCAGGCCATCGGTCGTCACAATCCGCTCAATCAGGGCACCCTGGGACGGAGCGAGCGCCGCCAACTGCTCGAAGTACACGTCCCAGGCAGGCTGCTGCGGCAGGTGCAGTTCCCTGAGCTGATGAAAGGCCACCTGCTCCACCGCGGCATCCAGTAGCAGCCGCACGCTTTCGGTCTGGAACCGGATGCTGCGAAACGCGAATTGCCGCCCGTCGCGCAAGAAGGCGGTCATCGGCTGGTACGGCTTGGGGCTGCCGGACACCTGCCAAATGATGCGGCGCACCCAGCGGAGCGAAACGCGGACTTCCTCGCGGTTGGAATCGGGGGCGGCTAACGGCACCGCGGGCTTAACCACCAGATGGGCCGCCGCATCGCCGTGGGCCGTTTCATCGCGACTCACGTAACGCAGCACGGTGCCCGGCAAGCGGTCGCCGCCAAAGAATTCGACGGCGGCTTCTGGTTCCGACTCGGTGAGCCGCACGTCGCGAAGCCAGCGGACCGGGTTCTCTGGATCAAACAGCAGGCGGTCACCCAGCCGCGGCTGAGCGCCGGCGTAGTGCCACGGCATGATCACGTTGCCGGTAACTTCGGTGCCGTCGCGAAGCACCGCCAAGTACCGCGGCGGCGAGTCCTGCGCGAGCCCGGAGCCTCCTGCGAGCGCAAGCAGCACTGCGGCGACGGCTGGAAGGAACAACCGGCTCATCGGCACGCCATCGGGCAGGAAGGCTGAGGAAGGACAGCAGGTGGGACGGATAGCATCGGGCACGCGCGCCAACGCTTTCGCACACACAGCGCGGCGACCTCGAGTGGCTTCCATCGTACCACACGCCCACGCAGGGGGCGAGTTGTTGACCGCCCCCTGCGGTGCGTGGCGTTGTGGTCACGGGGGCGATTTAGCGAGCAGCGCCCTTGGTCTTGGTCTGGATGCGGCAAATGTACATATCGGCGGTGATGTACAGGATGTTGTGGTCCTTGCCGCCGAACGTGACGTTCGCGGTCTTCTCGCCTGTGACGATCTTGCCCAACAGTTCGCCCTGCGGGGTGTAGATGTGAATGCCGCCCGGGCCGGTGGCAAACAGGTTGCCGTGGATATCGACCTTCATGCCGTCGGGCAAACCGGGACCTTTGCCCACCTGATCGGTGACGTCCTTGAACACGCGGCCCTTGCCGAGCGTGCCGTCTGGCAACACGTCGAACGCCATCCACAGCGCGGCCTGCGGATCCGATTGAGCGACGTACAGGATTTTTTCGTCGGGCGAGAAAGCCAAGCCGTTGGGCCGCGTCATCTCGGCAGTGAGCAGGGTCAGCTCGCCTTGGGGCGTGAGGCGATACACGCCGAAATGATCCAGTTCGCGGCGCGGATCATCTTGCCGCTTGGGCAGACCGTACGGCGGATCGGTGAAGTACAAATCGCCGTTGGAGCGGAACACCAGGTCGTTGGGGCTGTTGAGCCGCTTGCCCTGGTAGCGATCGACCAGAGTTTCTTTGACACAATCCTTCTCGCGGATCAACCGGCTGATGCGGCGGTTGCCGTGCTCGCACATCACCAGGCGTCCCTGCGCGTCGAGCGTCAGGCCGTTGGTGCCCGGCTCCGGCTCCCAGATCTCCTCGCCGGTGTAGCCCGAAGGCTTCATGAACAGCGAGAGGCCCTTGCCTTCTTCCCACTTGTAGATGCTGTTGCGGGGGATGTCGGAGAACAGCAGGTAGCCTTCGCCGCGGGGAACCCAGATGGGGCCTTCGGTCCATTCGAAGCCGTGGGCGAGCACTTCGATTTCGGCATCGGGGGCGATCAGCTCATCCAGCCGCGGATCAAGCCGCACGACTTCGCCGATGGTGGTTTTCTGTTGTACGGCTTGAGCTTGAACGTCGTTTTCCATGGTAAGCACCCACAGCGTGAGGCAGGTTCCCAGCAATAGCAGTCCCCGCAGCATGATTGCTCCTCGCGACATCTTCGCAGAATCAGGGCCAAGAAGTTGGGGCAGCAAGGGTTGGCCCTCTAGGTGGTAGTTGGCCTCCCGGCGCTTGTCAAGCAGCGGCCATAGGTGCGGGGTAGCGGCTCAGTAGTAGGTGAGTTGTGAGCTTGATGCCGCAGTGGGATTGTGCGCATTGCGAGCGGCCAGGTGCCATACAGCGCTACACGCGAGGCAGAGACGATAGCCATTCGGACGAAGCCCACCTTGACGGGCGGCGGTACCATTCTGACGATGTCTGTCTGCCAGTCACTCCCTCAGGCCAAAGCGAGCCGTGATCGCGCTTGTGCCGAGGGGCATCTGTCATCAGCTTGGTCCTCCTATGCCATCCGCCGAATCTGCGTCCGACAGCTCCGTGTGCTCCATTTTTGTGTACGGGACGCTTCAGCGGGGTGAATGCCGGGCACATTACTGGCCGCACCCGCCGCGGCAGGTGGAAGACGCGACCATTCGCGGGCGGCTGTATAACCTGGGGCCGTTTCCTGCGCTGGCCGCAGGTGATGACGCCGTGGCCGGTGAGCTGTGGACGTTGGCTCCCGAGCACATCGAGCAGACCTTAGCGGTGCTCGACGAAGTGGAGGCGACGGCCGGGCCGGGCGAGTTGTACCAGCGGCGGCTGGTGACGTGCCGCACCATATCGGGCCGTGAAACGGCCGCGCATGTATACTTCTACGCTCGGCCGGAGGAGCTGCGGGGCTACCCGACGATCGCCCCCAGCGACGATGGCCGGTGCCACTGGAAGCACGTCAGCGATCGCCCTCGGCAAGAAGTGGAATGAACCAGCCAGCCCCTCTCAAGCGTCAAACCATCGGAAACTGGGAACTGTGCTCCGTGAGCGGAGGCCGGTTCGCGCTGGATGGCGGCGCCATGTTCGGCGTGGTGCCCAAGCCGCTGTGGCAGCGTTTCACCTCGGCTGACGGACGCAACCGCATCCCGCTGCAAACCAACTGTCTGTTGGCCCGCGATGACAAGCACACCGTTTTGATCGACACCGGTTACGGCGGCAAGCTGAGCGAGAAGGAACGCGAGATCAACGCCGCGGAGCCTGGCACGCCGCTGTTGGAGAATCTGGCCGCCTTGGGCATTTCGCCGGAAGACATCGATTGGGTGGTATTCAGCCACCTGCACTTTGATCATGCCGGCGGCGGAACGGTATTCGCAGAAGGCGGCAGTGGCCGCATTGTACCGGCCTTTCCTAAGGCCACTTACGTGGCACAGCGTCGCGAATGGGAAGATGCGACCAGCGGCGTGCCTGAGTTGCGCGGCAGTTATCCCCTGGAGAACCTGCTACCGCTTCACGAGGCCGGCTGTCTGCGGTTGATCAATGGTGACGAGCCGATCGTGCCTGGCCTGTCCACCATGGTGACTGGTGGACACACGGCAGGGCACCATGCGCTGCTGTTTCAGTCGGGCGGCCAGACGGCTGCGTACCTGGGCGATTTGTGCCCCACGACGGCGCATCTGCCCACCATGTGGTGCATGGCCTACGACGTGTATCCGCTGGACACGCGCCGCCGGAAACCGACGGTTCTGGCCCGGGCGGCCGATGAAAATTGGTTGGTCTGCTGGGACCACGATCCGGTAACGCCCTGGTCGCGGATTGAGCGCGATCCCAAACGCGAGTTTCGGGCCGTCGACGCAGATTAGAAACGACGGGCCTTTAGGCCTGGTTGGACGGCCAGCACTACGGCACGGCCGCATCGGCATCGTCGCCGCCCACGGTGGCATCGGCGTTTTCATTGCGGCGGTGCGGCGCACGGAGATTGATCTCCATATCTTCGCCGAAGTAGTACTTTCGGGCTTCCGGGTGCCGGGTGACTTCTTCAGGGCTGCCGTGGCACAGCACTTTGCCGCCGCGGACCACGTAGCTGCGATCGGTGATTTGCAGCGTCTCGCGCACCTGGTGGTCGGTAATCAGGATTGAGATGCCGCTTTCCGCCAGGCCTCGAATGATCTTCTGAATGTTGGCGATCGTCACCGGGTCGATGCCTGTAAACGGCTCGTCCAGCAGAATGATCTTGGGATTGGACACGAGCGCCCGGGCAATCTCCAAGCGGCGACGCTCACCGCCGGAGAGCGATTGGGCCAGGCTCTTGCGGAGCCGCTCGATTTGGAACTGTTCCAGCAGTTCGTCGCAGCGGCGTTTGCGGGTCGCCCGGTCGACGCCGAGCATTTCCATCATGCCCAGCAGGTTTTGCTCGACGGTGAGCTTGCGAAAAACGCTCGATTCCTGGGCCAGGTAGCCCATGCCGCCGTCGCGCGCCCGGCGAAACATCGGCCAATTGGTGACGTCCTTGCCGCAGAGGATGACCTTGCCCGCATTGGGTTCGATCATGCCGCAAGTCATGCGGAACGAGGTGGTCTTGCCGGCGCCGTTGGGGCCCAGCAGTCCGACGACTTCGCCGTCGTTCACCTCGAAATCCACGCCATCGACGACGCGTCGCTTGCCGTAGATCTTCACCAAACCGCGAGCTTCCAACATCGGCATGGTTCGTCCTCCGTGACGTTTTGTGTGCTTGCGTTTTCCGGCTGCGCTGGCCGGCGGCCACTCCCAGGCTGCGGGAGGCCGCCTAGCGGATGAATCCCATCCGGGCGAAGTTGGGCCGGAAGAATTTCCACGAGTGGGGCCAGTAGATCAGCAGCGCTTTGCCGATCAGCAGGTCGCGGTGCAGCGTCTCCCAACTGCGGCTGTCGTAACTTTGGTCGGTATTGTCGCCCATGGCGAAGTACTCGTCGGGGCCGATCCGGTACTCGTCCTGATCGTGCCGGATCCGCGTGTAGTGAACGTCGCGCAGCAGCCGAATGTCGGAAATGTGTACGGCCGCACCCGTGGAGGCGATCCCGGCCGGCGTGTGATCGGCCGTGGTCGGCTCGCTGGACAGGAATACGTCGTACTCGGCGCCACCGACGTAACGGTCATCGATCCACAGGTACAGCTTGCGATCGACGTTGGCGAACCGCAGGTCGAACTTGCCGGAGGTCGGCAGGTCGTTCACGGTGGCAAGCGTGGTGGTCAGCGGCCCGGGCCCCTGCGCGATGCCCAGGTTCGCGGTGCCGACTGTCAGGTCCAACCGGGCCTGGAAACGCAGCCCGCCTTTAACCAGTTCGAAGATCAACTCGCCTTGCCGTGCTTTACGCACATCAACGGTGCATTCCAGCGCCAGGTCGGAGACCCACACGCGGCCGTTATCGTTCGCGCCGGCGTACGTGCCATCGTTGTAGGCCAGCCAGTTGTGGATGACGATGGGGATCGCGCTGTACAACCGCGGCAGTGGCACCTGGTCGAGCTGATCGAGTTGATCGACGGCCAAGCCCGCCCGGGGCCAGCGTTCCGGAACAAAGTGCCGATACCGCAGCCATGCCGTTTCGTTCTGGCCTTGGGTGGAGAAGCTGCGGTAGCCGTCGTCGGTGGTCCACGCTCCACCTTGAGTAGGCATTTGGAGCGGCCATACCCGGGCCGGATGGTTGGGATCAGGATCAACCGAGGTCCAGTTCTTGGCCAGCAGCGTCTCCAGGTCGTAAGGGCATTCCTGCCACCGGGGCGGCCAACCGTCCTCGGTCATCCGGTTGACGAGGTAGTTGTTGTCGTAGACCTCGCGCAGCAGCGCCAACACTTTCTCGGGCGGCTTCCGCTGAATCTTGTAGTCGCGAGGGCTGCTGTCGGGTGGACGCGTGTAGATGTCGCCGTCGCGGACCGTAAGCCATTCATTAGGCAGGCCAACCAAACGCTTGATGTAATTGGTGGCTGCCGCTTCCGGAAAACGAAACACGCCGACATCCCACCGCTGGGGATTCTCGAACGCGTACGTGAACTTGGTGACAATGATCCGATCGCCGTTGTAGGCCGGGTAGATGTCGTACGCCTCGGCGGTGTTCATCTCCGACAGCTTCAGGCGGCACATCGGGCAGACCGCCTGCGTGGCTGGCGCGTTGGGGTCGCTGTCGCCCACCTGGTACAGATAGCCGCAATTGGGGCAGTTGAGGTCGCGGTGCCGGCCCATCAGCGTGGTGGCCATCGAGCCGGTGGGGATGACAAACGCCTCGGCCACGAAGGTGCGGAACAGGAACGCCAGGATGAAGGCGACGACGATCGCTTCGACCGTTTCCCGCATGCCGTCGGCGGGCCGGGATTCCTCGCCTTGCCCCTTCGAGGCAGGAGCGTCCGCGGCGGGACCGGCTTTATCGGAGTTGGACCTGAACTTTGCCATCCAATTACTTCTGTTGGCTTTTCGTGGGGGGCGGGAAATTCGGGTTGGTGGTAACCGCCAACTGGGCCTTGCCATGCGGGGGGGCGTGCGCAGGCACGATCGGCCGTGGCGGGCGCTGGTACTACAAAGGCAATTCGCCCGCGGCCTCACAATCTTGGCAAGGCCATGCATCGTGGCCGCGGCGCGGCAACCGTAAGTCTAATCCCCGCCAAGGTTGATTGCGTACCGCGGCGCATACGTCCGGCCCAGGGCAGACCGGTGAAATATACCCCAAGGCGCCCCACGGCGGAACTTGAAATCGTTGCCGCGTCGCCTGTTTGCAGCTCGGGCTGCCAGAGGGACTTGGGGACGCGGCAGTGCCTTGGGGATTGGCCGCAAGCCTCGCCAGCAATGCTACTAGCCGGCTCCACCCGGTCTTTACCTGTTTGGAGATTCACCCCATATTGCGAAGCCCCCGGGCGGTCGGCCTGCCGGTTGGGGTGCCGTGCCGCATGGCCGGACTGCCACCCCAGGGGTGGCTTACCACCCAAAAAGCTTGCGACTTGGAGCTGGGTACGTATGCTGGTGATAGTTAGCACTGCTAACAGTTAGGGGCACCAACGGAACTTGGGGAGCGATAACTTGGACCCCAAATACAACCACCGCGAGAGCATCGGTTACTGGCTTACGGTTACGACGCAGGCCTATCACCGCGCGCTCCGCGACGAGTTGGCACCCTACGGCATCACCTACCGGCAGATGCAGGTGGTGAGCTGGTTGGGCGTGGAGGGCGATCTTTCGCAGGCCGACCTGGCCTCGCGCATGATGATCGAACCGCCCACCCTGGTCGGCATCCTCGACCGCATGGAGAAGGCAGGCTGGCTGACCCGCGAAGCCTGCTCGGAGGACCGCCGAAAGAAACTGATTCGACTCAATCCGCAAGCCCAGCCGGTCTGGGAAAAGATCGTCCGCTGTTTTAAGAAGGTGCGGGCGCAGGCCACGGCCGGGCTGTCGGAACACGAACTGGCTGTGATGGAACGGGCCTTGGAAGTCATCCGGACGAACCTGGGGGCGCGAGAAGGCGCCCTGGAGAACTCGGCCTGAGCGCTCAGCCGGCACAACTGGAGGTAAGGAGTCTCCGGAGCCCCGATGCACGGAGCCTGGGTAACCGTCGACTTTCGATTTGGAATGTCCCGCGGTTATCGAACATCGTCCAGAGTTTGAAGCACTGACAGGAATCACTCCTATGCGAAATATCCTGGCTGCCATCCTGGTGGTCGCTGTGGTAGGAGCCGGTGTTGGCGGCGGCCTGTACGTAGTTCGCAACTATTTCTCTCAGGAGACCGCTGAACAGCAGACCCAGGCAACTCCCCAAGCGGCTCAGCCGAAGCTGGTCACCGTAACGCCCGCGGTGCTGACCGAGATCGAACCTCGCCAGATCTTCGTCGGGACGGTCACTCCGCTGCGCCGGGCCGTGATCGGTAGCGCCGTCGACGGCCGCGTGGTCGAGGTGCCGATCGATATCGGCGTTCGCGTGGCCGCCGGGCAGAAGCTGGCCCAACTGCTGACCGAAACCATCTCGCTGGAGCTGGAAGCGGCCGAACACGAGTTGGCCCTCCGCGAGGAAGAGCTGCGGCTTCTCAAGGAGTTCACGCTGCCCGATGAAATCACCGAGGCCGAAGCCACGCTGGCCACCAATGCGGCCCTGGCCGATCACGTGGAGAGCCGCTTCGCCCTGCTGAAGTCGCTTTACGAGCAGCGTGGGGCGGTGCTGCCGCAGGAGTTGTCCGAGGCCGCCTCGACCAAGGAGGGCGCCGTGGCTAAGGCCATGGCGGCTCGCCGCCGCCTGGAGCTGCTGCGCGAGAACCAGGCCACGCGGATTTCGCAGGCGGAATCGCGAGTGCGGGTGCAACGCGCGCTCGTGGAGCGGCTGCGCGACATGAAAAAGAAGCACACGGTCATCTCGCGATTCAACGGCTACGTGGTGGCCAAGCACACCGAGATCGGCCAGTGGGCCAACCGTGGCGACCTGGTCGCTGAAGTGGTGGCGATCGACGATGTCGAAGTTGAAACCGGTGTGCTGGAAGACCATGCCCAGGCCCTGCGGATTGGCATGCCCGTCACCGTGAAGGTGCCCGCCGTGAATCAGACATTCACGGGTTATATCTCCAAGATCAATCCGCAGGCGGATCCGCGTACCCGCACCGTTCCGGTGAAGGTGCGGGTCAAGACGGCTCCGTTCAGCGAGTACGAGTTGATGGGCCTCCAGATGCTGGGCGGCGGCCCGCCGCAGGTGTGGCACCACGCTTACTGCCAGGAACATGGCCCGGCGCTCAAGTCCGGCATGCTTGCCCAGATGGAGCTGCCGATCGGTCGTCCGCAGCAGGCGGTGCTGGTGCCGAAGGATGCCCTGGTTCTGGGAAGCGACACCAAGCGCCTGTGGGTCGTGAAGTCCACCGCTGCCGGGCAAGATGGTTTCACCCAGGGTGATGCGCTGTTGCTGCCCGTGAAGACGGGGGCCGCTAAGGGCGGCTGGATTCAGGTCGAAGGCGACCTGCGGCCTGGCGACTTGGTGGTGACCAAGGGGAACGAACGTCTTGTGGCTCCCCCTGGCACGCCTGTCCTGGTGCAATGGCAAGGCGAAGAACCCCTGCCTGCCGAGCTGGCCCAGCAGCAACCCGTGCCGCCGGCCGCAGCTTTGCCCCGGTAAGGCAAACAAGTCAACGACTTACTTTTCACTCCACAACATTCCAACCCTGCTAGTAGTGCGTTCCGATCGCGTCGCGGGACGTACGCCTGGTCGCCCGGGTACGCGGCTTGCATGGACACGGACCAAGGTGCAAGCCGCCGCGGTGATCACTGGCCAAGCGTCCCCCCCTCCCAATCAGCACTCCAGTACCGCGCTTGAGAGTTCGCCATGCAACTGATTGATGCCTTCGTCCGTAACCCGGTGAAAGTGCTGGTCGGCGTGTTGCTGGTAGCGCTGTTTGGGTACGTGTCGGTCACCAAAATGCCGATGCAGCTCACGCCGGAGGTGCAAACGCCCACCATCACGGTGGAAACGCGTTGGCCGGGGGCCAGCCCTCAGGAAATCGAGCAGCAGATCATCCTGGAGCAGGAAGAGTATCTCAAGGGCGTGGAAGGCGTCACCAAGATGACGTCGGAAAGCGCCGATTCGCTGGGCAAAATCACGCTGGAGTTTCTGGTCGGTACAAACATGGACCGGGCGTTGCTGCTGGTGAACGCCCGGTTGCAGCAGGTGCCCAGCTATCCCGAAGACGCCGACCAGCCGGTGATCACCACGGCGAACTCGTCGGACCGGCCGATTGCCTGGTTCATTCTCAGCCCGCAGCCTCCGTCGGATGAGCAGCTCAACGCGTTTGAGGCTCGCTACCCCGACCTCAAGGAGAAGCTGGTACCGGTTCGCCGCACCAAGAACATCGGCCTGGCCATGTTGCGGCTGCGGAACCTGGCGCAGGAGGATGAACGCTTCAAGGAACTGCTGCCGCCGCCCGACCTCGACGTGACCAAGTTGCGGCGGTTCGCCGAAGACGAAATCGAGGCCCGCTTCGAACGCGTGGCCGGTGTTTCGCAGTCGAACGTTACCGGCGGTCTGGAAGACGAACTGCAGGTCATCATCGATCCCGACCGACTTGCTGCGCGTGGCCTCACCATCGAGGACGTGCGCCGCGTGCTCCAAGGTCAGAACCGTGACACCTCGGCGGGCGACTACTGGGAAGGTAAACGCCGCTGGGTGGTCCGTACGCTGGGGCAGTTCCGCAGCCCCGAACAGGTCGAGAACCAGATTCTGGCTGAGAAAAACGGCTCGTTCGTGTACGTGCGCGACGTGGCCGACGTAAAGCACGGCTTCAAGAAGCCCGACGGCATGGTCCGCCGTTTCGGCGAATCGTGCATCGCGATCAACGTGATCCGCGAAACCGGCGCCAACGTGCTGGACGTGATGGAAGGGCTGCGCCAGGTCAATAAGGAACTGAACGAGACCGTGCTGCGCAGTGGTCAGTTCCAGAGCTGGCCGCTGACCCTGACCCAGGTATACGACGAAACCGAGTACATCTACTCGGCCATTGATCTGGTGAAGGAAAACATCTTCATGGGCGGCGCGCTCACGATGTGCGTGCTGATGATGTTCCTGCATCTCAGCGTGCCCACGCTGGTGTGCGTGCCGATGCTGCTGGCCACGGCATTTGCCTCGGTGTATCTCTCGCCGCTGTATTTCGTCGCGACGCTGGCCGTCATTGTCGGCGCCGGCTTCTGGTTTGCCCGCGGTTCGCTGGTGGTGGGCATGGCCATTCCCACCAGTATCATCGGCACGTTCCTGGTGATGGGCATGCTGGGGCGGTCGCTCAACGTGATCAGCCTTGCCGGTCTGGCCTTTGCCGTGGGCATGCTGGTGGATAACGCGGTGGTGGTGCTGGAGAATGTCTACACGCGATTCCACAAAGGGGAGTCGGCGTTCGAGGCGGCCGTCCGCGGCACCCACGAGGTGTGGGGCGCCATCGTGGCTTCGACCCTCACCACCGTGGCCGTGTTCCTGCCGATCGTGTTTGTGGAACAAGAAGCCGGCCAGCTTTTCCGCGATATTGCCTTGGCCATAAGCGCGGCGGTTGGCCTGTCGATGATTATATCGGTGACGCTGATTCCGGTGCTCTCCTCGCGGCTGTTGAAGAAGGCTGCCGAAGAGCAGCCGGGGGCCGGTGCGGGTGCCAAGGCCGATGAGCCGATTGCCGCTTACCGGCAGCAGTCCGAAGCAGCCGTGGTCGCCGCTCGGCGGAGTCTGCCCTGGCCGGAACAACAGGCGGGCAACGGCCACGGCAATGGCGACCATCACGCGACTGCCTCCAACGGTAACGGTCACGCCGGCGGACGCTCGCATCAGGCCACCGAGAAACTCGTCGGTATCTTCGAGTGGGCCGGCGAGTTGTTTACGAATACGGTGGTCGGCATCAACGCTTGGGTTCAGCGGGGGCTGCTGCGCCGCCTGGGCCTGGTGCTAGGCATGCTGGTGGCCGCGGTAATGATTACCTGGCTGCTATGGCCCAAGGTAGAGTACCTGCCCAACGGTAACCGTAACCTGGTGTTTGGCATCCTCTTGCCGCCGCCCGGTTACAGCATGGACCAGTTGCAGGAAATGGGCCAGCAGGTGGAACAGGCCTTGGAGCCCTTCTGGAACGTCGACGAAGTCGAAGCCGAGGGACGGCAAGGTCCGATCATTTCCGACTTCTTCTACGTCGCCCGCGACCGCCAGGTGTTCCTGGGGCTTCGCTCTCACGATCCGATGCGAGCCGCGGACCTGATTCCGCTGGTCAAGACCGTAGGCGCCAAATTGCCCGGCACGCTGACCATTGCCAAGCAGTCGAGCTTGTTTGAGCAGGGGCTGACGGCCGGTCGTACGATCGACGTCGAGATTGCCGGACCGGATCTGAGCAAGCTGGTGGAGCTGGGTGGCTACGTGATGGGCAAGGTGGGCCAGGTATTGCCGCCTGGTACCCAGGCGATCCCCGTCCCGAGCCTGGACCTTAACAGCCCTGAAGTTCACGTGAAGCCCAAGCTGGTTCAGGCCGCCGAAATGGGAATCAGCGCCAGCGAGTTGGGTTATGCGGTCAATGCGCTGGTCGACGGTGCTTATGCCGGCGATTACTACATCGGTGGCGACAAGATCGACCTGACCATCATGGGCCAGCAAGCCCGGGCGGCCCAGAGCCAGGACATCGCCGCGCTACCGGTGGCCACGCCGCTGCAACGCGTGGTACCGCTGGAAGCCCTGGCCGATGTCCATATCGAGTACGGTCCGGAAAAGGTGCAGCACCGCGAGCGGATTCGGGCGATCACCATCCAGGTGAGCCCGCCGCCGGAAATGGCGTTGCAGGATGCCATGGAACGCATCCAGAGCGAAATCGTGTCGCCGATGGTGGCGGCGGGCATGCTGGGGCCGGGCTATCGCGTCAACCTGGAAGGTACGGCCGACAAGCTCCGCCAGACCTGGGTTGCGCTGGAAGGCAACGTCAAACTGGCCCTCTGCATCACCTACCTGCTGATGGCCGCGCTGTTTGAAAGCTGGCTCTACCCGCTGGTGATCATCCTCACGGTGCCGCTGGGCGCCGTAGGTGGCGTGATCGGGCTCCAGGTGCTCAACCTGTTCTACCTGCAGCCGCTCGACGTGCTCACGATGCTCGGCTTCGTGATCCTGATCGGCACCGTGGTGAACAACCCGATTCTGATCGTGCACCAGTCGCTTAACCACATTCGCGAGGACGGCATGACCCCGCGCGAAGCGATTCTGGAAAGCACGCGCACCCGTATCCGTCCGATCTTCATGACCACCATCACCACGGTGCTGGGGCTACTGCCGCTGGTATTGTTCCCGGGGGCCGGTAGCGAGCTGTACCGCGGGCTGGGGAGCGTGGTGCTGGGCGGTCTGCTGGTTTCGACCTTCTTTACGCTGTTCCTGGTGCCGACCCTGTTCGGCCTCACGCTGGAAGCCAAGGAAGCCCTGTACAGCCTGATCTGGCCGACGACCAGGACGAAGGATCAACCCGCACCGCCGCAAACGCCGGCCCCGGCAGCGCCGGTGGCATCGGCCCCGGCCGGCGCTGCGCTGCCTACCGTTCGTAGCCCCGGCGACGCGTAACACACGCTGCCTCACGAACCCACGGCACGGCTGGCCCGTCGATGCCGTGGGGGGGATCAGGCGTAAGGCACGGCGAAGGGGGGGCCGACGCCGCGCCCGCGTCACGCTGTCGCGTGCCTACATCTCGTCGTCGATCGCCTCCATGGCCGACAATCCTTCCAGCACCATCCGGCTGCGGTTGAGGTGCTTTTCGAACTCGGCCAGCCGACCCAGCATGTGCGGGGCGGGGGGGCAGGCTTCCTTCAGGCGGTGGAACGATTCTTCCAGACCGCGGAGGCTGTCACGCACCTGACGCGACATGTTGCGGGCGAATTGCGACAGCCGCTCGTTGGTATTGCGCAGCTGCTGCACCATCTGCACGTGCCGCCACTCCAGCCGAGCCGTCCGCAGGGCTTCGATAATGGCCGATTGCAGGGCCGCTTGGGTGAGGTCGCGCTTCAGCAGGTAATCGCGCGCCCCGTGCTTGATGGCCTGGGCGGCAATCCGCTCGGTGCCCGACCCGCCCAGCAGGATCACCGCGGTATCGTCGGCCATGTCGGCGATTTCCGACACCAGTTCCAGCCCGTCCATGTCGGGCAGCATGTAGTCGATCAGCACCAGTTCGATGCGTTCGCGGCGGAGGATGTCCAGGGCTGCCAGGCCGCTATCGCATTCGCGAATCCGGGTTTCAGCCCCGCAGGCTTCCAGCAGCATTTCGGCCAGGTGCCGCCGCTCCTCCGGCAGGTCGTCCACGATCAGCACGTTAAGCCGCCGATTTGGGCGAGAACAGGGAGCGAAAACGCGCGTGGTGCGCCGGGGAATCAGAGTTTGCATCGGTCCTACCCAAAAAGGTTTGCGGTCAGGAAGGACCTTCCATGGTGGCGGGGTTCAGGCAATCCTTGCCCGAAGGTTACAGCAGCACTTGCGTGGTTGCTTAGACAGCGATATCGACTACCCAGGCCGGAGATCTTCTAGAGTTTGTGGAGCCTCGCACTATTCGCTAAGGTTTAACATTCGCCGCGTTAGAACCGGCGCCACCCGCAAGCTGCGCTGATCCTGGTCATCTTGAGGCTGGGCCTCGAGCGCTTGCGGGCGTTGCCCGTCCCCTGTTTTGCCGTACCCGCGTATGCCAACCCGGGAAGCCTGCCACTACGACGCCTCGGGGATCTATGTTCAGCCGCATGGTCTGCCGTTCGGCAGCCTGGCCCTGGTATCTGCCCGGCTCAACGCCCTGCGGCAGGCGGTTTTGAACGAAGCCAAACGTCTGGCCCCGGCGATTGCGCTGCCCATGGCAGGGGCGGTATCAGACTCTGAGGTGGGCAATGCTGCGGAAGATGCCGTCGCCGCGCGGCAGCGAGGCGAGGTGACAACCGACTCGTCCGTGGCTGCTGATCCGCTGACAATGCTCACTTGGCTCTTGATGCGGCCGTGCGACGTGCTCCGGGCCTACGAGATACATCGCCGGCAGAGCGAACTGGAACGCGTGCTGACGATTGCCAGGGTACTGGCGGAAGACGTCGACCGGCTTGTGGTCCTGGGGGACGGCGTGGCTCACGTGGGGGCAATGGCTGTGTTCCAGTGCTGCTGCCATCCGTACCACAACGAACTTTCCGCTGGAGAGCGTGCAGGCGGACCGCGGCTGTACTTTGACGGCCGTCACTTCGATAGCGACGCCAGGGCCGCCATTCTCGACTTGTTGCCGCAGCGTCCATCGGCCCTGAAGGACGAGCGCTGGGGACTGGTGGTTTCCAGTGCGGGGCCGCACGGCGAGGCGGTCGCCATGGCCCTGGCCGAGTATCTTCCCCGATTACACCAGGCCTGCCGCAGCAGTGAGCAGTTCGCGCGTCGGTTTGTAGCCATTGCCCGGCAGGGCGATTGGCTGTACCGCATGGTTCAAGAGCAGGGGGGCGGCGAGTTGATTCTGCTGCCGCCGTATAGCCAGGTCGATTCGTTCGGCGCGGCGACGATGCTGCCGCTGGCGGCCGCAGGCGTCGACGTGGTGCGCTACCTGCGCGGCGCAGCGGCAATGACCGAACGGTTCCGCAGTACCGCCCTGGGGCTGAACCCGGTGCTCGACCTCGCAGGCCTGGGACACCTGCTGTCGGCAAACCATGGACTAGCACGCCGCATCGTTACCCGAACGAGCCCGGCCCTGGCGGGACTCGAAAGCTGGTGGCAGGCATTTCACCTGGCCGCCCAATCGGTCATGGGAACGGCGCGAAACACCCCGGAGATCACGTTCGCCGAGACGGCAGCGGCAACCGCACGATTGGCTGGCGGCGAAACGATGCAGCTTGTGCAACTGGTGGTGGAGAGCAGCCGCCGGAACCTGGTAGCGCTGGGCAAAGACGCCACCAACAGCCTGACGGAGCGCGTGGCGGCGGTGGAGAACCAGCTTGCAGAGGTGGCCCGATCGGCCGGCATGCCCCTGGTGCGGCTGTTAGTCCCCCGAGCCAGCGAGGCCTGCCTGGGCCAATTGATGCAATTGTTACCGGCGGTCTCGCTATGCGAGCGGCTTCTTCAAGCGGATCCGGCGCAGGGGTAGACCCGCGGCTGGCAACGCTTTACAGGCCGGCAAAGAGCGCTTCAACGAAGGCCTCGGAATTGAACGGTTCCAGGTCGTCGATCTGTTCGCCCACCCCGATGAACTTGACGGGCAGGCCTACCTTCTGCCGAATCGGCACCACCACGCCGCCCTTGGCCGTGCCGTCGAGCTTGGCCAGGATGATGCCGGTGCAGTTGACCGCTTGAGTGAAGCCTTGGGCCTGGCTGATGCCCGGTTGGCCGGTGGTGGCGTCGAGCACCAGCAGCACCTCGTGCGGAGCGCCGGGGATTTGCTTGCCCAGCACGCGATGGATCTTGGTCAGCTCCTGCATCAGGTTGGTCTGGGTTTGCAGGCGGCCGGCCGTATCGACAATGCAGATATCGGCCCCGGTTTCCAGCGCCCGGGCCACGGCGCGGTGGCCCACGCTGGCCGGATCGGCGCCAGGCTGGCCGGTAACAATTTCAACCCCCAGCCGCTCGGCCCAGATCGTAAGCTGCTCGACGGCGGCAGCCCGGAACGTATCGCCGGCCCCCAGCACGACCTTCTTGCCCTGGTTCTTGAACAGGTTGGCGAGCTTGGCGATCGAGGTCGTTTTGCCGGAGCCGTTCACGCCCACCACCATGATCACGGTGGGGCCGCTTTCGGCCAGTTTGGTGGGCACTTCTTCCTGCTTCATCAACGCCCGCAGCTTGTCGCGCACGATGTCGAGGACGTCTTCCATCTCGACCTTGCGGGCACGGAACTGCGACTTGATCTCGTCGATGATCTCCTGCGATGCGGCGACGCCCATGTCGCTCTTGATGAGGATTTCTTGCAGATCGTCGAGGAACGATTCGTCGACCAGGCGACCTTCTTTCTTGAACAGGTCGCGGATGTCGGTGGCCAACGCGGCCTTGGTTTTCTCGACGCCGCGGCCGAGAGCCTCTTTGATCTTGCCGAAAATGCCCATTGCCGATTGCTGTTAAAGTGGATTGCTGATTGCTCCGGCGGCGCAAAAGGCCGCGCAAACGCCCCGGCGGGAGCCGTCGCGGCCCCCCGCCCGCTGCGATTCTACCCGGGAATACATTCAGGGGGCAGCCCCGGCCTGGCGATTGCCGTCTCCAAGGAACGCGACCCTAGCGCGCAGGGTTACACTCGATCGACGTCTGCGATGCGAGGGGGGAGCGTGCGCGGCTAGCGCTTTTCTTCGCGGTGGCCGGCCAGGAGCCGGTCGAGAATGCCGTTCACAAATTGCGCGGAATGGCCCGTCCCAAACCGCTTGGCCAGTTCGACGGCTTCGTTGATGGCGACGCGGTCCGGCGTGTCGGAGTACAGGATTTCGAAGGCCCCTAACCGGAGAATGTTGCGGTCGGTGGCCGCCATCCGTTTGAGGCTCCAGTTGTCCGCGGTCCGGTCCAGCAGCGCATCCAGTTCCGGACGGTTGCGGCGCACTCCGGCCACGAGCGAGCGAGCGAACTCGACGAGTTCCGTTTTGCCAAGTCGCTGCTGCAAAAAAACGTCGGCTTCATGAGGATTGACCCGCGGGTTCAGGTCGTCCTGAAACAACACCTGCAGGGCCACCTCGCGAGCTCGGCTTCGACGTGCCATGGGTTTCGCGAGTTGAAGTCTAGGGGGGGGCCAGTCGCGGCGACCCAAGCGTGAGAGTGTCTTCCCTCGAACCCTCAATGTTTCGATTATACGGCCCAACCCCGAGAGCGGAACGCGGGTAGAGGCGACAAATGGAAAAGCCTCGGCCTTGGTTGAGGTTATCGCCGCGGCCATCAGCCGTTTCGTTGCCCCATTGCGGGCTGCGTGCGGAAAGGCGGGACGTTGTTACCGCACGTTACCAAACGGGGGCTTTCTGTGGCAGGGACATATCCGGGGGGAAAGCAAGCAGAGCAACCCACGCGGCGATGTGGCGCGATCAATGCGGCTAGCCGCGCGGGTTGCTCTGCCATTGCCGGGCAAGCCGCCCGGCGTGATTCGTATCAGCTACCTTCAAAGAAATGGTCCGTCCCGTCGGCCTTGGCGATCACGACCACGCCGTTTTCGGTGACGGTGAAGCCCCGGGCTCGATCGCGTTCCAGGTCGACGCCGATCTCCACTTCCGGCGGGATGGACACCCCCTTGTCGATGATGGCCCGGCGGACCACGGCATGCCGGCCGATCTCCACACCTTCAAACAGGATGGAGTTCTCAACCCGGGCGAAGCTGTTCACTCGCGTCCGAGGTCCCAGAATCGAACCGATCACCGTGCCGCCAGACACCACCGAGCCCAGGCAAATGATGCTGTCCAGCGCCTGGCCGCGGCGGGCGTTGGGGCCTTCTTCGGCGAATACGAACTTGGGCGGCGGCAGGTTGGGGTGGTAGGTACGGATCGGCCACCGCTGATCGTAGAGGTTCAACTGCGGGTCGACCGACACGAGGTCCATGTTGGCTTCGTAGTACGCGTCGAGCGTACCGACGTCGCGCCAATAGGCGTCTTGTTTGCGGTTCTCGTCGCGGAAGGGGAACGCGTACACCCGGTGCGTTTCGATCACCGAGGGGATGATGTTCCGCCCGAAGTCGTGGGCGCTGCCGCTCCGCGTGGCATCGATGCAAAGCTGCTCGAACAGGAACCGGGCGTTGAAGATGTAGATGCCCATCGACGACAGGCAGTGCTGGTCGTCGCCGGGGATGGTCTTGGGGTTGGCGGGCTTTTCTTCAAAGCCGACGATGCGTCCCTCATCGTCGACCTCCATCACGCCGAACTGGTGGGCATCTTCCTTCTTCACCCGCAGCGCGGCGATGGTCAGATCGGCCTCGCGCTCCAGGTGATGCTGGTAGAAGGTCATGTAGTTCATCTTGTAGATGTGATCCCCGGCCAGGATCAGCACGTGCTCGGGGCGTTCCTTCTCCAGCGTATAGATGTTCTGGTAGACGGCATCGGCGGTGCCCTGGTACCAGTTCTCGTCGACGCGCTGTTGCGGTGGCACGACGTCGACGAACTCGCCCAGCTCATTGCACAGGTACCGCCGCCATGCCAGGTTGATGTGGCGGTCGAGGCTCATCGCCTTGTACTGCGTCAGCAGCAGAATGCGCCGCAGCCCGCTGTTGAAACAGTTGGACATCGTGAAGTCGATGATCCGGTAGCACCCCCCGAACGGCACGGCTGGTTTAGCCCGGTCACGGGTGAGTGGCTCCAGACGAGAACCCTTTCCGCCGGCAAGGATGACGGCCAGTACTCCCTGCATGCTCAAGTCAAAGACCTCCGTGGAAGATTGACGGCAGACCCGAGTTGAGCCACCTGGGAGCATTGTAGCCCTGGCCAGGGGGCTGCCAAAAGGGGGCCGCAGCAGAAGGGGGAAAACTGCCCATCGAGGGGCTGATCCCGTTATCAACCGCAGCCGCGCCCGCTACCGGACGCGGCTGCAAGTTAATGTCGGCGTTCTACCGGGGACAACTTGCTCCAGGCTGTTGCCAGGCGGCAGAACCGGAGCGCTTGCCCCCATTATCGCCGGACGCCGGTGCCGCTGGACCACGCGGTAGGCGAGTCCCACGAAGAAGCAGGCTCGCGCTGATCGTGGTAGGCCTTGAGCTGGGCAAAGCGGCTCAGGCTGTTCATCGTCAGCAGGCCGACGAGCTGGCCGTAGTACGTCACCGGCAGGGCCGGCAGCGCGTGCTGCTGAAGCAGAGCCAGCGCGTCTTCCAGTTTGGCGGTGGCGTCGATGGTGGGGGGATCTCGCCGCATGATATCGGCCACGGTATGGCCGGGCAGGTCGCCCCGCTCCAGGCCGCCAAACAGGTCGTCGGCGACCAACAGGCCGACTATCCGGCCTTCGTGCAGCACCGGGAACTCTTTTTGATAGTCCAGGGCGATCATATCGGCCACGTCGTCGATGCGGTCATACGGCGAGAGCGTGTTGGGCTGTGGTACCATCGCCTGGTGTACGGCCACGCCCTTGAGCAGCGAGCGGAATTGAGCCGCCATCGCTTCCTGAGCTGCGCCAAAGTACACGAATAGCGCGATGAAGATCAGCAGCGGCGAATACAGGATGCCAATGATGCCAAAGATCACGGCTATCACCTGACCGGCCTTGGCGGCAACCTGCGTTGCCTTGGTGTAGGGCATCTTCATCGCCAACAGGGCCCGCAGCACGCGGCCACCATCCATCGGGAAGGCGGGCAGCATGTTGAAGACCACCAGGGCGATGTTAACCCACATCAACTGGGCCAGAAACATGCCCCCCATCAGCGACACTTCAATCGCCCGGCTCACATTGCCCATCACGTACAGCACGCCCAGCAGCGTGGCGGCAATCGCCACGTTCACCGCCGGACCGGCCAGGGCTACCCATAACTCCTGCCATGGGTTTTCCGGGATGCGCTCCAGCCGGGCGACGCCGCCGATGGGCAGCAAGGTGATATCGCGTGTCGCGATTCCAAACCGGCGCGCGGTCAGGGCGTGGCCCAGCTCATGCAGCACCACGCAGCCAAAAATCGCGCCCACGTAGGCCACACCCTGCAGGGCGGCCGCGGCCGACTCGCCGCGCAACAGCGCTGTACCGGCGATGAACACCAGCAACAGCGGGAACGTCCAGTGCATATAAACATCGATACCGGCTAACCGACCAATCCGGAGCGACCCTCCCATGGTGGTTCCTCCCTTCAAGAGAAGCGTGCGTGAGTGCACGTTTTTCGTTGTCGCCTGCGATTGCAGCAACTGTTGCGCCATCGCCGCAGATCTGCGGCGAGTGACTGACGCACAGGCCCCAGCATGAGGACGTTCCCCCCTGCGCCAGCAAACGCAACCATGCCAAGAAAGGGCGCGATGGCGAGCCACGCACGCCACCGCCCGCTGGGGGCCCTAAACGATGAGAACTCTTGCGTGATCAAGGGGGTGCGTCCAACCGCCCTTTTTACGCACGATCACGTGCCAAAGTTCGGCCGACGTTTCAACTTCTGGCCAGTGTTAGGGTTGCGATCAGCGGCAGCTCTGTCGGGCAAGTCCGTCGGCCCAAGCTTCGCTCCCCAGGGGCACCAGTTCTTCGGATGGGCCACGAAAGCATTTCGAAACCGGAGGGCAGATCAGCACCGTCGGGCCGCGCTGCTCAGCCCGATGGCAAACGACAGGCGTCAGGCGGCCGCCAGGCGGGGGCAAATCTCAACCAGAAGGATGTGCCAGAACCGCGCAGCCCAGCGCGCTTCAGCCAGAGGAGGCGGTAATGCGGCAAGCGGGGCAGCCTAGGCTTACCTGCGCGGTGTTAATGCGCTGCTGCGAAGCTGTCAGCGGCAATCTTGGCATCCCCCCAGCCTACGATTGCATGAGCCGCCACACCGCCCAGCCGACGATCAAGAGCAGGATCGCCAGCATCAACAACGTGAGCGGCCAGTTGGGCTGGGGATGCGGCTCCAGGTCTTCACCGCTGGGGGCCGGGAAGTCGCGGTTCTCGGCCAGTTCGCGTTCGAGAGCGGCCGGCGTGGTGCCCAGAAGACTGGCCGCGTACTCGTAGTCGTTGGCGTAGGTGGCTCGTTCGTTGGCCAGTTCGACGCCAAATTCCTGGAGCAACAGTTCGACCTTTTCCCGAGGGTAGTTGCGGCGAACTTGGCGGAGGTAGGTCTGAAAGTCGTCGTCGGCCAGGGCGTGGGCAAACGACCGGTAATACCGGAGCATGTGCCCGGTATTGTTCTCCAGGATCTTGCGTCCGCACAAAGCGCCGATCGGATGCAGGCCTTGCTCGGCGGCTTCGGCCCCGGCCAGGACAAGCATCTTGTCGCGTTCCAGGGGCTGCCGGCGTAGTTCAAATGCCCTCGCCAGGTGGAGGTAAACGATCAGCGATTCGACCTGATATGACGGCGACTCCACAGGAAACGCTCCGGCGTAGGCGTTGCCCAACCTTGGGGCCCGATGTGGCTTTAACCGTCAAGATAGCACAACTTGTGCCAGAGCGGTGAGTGCCTGGCAGGGCCATACGACGTTTGCGAGGACGATCGCCCTCCCACGGGGACAAGAAAAACGGCGCGGTACGCACGGCCTTCGATCTGCCGTGCGCCCGCGCCGCATGTTCCCGTAAAGTCGATCAAAGCGCCAAGGACGTGATCAGATCTCCTTGGTAATGCCGGGCATGGCCACGGGCGGAACCTCGACGTCGCCCCACTCGTAAGCCTTGGGTGAGAGGTCCACGGTGCTGTTGAAGGCCTGTTCCCAGGTCACGCGCTGGCCGCTGTAGGTGGCCATGCGGCCCATAATCGCCACCATGGTGCTGAGGGCCATGTAGTGGCCGTTGTTGATCGGCTTGCCTTCGCGGATCGAGCGGAACAGCTCGTCGTGCTCCACCTGGTACATCGACGGCTTGGGACCGCTGTACTTCCAGGCGATTTCGCCGTTGGGCTTGCGGATCTCGTGCTTGAGCACCTGGCAGCTGCCCTTGGTGCCGAAGACGTAGTCCTCGGTGTCGTTGGCGCAGCCGGCCTGCTGCCGGGTGTAGGCGTGCACCCGCACGCCGTTGGCATACTCGTAGCACACGGCATGGTGGTCGAAGATGTGACCGTACTTCTCGTCGGTGCGCACCTGGCGTCCACCCAGACCCACGGCGGCAATCGGGTTGGTGTCGCCCAGGATCCACTGAGCCTTGTCCAGGCTGTGGACGTGCTGCTCAACGTTGTGATCGCCCGACAGCCAGGTGAAGTAGATCCAGTTGCGGAGCTGGTACTCCATCTGGCTCCACGAGGGATCATTGCCGCGGTGCCAGAGCGGGCCGGTGAGGTAGTTCTCCTGGATCGAAACCACGTCGCCGATGGCGCCATCCAGGATGCGGTTGATCGTTTCCCGCACGCCGTAGTCGTACCGCCAGCAGAGGCCCGACACGATCGACAGGCCCTTCTTCTTGGCCAACTCGCTCGACTCGAGCACCGAACGCACGCCGGGAGCATCCACCGCCACCGGCTTTTCGGCAAAGACGTGCACACCCTTTTCCACGGCGGCCTTGAGGTGGGCGGGGCGGAAGTGCGGCGGCGCGGCCAGGATGATCACGTCCAGGTCGCACTCCAGCACCTTGTCGCAGTTGTCAAAGCCGGTGAAACAGCGATCATCGGGCACGTCCACCTTGGGGCCCAGCCGCTTCTGCAGCGATTGCCGGCTGGCCTGCAACCGATCGGCAAAGGCGTCGCCCATCGCCACCAGCTTGGCGTTGGGATCAGCCTGCAGCGCCTGAGCGGCAGCGCCCGTACCGCGTCCGCCGCAGCCGACCAGGCCGACACGCAGCACGTCACCACCATCGGCATGCACGGCCCGGGGGAGCGTCAGCCCTCCGACCAGTGCGCCGGCGGCCAGTACTGAAGAGGTCTTCAAGAACTCGCGACGGCTATCGTTCGTGGCAGGCTTGCGAACGTCGCTCATGATATGTTGTCTCCTCACAAGGTTAGGCGGGGATGGCGGCACGATCGTCGTGATTCATGCCGGCAAACCATGCCGTGAATCACCACGCAGTGCGGCGGGATCGCGTCACCGGGCCATGGGGCCTCGTGCTGACTCGCGCGGTCCGCTGGGAGCCGATCAAGCCATCGCACGGCCGGCCGGCAGATGGTGCCGCGGCAAGTTTGTACTATAACTGCTGACAGCCGCGACAGCCAAGAAACTGTGCGGCATTCCCTGCCGCTGCGGTTCCCCTCGAAAGTGGGCCGCCGCGGCCGTGGTTACAACGCGCACCCCTAGCACCTATCGCCGAGAAAACGTATGAGATTTCGCGATAAAGTTGTCATTGTCACCGGGGGAAGCAAGGGCATCGGTGCCGGTTGTGCCCGGGTGTTCTGCCAGGAGGGGGGCCTGGTCGCCATCGCCGATATCGATACGGAAACCGGTCAGCAGCTCGCCGAGGAAATTACCCAGGCTGGCCCGGGCAGGGCGATCTGCATTCCCTGCGACGTACGCGAATACCGTCAGATTGAAGCCGCCATCGACAAGACAGTGGAACACTTCGGCCGGCTAGACTGCCTGATCAACAACGCCGGCTGGCATCCGCCCGCCCTGACTGTGGAAGAAATGAGCCTGGAGGAAATGGAAGACCTGTTCCGGCTCAACTTCTTCAGCACCTATGCGGCTTCTCGCTATGCGCTGCCGCACCTGCGCAAAACCCGGGGCACAATCGTCAACATCAGCTCGATGACGGCCGTGCTCGGGCAGGACCAGGCCGCCGCGTATGCCGCCACCAAGGGCGCGCAGCTCAGCTTCACCAAGGCCCTGGCCATTGAAACCGGTCCGGCCGGCGTGCGCGTCAACGCCGTGCTGCCCAGCAACGTCGATACACCGTTGATGCGAGCTTGGGCCAACTCGCTGCCTGACCCGGAAGCTGCCGTCCAGCGGATGGCCGATCTGCAAGTGTTCCGCCGTCTGGCTCAGCCCGAGGAGATCGGCCGCGTGTGCCTGTTCCTGGCTTCCGACGATTCCAGCTTTGTGACGGGGCAGGGCATCGAGGTCGAAGGCGGTTCCAGCCTGGACTATTGATCGGCAACACGCGGCGCAGCCGTTTGCCCGACTGCCAGCTGTCCAACCCCGGTGGGGCAACATGCGGATCGGGAGGACGTCTGTCGGTTGAGGTTTCTTGCCGTGTGCGTCATGGGCGGTAAGTAGGGGGACTGCCCGCCAAAGCGGCCAAAACTGCGCCGCAAGCCATGGTCGCTGCGGCTATCATACGGCCAGGGGCGGGGCACGGCGGCCACAACGCCAGGGCAGCAACCGCCGCATCGCACGCGACGTATCGAGGTTCCCCATGAGCAAGAACCCGGCGAAAGATTTCGGGCAGATTGCCGACGATTACGCGTTCTTTGAAACGCATGCCACCGAGGGGACGCGTGATGCCGCCGCGTACGCCCGCCAGTTATGCGGGCTGGGCGACGGGGCTTCCGAAATCCGCATGCTCGATTTTGGCTGCGGCACCGGCAGCTTTTCTTCGCAGTTGCTCGAGCTGATGGGCTGGTCACCGGACCGGCTGAAGCTCACGCTGGTCGAACCGGTTGAAACTGCCAGGGCCAAGGCTGTGACGAGGCTCGCGGCGTTTACCACGGCACCGATTGTGGACCATGCGGCGCTTCCGACCGGCAGCGAGGGCGCGTTCGACGTGGTGCTCTCCAACCACGTGTTGTACTACGTCCCTGACTTACCCCAGCGATTAAGAGAACTGGTTGCCGCCGTGGCGCCCGGCGGGCTGTTTGTGACGGCGATTGCCGGTTTGTCCAACGCGCTGATCGGCATCTGGACGGCGGCCTTCGAAATGTTGGGGCGCGAGATGCCCTACAACGTGGCCGACGGTGTTGAGGTGGCGCTAGCCCAGCAAGGTGTGAACTTCGCCAAGGAGCAGGTGCCGTACGAACTGATCTTTGAAGATACGACCGAGAACCGGATGAAGATCCTGCGGTTTCTTCTGGCCGATCACCTGGCAGCTTTGCCGCAGCAGCGGCTGCTTGAACTGCTGGATCAGTACAGTACCGATGGGCGGATCGAGATCTACACGGCCAGTGAGCACTTCACGGTCCGTAAGCCCTAGCGGCCGGTCATCCAATCTACCGAGGATGTGGGCCGCGTACGCCAGGTAAGAACATTGGCGAGGCAGGTCGCAGGGTGGGCAGTCAGGGGGGCTCTCTGGCAATGGGGGCTACCGCATCATCATGCGGTCGGACGACATGGTGCTTTCTTCGATCTCGCGCGCCTTACGGCCCACGGCACCTTGCGAAGGCCGCAGCAGTCCCCCGGCCTCGTACATGGCTTCTCGCATGCCGCGACGTCCTTCTTGGAGGGCTTCACAGCCGACAAAGGTGCCCGCCATGAGGACCAGCAATGGAACGGTGTACTTGCAGAGTTGTCGCGACAAGCCCAACATGACTGTTCCAACCCAAACCGGAACCTGAGAAGTGATAGGGCCGCGGAGTGTGCCAAAACCGGCTTGGGGCGTAAAGGTCAATTTGGCGGACTGGCAGATTCGTCGTAACTCTTTGCCGTGGCGTGACATCAATGCTCGACGTGCTAGTAGTGGCTCCCCATCCCGATGACGCAGAGCTCGGCATGGCCGGCGCCATTTTGCGGTTCAAGGCCGAAGGTTTTCGCGTAGGCGTGCTGGACCTGACCACCGGTGAGCCCACCCCGTATGGCTCCCTGGAACAACGGGCGAAGGAAACCGCCGCGGCAACCGAAATTTTGGGGCTCGATTGGCGGCACAACCTGGGGCTGGTCAACCGCAGCTTGGAGCCGACCCTGGAGGCCCGCCGCCAGTTAGCCGGCGTGTTTCGGACCGTGCGGCCCAAGTGGATCTTTGCCCCGTATTGGGTTGACGCTCACCCGGACCACGTGGCGGCTACGCAACTGATCGAGGCGGCCCGGTTCTGGGCCAAGCTTTCCAAGAGCGATCTGCCGGGCGAGCCGTTTTTCCCTAGCCGCATTTATTACTATTTCTGCGTGCACTTGCGGCAGGTGGTGGAACCCAGCTTTGTGCTGGATATCTCGCCCTATTGGGAACAGAAGCTGGCGGCCATTCGCTGCTACGAAAGCCAGTTCATCACCGGCCGGCCGACCGATCCGCCAACCTTCCTCGACCGGCAGCGCGACGTAGCCGCCTATTGGGGCGACATGATCGGCGTGCGGTACGCCGAACCGTTTGCTACCCGCGAACCACTGGGCCTTGCCAGCCTGAAATCGCTGGTGTGACGGCGGCGCAAGCGGCGAGCGAATACGCGCCGCCCACTTCGACGGCTTGACAGCGACAACTGTACTTGTGTACATTGTTGCCGGCTGGGCCAGGTTCAGGCTGCCTTTTGCGTATGCCCAATAGGCCGAAGGTACTGTCCACGCGGTCCCGCCAATCTTGCCATCGCTGGTTCACGTCGTAACTTGCGCTGCACGCCACGCTATCGTGCCCACTGAGCATGGTCGATTTCGGCAGAAATTTGCACGAGTTGATGGCTCGCTTTGGGCTGACGGTTCGTCAACTGTCGCTGCGCTCGCAGGTCGATGAACGCACGATTCGCGGCATTTTGAATCACGAAATTGCCCGCCCTCAGGCACGCACGCTTAACAAGCTGGCGGCCGGGCTGGGCGTGGAAGTCCGCGAACTGTTCGACAGTTCGGAACTGCAGCGACGCCGGCAGTTTGATCGGGCGACCAACCCGGTAGTTGCCGAGGCGATCGAGCAGCAGCCGGAGTTGTTCGACGGCTGGCAGGAAGCCGACTTCGACGAGCTGTACAGCCAGTTTGGGGCCGGCGGTCAGCTCACGCTGCAAGGGGCCCTGGAAACCGCCCAGGCGATGAACCGCAAACGCGAAGTGATGAACAAGCTGGCCATCGTGCTGGAAAGCAGCGAAGCCGAGCTGATGAGCCAGATTGTCGACGCGTTCTTCCAGCGCGTGGTGCTGGCCGCGCCCGAGGAACTGAGCCGCGCGCAATGAGCGAGCAAATGCGCGGCTGTGGCGTTTAAATCGCGTGCCAAATAAATCGCGTCCCAACGACTAGGAAGGCCGCGAAGGGCGTTGTGCCGGGCCATCCGTCCGAGGATCGACCTTGGGAGCCGGCTCAGCTTCCGGCGGCCGGCCGCCCCGGCGAGGCCCGCGTTGCCCCTCGAACGATCCAGGCCCTTGGGGCGGTTCTCCGAAGGGCGGTTCGCCGCCGCGTGGACGGCCGGGACGCGCTCCGCTGGGGCCAGGGCCAGCCCCAGGACCGTCAAACCGCGAACCATCGAAGCGAGGTCCACCCGGCGGGCCAAGCGGCCGGTCCGGATACTTGTCGCGCAGGTAGAGGAACCGCAGCCGCTCAATTCGGGCGTTGTGCGGCAAGAACAGCAGTTCTTCGCGCCGGGCGTCGTCGAGCTTGTTCTCGAAGAAGTCGACCAGTTCTTTCTCGCTGACTTCTTCGGTATCGCGCGAACGGAAGTTGCCCGACCAGCGGCGGCTCGCCAGGTACAGCCAACCAGCCACTTCGCGGCGTTTGTCGGCCAGGGTAGCCGCATCGGCCAACCGTTGCTGAGCCTGGGGCGAGAGCTGCTCCGCCAGCTGCTTGAAGTCGTGTTCGGTCACCGGCAAGGTACGATCGGGCACGCGGTCGTGCAGCCGCGAGGCGATGTACCACAGCTTGGCCCGGCGCTGATCGCCCCACTCGGGGCGTTCTTCGGCTTCAGCGGTGTCGCTGGATGGGTGCTTGGCCGCGATGGCTTCCACCCATGCCACCACGTGATCGATGTCTTCACGCGTCAGCGGCTCGCGGCGGAGCAGGTCACGGCGAAATTCGAGTACCCGCGCCCGCCGTTCTTGCGGTTGGTCGGCCAGGGACGCCAGCTCCGCCCGCTGGGTTGGCGAGAGGTTCCGCACCCAATTGACGTAGTTGGTCAGCACAGCCTGCAGTTCTTGCGAGTCGGGCGAGTTCACCAGTTGCGTGTGAAACTCTTGAAGCTGCCGCCGTTCTTCGTCGCTGAGCCGCTGGTATCGCTGGAAATTGCGATCCAGTTCCCGCTGCTCCGCGGGGCTGAGCTGTGCGATCTGCTGCCGCTGCTGCTGGTACGGGTCGGCCCGCAGTGCGCGCACCAGCAACCCCAGGCCGATCCCGGCGCTCAAACAGGCCAGGGCGAAAGCCGCCAGGCTCAGCCGTCGCAAGAAGGGGCTCTTAGGGCTCATGTGTCGCCTCGGGTTCCAGGAACAGCCGGTCGTCCTTCAGCGATTGGAGGAACTCGACACTACCTGCCTGACGGTAGCTGTCGAGGTTGCGAATCACGTCCAGGTTTTGCAGAAGCTGTTCGTCCGGGTGCGGCCACAGCCAATCCACGGCCGTGAAGCTCAACCAGCCAGTGAGTGCCAGGGCGGCCCCCATGGCGAGCCAGCGGCGGCGCTGCCGCTGCGGCAGTTGATCCTGTTGCCGCTGCAGTTCTTTCTCGATGTCGGCGGCGATCAACTCCACGGTGCTGGTGGTGAAGCGATCATCGGCCTCGGCCCGCGGCAGCTCATCGAGCAGGTCCCACACGCGCTGGAGCTGCTGGACCTGTTCGCGCACGTTCACATCGGTGGCCATCAGCCGTTCGATGTGCGCCTGCGTCTCCTCGTCCAGCTCCTGATCGAGGTAGGCCACGATCTGCTCTTGCAGCAGGGCATCGCCGTCGTTCTTGGATTCACCTGTTACCACGGCCGCACTTTTTCTGGTGATAGGTCCAATCAGCCTGGCCAAATGGGGTTTGCCACACCAACCGTCTGTTTAGGCATACGCGTTGTTCGGGGGCGGGACGCAGCTTAGGCTGCCGCGCGGCGGGCTAGGAGCCGCTGCGGACCGGGCGCTCGCCGCGTTCCAGGTATGGTTCCAGCACCTCCCGCAGGTTCTCGCGAGCCCGCGACAGCAGCGACTTGATCGCCTTGGGCGACATGCCCATCGCTTCGGCAATGTCGGAATAACTCATGCCTTCAAACTTGCACAGCAGCACGGCCATACGTTGCCGCTCGTTGAGCGACGACAAGGCCGCCAGTACCATGTCGCGGGCTTCAGCCTTGTCGAGCACCCGCGTTGGCATCTGGCCGCTGGCTGCCTGGGCCAGTTGGGCGATGGACTGCTTGCCTTGGGGGCCGCTGGTTTCAGTATCCAGGTTGACCTCCTTGCGCCGCGACATGGTTCGCCGCGCGTTCGAGGCCACGTTGTTCACGATGGTGAACAGCCACGTCGAAAACTTCGAACCGGGCACGTACCGTTTGCGAGCGCGGAACACCCGGAGGAAGACTTCCTGGGCCAGGTCTTCGGCCTGATCACGCCGGCCCACCAGGTTTTCCAGCACCGTCAACACCCGATTCTGATAGCGCAGCATCAACTCCTCGAAAGCCGCGGCGTTATCGTCGCGAACTTCGAGCATCAGGCGAACGTCCGGGTCGCGGAGTTCGTATTCGCGGGCGGTCGACTCGCTTACGGCCAATCCGGGCTCCTCACCTGCGGGCAATTGCCAGCGCTGGCGAATCCAAACGGTGGTTCAATCCGGCTGCAACAAGCTCCCAGTCAGTCTACGGCATCGGCCTGCAAGCGGCCAGCAGCGCTGCTACGGACCGGGCCCGCACCAATTTATCAACCCCGCCGCGCCGGAAGAGTTCCGCAAGTGCCAGATCATCCGGTTCAGGTCGCGGGGACGCGGGGCCGGCCGCGGCCGCTATCACCGCTGCAACCGTAACGGTCGGCTTGGGCCCTCCCCCCAGCCGTCTGGCGAACGCTCTTCCAAAGGTAAATCCCTAAGGGATTTAGGCTGCCGAGCAAGCCGCAGCGCGCCTTGAATGTGACCTACAGTTGGATGTTCCTCAAAACCCTGGCCTCAACCCTCCGACTTGGTGCCGTCGGGCGGGGCGGTGTGGCCGGGGCGAGTTTTGTGCCACGTGCCCTGCTGTATTCCACCCGGCAGAGGAGTCCCAAAGGTGTCGGTCTCGACCTGCGAATTGCCGCCGCCCGTGCTTGCCCCCGAGGCGGCCGCCACCATGCAACTGGTGAGCCTTCGCCTTGCCGGCGAACGATACGGCGTCGCGATCGACAAGGTCCAGGAGGTCATCTTGCCGAGCCCGATCACGCCGCTGCCCCAAGGGCCGGCCGAAGTTCTCGGGCTGATCAACCTGCGCAACACGGTAGTGCCGATCATCGATCTGCGTCGGAAGTTGGGATTGGACGCAGGCGACATCACGGACGACACGCGGATCGTGGTTGTCAATCTCGAGGGACGGACCATCGGCTTGTGGGTGGACGGTGTCGATCACGTACTGCGTCTGGACCCACAGCAATTGATGCCGCCACCAGAGCCCTTGGGGATGAGACACGGCTGCGTGATTGGCGTGACCAACCTGAAAGGCGGTTTGCTGATCTTGCTGGATCTCGATCGTCTCTTCGCCGCCGAGGCCACTTGAGCCGCCAGGCGAGCACGATTGTGAACTGCGATCCACCCCGACGACATTCCTGCTCCCGGCCCCGTTGCCGCAGAAGCGATTCAACGTTCCCACGCCCAACCTGCCCGCGATTCGAACGATACCATGATGACGATTGCCTCCCCCGTCCTGGACCCCGTCGCCGACATCCACGAACTGCAGCGCGAGTTAGCCATCGCCAAGACGCTCGCCGACAACTGCCCGGTCAACATCATGGTGGCCGATCGGTCGCTGCGCATCACGTACCTGAACGCGGCCAGTCGGCGCACGCTGCAAAGCATCGAACATCTGCTGCCGGTGCCGGTGGATGAAATCGTCGGTCAGTCGATCGACCTCTTCCACAAGAACCCGGCCCATCAGCGGAAGCTGTTGAGCAACCCGCGGAACCTGCCGCACCACACGGTCATCCAACTGGGCGACGAACTGCTTGAGCTGTCGGTGAATGCCGTCTACGACCGGGGTGAGTACATCGGCGCCATGGTCACCTGGGAACTGGCGACCGAAAAGCTTCGGCTGCAGGAACGCAACCGGGATTACACCAGCCAACTGGAAGCCATCAAACGCTTCCAGCAGTTCGTCGAGTACCGGATGGATGGCACCATCGTCACGGCCAACGAGAACTTCTGCCATTGCCTGGGCTACTCGCTTGAAGAGGTTCAAGGCCAACACCACCGCATGCTGGTCGACGATGAGGTGGCTCATAGCCCCGAGTATGCGGATTTGTGGAACCGGTTGCGCTCCGGGCAGTTTCAGTCGGGTGAGTACAAGCACATCGGCAAGGGCGGTAAGGAAGTCTGGCTGCACGCCTCGTACAACCCGATCCACGGCACCGACGGCAAGCCGGTGAAGATTGTCATGTTTGCGGTCGACATCACGGCAACGGTGATGGCCAAGCAGGAGCAGCAACAGCAGGCCGAACTCCGCCGCAAGGTTGACCAGCTCCTGGAAGTGGTGCAGGCCGCGGCCGATGGCGATCTGACCCGGGAAGTCACCGTGGTCGGCAACGACCCCATCGGACGTCTGGCGGCCGGCATTGCCCGCATGCAATGCGACCTGCGCGGCATGATCGGCCAGGTGGTCGAAAGCGCGGCCCAGTTCTCCGAGGGCTCGCGCATGATCGCCGAAAGCGCGCAGAACCTGGCACAGGGGGCCCACACGCAAAGCGTCTGTGTCGAAGAAATGAGCGCGGCCATCGAACAATTGTCGCGGTCGATCGACGCCATCAAGGACAACGCAAACGACGCCGATCGCGTTGCCCGCAAGACCACCCGGCTGGCCGAGGCGGGCGGCATCGCGGTGCAGAAATCGATCGAGGCCATGGACCTCATCAAGACCAGCAGCGAGCAGATTGCCGAGATCATCGAGGTGATCTCAGATATCGCCAGCCAGACCAACCTTTTGGCTCTCAATGCGGCGATTGAGGCCGCCCGGGCGGGTGAGCACGGGCTGGGCTTTGCCGTGGTGGCCGACGAGGTTCGCAAGTTGGCCGAGCGTTCCAGCGAAGCCGCCAAGGAGATTGCGGCCCTGATCAAGGAATCGACCCGTCGCGTGGACGACGGTGCCCAATTGAGCCAGCAAACCGGCAAGGCGCTGCGGAAGATCATCCAAGGCGTGGAGGCCACCGCCGGCAAGATCGCCCAGATTGCCTCGGCCACGTTCGAGCAGGCACAGAGTGCCAAGGAAGTGGCGGCGGCCATTCAGAACGTGTCGGCCGTTACTGAGGAAACGGCCGCCGGCAGCGAAGAACTGGCCAGCAGCAGCCAGGAGCTGGGAGCCCAGGCCGGCAGTCTGCGGGACCTGGTGGTTCGCTTCAAGACGCAGAAGTAAAGCGGGAAGAAGGGCGGAGACGCGAGGAACCAGCAGGTCGCGGGGAGGAATGTCATGCGGAATGTCGCCGAACAGGTGACCGATGAAGAGATGGCCATCTATGCGCGGCTCATCTACGACCGCACCGGCATTCACATCTCACCGCAGAAGAAAGTGTTGCTGTCCAACCGGGTGCGTCGGCGGTTGCAGGCCACCGGCTTTGACGAGTTTGGCGGCTATCTGGCGCACTTGCGCCTTCTGCCGGACAACGATCCGGAATGGGATGCGCTGCTGCACGAGATCACCACGCACGAAACGTACCTGTTCCGCGACGATGCCCAGTGGCAGTGGTTTCGCGGCACGTACTTGCGGGAGGCGGTTGCGGCGGCGAACGCCGGGCTGCGTCCCCGGCAACTCAAGGTCTGGTCGGCGGCATGCAGCAGTGGTGACGAAGCCTACACCATTGCCGCTTGTGTCGCCGCAAGCTTGGACCTGTCGGCCTGGCACGTGCGCATCCTGGGGACCGACATTGCCGTCGGCGCGATCGAAGCCGCACGGAGTGCCACGTTTACCGAACGTGCCATGCGGCTGGTGCCGCCCAAGCTGCGGCTCCTGTACTTCGAGGAGATGGAGCGAGGGCGGCTTTGGCGGGCGAAGCCGATGCTGACCCGGCTGGTTCACTTCGAACAACACAACTTGCTGCATCCGATCCGCTACAAGCGGTTCGATGTCGTGTTTCTCAAGAACGTCTTGATTTACTTCGACGGGCAATCCAAGCGAGCCGCGATGGAACACGTTCGCGCGGCACTCGCGCCAGGCGGATGGCTCGTGTGCGGCGGCGCGGAAGGGATCTCCGACCTGCTCACCGACTACGAGCGGCATCGGTCCTGGTTGTACCGCAAGCCCGGAGGACCGCGCCATGGTTAACCATCCATCTCGCGGCAACGCCGATTCGGACGGTTTCCTCAGCGACCTGCAGGACCAGTTCCTGGGGGAATCGCGCCAACTGCTCGATCGAATCAACGAAAACCTGACGGTCCTCGATCACTGGATGCGGGGGCTCAACTCCTCCGCGCCGCCGCGTTTTGACGGCGAGTTGATGAACGACCTGTTCCGCGCGGCCCACAGCATCAAAGGGCTGTCGGCGATGCTGGGGCTGGGCGAGATCAATCGCCTGGCGGACAAGATCGAAAAAGTGTTCGATGCCGCCCGGACCGGGAAGCTCGAAGTCACACCGGAAACGGTCGAGCTCCTGTTCGATGCGTTAAGCGCGTTGACGCAGCACATCGACCAGATTCGCGGTGCGCAGGACGCAACGTTCGACGATGCGCAGCTCCAGCAGCGTTTGAACGCCCTGCTGGAGCAGGCCGGCCTGGAACCCGCGAGCATTTCGCAGCAGACGCACCCTGACGGGAATGGAGGTGTCCCGCACAGCGGACCCATAATCACCGAAACCCGGCCCAGCGAGCCGCAGGCGGAGAACCTTGCGCCGCCGATGGTGGCGCGGGGTTGTGACGTTGAGCCGCCGCGCGAAGCCTACGAGGATAGCGATCCCGATATGGACTTCGCGGCCCGGTTCATGCCGCTGTTCATCGATGAAACCGAACCAACGCTCGATCAGATGATCGAGATGCTGTTGGAACTGGAAGCTCAGCCGCGGCCCAAGCTGGTCGAGCACTTGCTGGTTTCCGCCCATCGGTTGAAAGGTTCATCGGCCAGCCTGGGCTTGAACAGTTGCGCCAAGCTGGCCCACAGCATGGAGGACGTGCTCCAGGCGATTGGCGACAACGAGATCAAGCCGACGCCGCCGGTGATCGACGCCTTGATGCGGTGCGCCGACGCGTTGCGGACCTTCGTATCGGGCTTGCGCAGCGGAATTCGCGACGATGGGCACTTCCCGACGGTATTGAGGGGACTGCAATCGGCATTCGCCGCCGCCATGAAAGCGGAGGTGGCACCGCAGCCCGCCGGGCCGACGGCGACCGAACCGGCAACTTCGACCGAGGCGTCATTTTCTGGCGAGGCTCCCGTAGAGGCCAAGCCCACCCCCGAACCACAGCCCGAGAACACAACGCTGCCGGACTGGGCAGAGCCGATGCTCGCGCTGTTGCCGCCGGGGGCCGCGGCCGTGGCCGGCCAGGCCTGGTTTCCGCCGAGCATGCCGCTGCCGGGCTTGAAGGCATCGTTGATTCTGGAACGGCTCGGATCGCTGGGCAAAGTGTTCTACAGTAACCCGCCCGCGAGCGAACTGGACCATGTAAACGAACTGCCCTCGTTTACGTTTGGCCTGCTGACTCCGGCGAGCGCGGCTACGATCGCCTCGCGGCTCAAGTTGGGCGGCGTCACCAAGGTCGACCTGGTCCCCTTGCCGCGTTTGGCTCCGCCAGCCAATCAGCCTGCTCGCCAGGAGGGGGCGGCGGACAACTCCGCAAAGGAAACCAGCAAGCCGAGTGATGGCACCGAACAGGCCTCGGGCGAGCCGCGTTCGGTAGCCGCTGAGCCGGCAGTTCCGCCGCAGTTCGAGCCAATTCCGGCGACGACGTTGGTACCGGATACCGTTTCGACTTCGCCGGATCGGCAGCCGCCGCCGTCGGCTCACATGGTCAAGCCCAGCGACACGCTGCGTGTGGAAACGCAGCGGCTGGATCAACTGCTGAACCTGGCCGGGCAGTTGGCGATGAACAAAGCCAAGATCGCCCAGATCGGGCAAACGCTGCGCAACCGCGTCGGCCGCAAGCGACGTATTGCCTGGGGCTCCATCCATGGGCAGTTGCGGCGGCTGGTCAATGCGGCTGGCCTGCAGGGTGCGAAAGGCCGCCGCGATTTTGCCTCACTTGTCCAGCTTTTGCACAACGAGCTGCAACTGTTGGAAAGCGAGCTGGAGTCGCTCAACGAAGTGCGCCAGATGGCGGGCGAGCTGAACGATGTTGTGCATCAGTTGGAGCGGATCGCCGGCGGCATCCAGAGAAGCGTGATGCAAGCCCGGATGGTTCCGGTGGGCCCACTGTTCAACCGTTTTCGCCGCGTGGTGCGCGATCTGGCACGCATCACCGGCAAGCAGATCCGCTTGGAGATCTCCGGCGAGAAAACGGAACTCGATAAGCGGACGATCGACGAGCTGATCGATCCGCTGCTGCACCTGGTGCGCAACTGCGCGGATCACGGTATCGAGCTGCCGGAGGAACGGCTGCGGGCCGGCAAGCCGGCCGAAGGCACGATCAGCCTGGACGCCTATTACCGCGGCAACAGCATCCTGATCCACGTTAAAGATGATGGCCGCGGACTGGACGTGAACCGCATTCGGGCCAAGGCCGTACAGAAGGGGCTGGTCAGCGCCGCCGAGGCGGAACGGCTCACGCCGGAGCAGTTGACGCAGTTCATCTGGGAGCCCGGGTTCAGCACGGCCGCCGAGGTAACGGAAGTTTCAGGCCGTGGCATCGGTGTCGATATTGTCCGCCGCAAGGTGGAAGAACTCGGGGGCACCGTCAGCATGGAAAGTCACCAGGGCCAAGGCACTATCTTTACGATCCGCCTGCCGCTGACGGTGGCCATTCTGCCGTGCCTGCTGGTCGAGATCGAAGGCCAGAGCGATGCCTTGCCGATCGAACTGGTGCAGGAAATCGTCGGCTACAAGAACCTGCAAGTGACCAACATTCACGGGCACCGTGCCGCGGTGGTGCGCGATCGCATGGTGGCCGTGGTCGAGCTGCGCGAACTGTTCGCCCATCGCCAGGTGGCTGCTCCGCCGGTCACATCCATGCCGTCGCGCGATGCCGCGGTGGTGCTGTTGGGCGAGCCGGGCAAGGAACTGGGGCTGCGCGTCGACCGCCTGCTGGGCGAAGATGACGTGGTCGTGCAATCGCTGGCGGTGAACTACCGACACATTCCGGGCATCGCCGGTGCCAGTGTGCTGGGCGATGGCCGCGTATCGCTCATTTTGGATGTCAACGCCCTGGTTGAAACGGCTGCGGCTCCTGCCATGACGCAGGGAAATTAAAGGGGGGGACAACTCATGGAAACCATCTTGGCCGAAGCCAGGCTGCGGCCTCTTTCGCGGCTGTTGGCAGCGGCCACCGAAGAAGCAGCCACCGCCATGTACCGCTGGACCGGCGGGCAATTCACGCTCTCGCTGGAGGAAGCGTGCGAGTTGCCGTGGGAACGCGTGTGCGACTATTTCGATCTGGGCGACGAGCCGCGGATTATGGTCGTAATGCATCTGGAAAGCCCTTGGGCAGGCGACCTGATCCTGGTGTTCGACGAACTCAACGGGCGCCAATTGGCGGCTTCGCTGCTTGGGCAGGAAGTGCCGGCGGATGAACCCTGGACCGACCTGGCACGCTCGGCACTGACCGAAACCGGCAACATTGTCGGCTGCGCCTACTTGAACGCCATTACGCGGCTGTTGGGGACCGAACTGGTGCCGACGCCTCCGGCCTTTGTCGAAGATTTTGGAGCCAGCGTCCTTGGGCAGGCGGTTGTGACGCATGCGATGCACAACGAGCGGGTATTTGTCTGTCAGACATGGTTCCACCGCGAGGGCGCTACCTTGGATGCCCGGCTGTTGTTCTTGCCCTCTCAGGCGTTGCGGCAACGCATCATGGACGCAATGAGCAGTCGGTAAAACGGGCACAACGCCTATCGTACGGCCAACTTGGCCAGGGGCATCGTACCGCATCGGCAGAGATTGGGTTCTCCCCCACCATTCTCTAACCTATGTTCAAACAGAGTCGGTTGTAGATAAGGGGTCAGAAGGGATGTCCACCGTCGTCGTCGAGAAGACCATCAAACAATCGGTCGGGATGGGGCAGATCTGCTTCAAGGAGGACTGCGGCGAGTTGGTGGCCATCCTGGGCTCGTGCATCGGCGTAGCCATGTACTGCCCCCGGCTCAAGCTGGCCGCGCTGGGGCACGTGGTCCTGCCGGAATCCGATGGCCGCGATGGGCCCCCGGGCCGCTACGCCGACCTGGCCATTCCCTACATGGTGGCCCAGTTCAAGAACCGCGGCGCGACGCTGGCCGGCATCAAGGTGCGAATTGCCGGCGGGGCGGCTATGTTTGGCCGGCCTGGACCCTTGCAAATCGGCATCAATAACGCCCAGGCGGTGAAGAACACGCTGGCCAAAGCAGGGCTCGTACTCACAAGCGAACATCTGGGCGGCACCAAGGGGCGGCGGATGTCGATCAACGCGGCGACAGGCGAAGTCTTTGTCGAAATTGTCGGTCAGGGGACTACGCAGTTGCAGTAATCCCTAGGCAAATTCCGGCATCAAAGGCCAGCTGCAACTTCTCGGCTGCGCGGTTTCTCACTGGCGCAAGGCTTGTCGCCCTCCCCCTGGGCTCGCGTAAAATAAAAAAAGATCGCCGTACGGGCCGCCACGTTGAGCCGGATGCTTTCGGTTGGGCTGCCCCCCGAGGCGATACCCTCTCGTAGCCAACGCGAGCCGAACTGTCGGCGGTTCTTTTTCACCCAAGCCGATGCCTGTCCAATTCCCCTGCGAACGTTGCCGGACCAGGCTGAGCATCGCTCGGCGAAAGATCGGCACAGAAATTCAATGTCCCCGCTGCGGGCAGGGGATGCGCGTGCCGACCGAAGCCGAAGCTCGGTCGCGGATGCTGTTGGTGCAAGCGGCTGCGTCGCGAGCGGCCCGGCCTACCACGGATCTCTTTTTCTCGGAGTTTGCCGTCTTCGACGAAGAAGAAGGCGATGGCGATGGCCCGTTTTCGGGCGTGATTGGCCCGGGTAGTCAGCTGCCGCCGGCACCGTTGATGCCGAGCGGTATGGCTCCGCAAACCGCGGCTCCCCAACCAGAGCCGCCGCCGGTGGCAACAGGAGCCGCGGCTGCAACTGCGCCGCCGCCTCCCCCGAGTTCGGCTCCACCCCAGGTTCAACCCTCTGATGCTCAGCCGCCGGCCGTTGAGCCTTTTTTGCCGCCGCTGGTGATGGTGCCGGAGCTTGAGGAGCCTGCTCCCGCAGCCCCCATTCCGCCCGGCACACCGGTGGATGTCGCACCCACGCTGGAGCTGCCTCCAGAGCTGTTGGAACCACCACGCCCTGGGGCGGACAATCAACCAGCGGTGAGCGAACCGGTGCAGGCGCCCCCGCAGCCACCATCGCCGCCGTATCAAGAACTGCAAGTGCAACCGGCGCCTGTCGGCGATAGTTTCTGGGCCGATCCGGTGGCACCGCCCGTGCAGCGTTCCGTGCCGCCGGTCAAGCGGGCACCGGTCATGCCGACGCCGGTTGTTCCAAGCAGCACGCTAACGGGGCGAGCGGCGAGCGTGGTTGCCAGGCAAAAAGCCGTGAAGCCGGTGCCGGGCGGCTGGTTGTTGGTTCCTCGGCGGACGATCTTCTTGCAGGGCGGATTGATCGTGATCGTCGGCCTGATCTGTTTTGTGGCCGGATGGCTGGTCGCTCGGGGAAGTTCGGGCAAGTCGGCCGGGGAGCAGCCAACCGAGGCGGCCGCCATGGAATCCGTGCTGGTGCAAGGCACGGTCACGTATCGCACGCCGGAGGGACGCATCGAAGGCGACGAAGGGGCCGTCATTCTCGTCTGGCCGAAGGATGCGGTGGCTCAACCTCGCATCGACCCTACGGAACTTCACCCCAGCCAGGCAGCTCCGCACGAAGGTAGCCGGGCCATGCTCGGCTTGGAGGAAATCGGAGCCAAACACGTGCGTGCGCTCAACGATGGCACGTACAACCTGGTGGTGCCGCGTCGCGGCGAATACTACGTGCTGTTTGTGTCGCGACGCACGCTGCGTTCAGCCGATGAGTCGGTGGATGAGCGCACCATGAACGTGCTGCGGAGGGTGTTCGCCCCGGCGGCAACCGGCATCGACCGCCAGAAATACCACCTCAGGATCGAAAACTTCGATTCAGGGCTGGAAGTGTGTTCGCACGACTTCGATCGTAGCGGCACCTGAGTGCGTCGGCTGCCGCTCCGGCACTTCTAGCCCAGCTCGGCCCCAAAGGCCTTCTGGCAGGCGGCAAAAATTGCGGCGTGGGCCTCGCGGGCCTGATCCTGGGTTAGAGTGCCGCTCGGCGAGCGGAACGCCACCTGGAACAGCACCTTCTTCTTGCCGGCCTCAGCCAGCTTAGGCGTGCGATAGGTTTCCTGGTAGTTCACCTGCTCCAGCAGCGGACCGCCGTGGCTGATGACCACGTCGCGCACCTGGTCCCAGCGGATATCCTCGGCCAGCACCAGGTTGATGTCCTGGACGATACCGGGGTAGTCCGAGTTCTTGGCGTACTGCGGCACCAGTTGAGCGGCCTCTTCGAGCACCGAGAACTTCAGCTCGGCGCACGTGGCAGGCGACCGCAGGCCGAAGAGTTCCAGCCCTTGCGGCGACACCTCGCCGATGACACCCAGCCGCTGGCCGCCCAGCCACAGTTCGGTGGCGCGTTCGCTGAACAGCGATTGTTTCAGTTCGCGGTATTCCAGCCGCTCGGTGATGTGCAGGTCTTCGAGCAGGCCCAGGATGGCTCCTTGCACGGCGTAGTAATCGCCGCCGCTGGTCAGGCCGATCATGCGGACTTCTTCCGGCAGTTGGGCCGGCCGCGGCAGATAGACGTTGGCGATCTCGAACAGCTCGACGTCGACATTGCCCATGCCCTGGTTGATCCGCCGCACGTCCAGCAGGCTGGGGATCAGGCTCCGCCGCAGGTGGTCGGCCCCCTTGATGATCGGGGTCGGCGTCTGCAATGCGGGCTGATCGGTCCACGGACTGAAGGCATTGGACCAGGCTTGCGGAATGGCGCTGAGGGTCAGGGCCTCGTCGTACCCGGCCGCGTTGAGCGCCTTGCGGACGCGTTCCAGGACCTGCTCGCGCCGCGAGCGGCGGCTGCTGGCCATGGGTACTTGGACGTCTTCGGGGATCTTGTCGTAGCCGTGGATGCGGGCGACTTCTTCGACCAGGTCGATCTCGCGGCTCAGGTCGCGCCGCCAGCTCGGAGCCACGACGGTGACGCGTTCGGCCGAGGGCTCGCCTTGGATGGTATTGCCAAGTGCGGCCAGAATCCGCAGCACCTCGTCGCGGTCGATATCAATACCCAGGATGCGTTTCAGTTGTGAGAACCGCAGCGTGATTTCGCGGCGGGGCGTTTCGCGGCGGCCCACGTCGATCACGCCTTCGGCCAGCTCGCCGCCGGCCAGTTCGAGGATCAGCTCGCAGCAACGCCGGCTGGCCCAATCGACACCCTCGGGATCAAGCCCACGCGAGAAGCGGAACGACGAGGGGCTGAACAGCTTGAGTGCCCGCGACGTGTTGCGTATGGAGAGCGGGTTGAACTCGGCGGCCTCGATGAGCAGATCGACCGTGGTATCGCTCACCTCGGTCTCGGCGCCGCCCATCACGCCGCCCAGGCCTACCGGTTTCTCGGCGTCGGCAATGACGCACATGCCCGGCTCCAGCTCGTACACCTTGTGATCGATGGCTTCGAGCTTTTCGCCCTTGCGGGCTTCGCGCACCACGATGCGGCGACCGGCCAGGCGGTTGTAGTCGAAGGCGTGCAGCGGCTGGCCGCACTCCATCATCACATAGTTGGTGATGTCGACGATGTTATTGACGGGCTTCCAGGAAGAAGCCTTGCCTTTGGATACATCGGCGAACTTGAACAGGGCCGCCAGCCGATCGACCAGCCACTGCGGGCTGGGGCCCACCTTCACGCCGCGGATCACGCGGGCCGTGTAGCGGGGGCATAAATCCGGGCACTGGATTTCCACCGAGGTCAGTTCGGTGACGGGCGTCTTGCCGGTGCGGGGGTGGGCGGCGGGCAGCTTCAACTCGCGGTTGAACAGTACGGCCGCCTCACGCGCAATGCCGATATGGCCCAGGCAGTCGGGCCGGTTGCTCGTCACTTCCAGGTCGATGGCAATCTGGCCATCGATGCGGAGCGTGGATTCATGGTTGAGGCCGGCCATCATCAGCCGGTTCTCAAACTCTTCCACCGGCATGTCCAGCCGGACGTATTCGTTGAGCCAGTCCCAGGTAACGATCATTGGCGTAGACGGCAGGTTCTGTGTTAAGCGGTGTCGGAGGCCAGCCGGCGGGCGGGATTGCACGGCGGCCGCACCTGAAACCGCTCATCATAAATCCTTGCCCCATTGAAGCAAAGACGGCCAGGCTGGTAAGTTGAACCACCCTTGCCGCAGGGCGGGGGAGGCCGTCCGAGCCGGGCCATCGCGGGCGGCGCACCGTCGCACCCAACACGCGGTTTCTTTTGCCGCTTTTCTCTCGATTCTCCCAACCCCAGGGGGCCGCATCATGGGCGCAGAACCGAAGAAGATCGTACTCACGGGGGCCGGGCGAGGACTGGGCCAGGCCATGGCCGCCGGGTTCATCGAACGTGGGCATACCATCTGGGGCTGCTCGCGCAGTGAAACCACGGTGGCGAGCCTCCGCGACCGTTGGGGCAGCCCTCACGACTTTCAGGTGGTCGACGTGGCCGACGACGCCCGGGTTGCCGCCTGGGCCCGCCGCCTGATCGATACCTACGGCCCGCCCGACTACGTGATCAACAACGCCGCGGTCATCAACCGCAATGCTCCCCTGTGGGAAGTGCCGGCCGACGAGTTCGACCACGTGATCGACGTCAACGTCAAAGGCATTGCCAACGTGTTGCGACACTTTCTGCCGGCCATGATCGAGCGCGGTACCGGCGTGGTGGTGAACTTCAGCTCCGGCTGGGGCCGTTCAACTTCGCCCGAGGTGGCGCCTTACTGCGCGTCGAAGTACGCCGTGGAAGGGCTCACCAAGGCACTGGCCGATGAACTGCCCAGCGGAATGATCGCCGTGCCACTGAACCCTGGCATCATCAACACCGAGATGCTGCAACGCTGCTTTGGCGAAGCGGCCGGCAGCTATCCCACGCCCGAGCAATGGGCCAAGAAGGCCGTGCCGTACATTCTGGGCCTCAGCCGCCGCGACCATGGCCAATCGGTGACCGTGCCGGCGTATTGATTCGATTAAACGCCGACGCACGCCGCGGTTTTCTGGGCGGACCGCAGAACACGTTGGCATTGCCGCCGTTTAATCAACAAGGCCGACTGGCCGGCCGCTGTTGATGGTTTCAAATCGCGAGAAGGAGTCGAGCATGAGCGAAGTATCGCCCACGGGTTCTGCCGCAGCGCCTGCCTGGGGACCGCTTTCAGCGATCCAGCGCCGGGTCGCCGCCGTGTTGGTGGAGAAGGCCAAGACCACGCCCAACGCCTACCCGATGACGCTCAATGCAATCCGCACGGCGTGCAATCAAACCACCAACCGCGACCCGGTGATGCAGCTTGAAGAGGAGCAGGTACAGGAGGCCCTGGACGAGCTGCGCGAGAAAGGCGTCGTGCTCGAAATCCACGGCGGCGGCCGCGTGCCCAAGTATCGCCACATGATGTACGAGTGGCTGGGCATCAACAAAGTCGAAATGGCGGTGATGGTCGAACTGTTACTGCGCGGTGCCCAGACCGAAGGCGAGCTGCGCGGCCGGGCTTCGCGAATGGAGCCGATCAACGACCTGACGACGCTGCGCACCATTCTCGATGACCTCAAGCGGCGCAACCTGGTGATCCCGCTTACGCCGCAGGGGCGTGGGCACGTGGTTACCCATGGCCTTTACCTGCCGAAGGAACTGGAGCAACTGCGAGCCCAATTTGCCGGCGGCGCATATGCCGACGATGTGTCCGTAGCCGGCAGCAATCATGCTTCTTCTGAGCGCGATACGGATATGCCGGCCCCGGTCGCGCCACCTTCGACCGGGACGGTAACGGCCACACGTCCTCAAGAAACGGCACCACCTGCTGCCGCCGCGATGGAAGCTTCGCTGCGGCAAACGATCGAAGACCTGCAAGCCTCGCAGCGTGATCTGCAATCGCAGCTTCATCAACTTCGCGAAGAGCTGGAACTTCTCAAGGCCGACTACGAAGCCCGGCTGGCATCACTGGAGCGGTTTCGCGACGACCTGGCAGGCTAGGTGTTCGCCGACGGCGGCAACGGACTGGGAGAAACGGGCATGACCTGGCGGATGTTCTGCGGAACGGTGTTGCTGCCTGATGGCGAACTGGCCGACGGCGCCGTGCTGGTTGAGAACAGCCGCATTGCCGCCGTGGCCCCGCGCGAAATCCTGATGCCGCAAGCTGAGGCGCGCGAGGCCCAGTTGATTGAGGTTCCGCCCGGCGGTTACATCGCACCGGGCTTTGTGGACCTGCACGTGCATGGTGGAGCCGGTGCGGATTTCATGGACGGAACGGCCGAAGCCTTTCGCACGGTGTTGGCCGCGCATACCAGGCATGGCACCACCAGTTGCTTGCCAACGACCACGGTCGCTCGCCATGAGCAGATTCTGGCCGTGCTGGAGTTAGGCCGGCAGTTCAAAGCCGCCGGGATCAAGGCCGCCATCGAAGGCTATGGCGATGAACCGCCGATTGCCCGGGTGTTGGGAACGCATTTCTACGGGCCGTACTTCCATCCCGATGCGCGCGGCTGCCATCCGGCCGGTCCGCTGCGTCCGCCCGTTGCCGAGGAGTTTGAAGCGTACCTGGAGTATTCCGACGCCATTGTAACGGCCACCGTCGCGCCCGAGTTGCCAGGGGCCGAAGCTTTCGCCAAGGCTTGCCGGCAGCGCGGCATCCGGCTGAATGCCGGCCATTCACAAGCAACGTTCGCCCAGGTGGAAGCCGCCATTGGTTGGGGCCTCGCGCACGTAGACCACTTGTTCTGCGCGATGAGCGATAAGAGCAAACTGCGCGCGAGGCAACCGTGGCCCATGCAAGGTGGCCTGCTGGAAGCCACCTTGTACTTTGATGAACTGACTACCGAAGTGATCGCCGATGGACGCCACCTCGCTCCCGACCTGCTGCGTCTGGCGTTGAAGATCAAAGGGCATCAGCGACTAGCGCTATGCACGGATTGCAGTCGCGCGCTCGACATGTCCGAGGGCGAATATCTGTTTGGGCCGCTCGACGGCGGCGAGCCGTTTCGCCATGAACAGGGCGTAGGTTTGATGCCCGATGGCAGTGCCCTGGCATCCAGCGCCCAGGGCATGGATCACATGGTGCGCACCTTCATGGCGGCGACCGGATGCCCTGTCTGGATGGCGGTAGCGATGGCGTCGATCACGCCAGCCCGCATTGCCGGCGTTGAAGGTCAGGTGGGCAGCTTGGAGGCAGGCAAACTGGCTGATCTGCTGGTTCTGGATAAAAACTTACACGTCCAGGCCGTCTACATTGCCGGCCAGGCTTGCGCGGCTGAGCAGGCTTAATGCCCGCAATTCATCTTGCGGACCGCCCCCACGTCGAACTGACGCCATTGGCCGCGGTGCATCGTGACAGCTGTTTCATACTGTGTCGTCTTGCGACGCCGTAGGCTAAGAAACCCCAGCAATTTGCAGGGAAATTTACGGCCGTCAGGGGAGTGTGTTGCATCCGCTCAACAGGGCCGCAAACAGCTGGACGGCAGCCAGTGCTGGCAGGGCATCACAAAGAAGAATCTCATCCGTTGCATTTTGTGTGAGCTGCATTACAGTCAAACAGGTCTGGGATCAGGCATAACTGGCCCCCGGAAACCTGAGCTTGCTGCACGTTGCTGACAGCTCATTGGATTCGGCGTGTGACAAAAGCTCCGTAACGATTCGTCTCAATCACTAGTGAGGATCTCCTATGAAACGTATGACGAGCCTTTTGGCGGCCGTGGCCCTGATGATCACCGCGGCTTCGGTCTCTGCCGAAGAAGTGAAGAGCGGCCTGAAGCAAGGTGAGCGGATCGGCGCCTTCGACGTCGTGAAGTGTGCCGGTGCCGAGGATGACGGCGTGGCGATCGGCAAGACCCTGTGCTATCGCTGCAAGTACGGCACCCGCCCCATGGTGATGGTCTTCACCCGCAATCCTGAAGAAGTTGCCGGCCTGGTGAAGAAGCTGGACGGCGTCGTGGCTCAGAACAGCGACAAGGGCCTGAAGGCTTTCGTCAACGTGCTCGCCAACGATCGCGAGGTCGCTGAGAAGCAGGCCAAGAAGATCGGCCAGGGCAGCAAGAACGTTCCGGTCGTGGTGCCGGTCGAGTTCGAGAACGGCCCGGCCAACTACGGCATCAACCCCAAGGTTGCCACCACCGTGATCATCGCCGAGAACGGCAAGGTCACCGCCAGCCTGGCTCTGGACAGCGTCGATGAGCAGGCCGCCTCGAAGATCCTGAGCGAAGTGCAGAACCTGGTGAAGTAAGCTCCCGTAGCAGCAACCTAAGGATCGCTGCTGCAAACGTGTAGCGGCCACGTGTCCGCGCCGATATCCAACAAGGCCGTGCTTCCCACTCCCGCGGGAAGCACGGCTTTTGTTCTTAAGTAACACGTGCCGGCCTGGATGAGCTTGGCGAGACGTTCGCCGCGTGAGGAGTGACGGTTCGCGGCAATGGCTGTCAGGTTCTTCGCGTCAGCGGAAGTCATGGCGATCAGTTGCCAAGCGCCCCGCGCAGCCCGCCGATCATCCAGTGCACCTCGGAAGACGCCGTGACCACGAGCGCGTGGACCGGAGCGTAATAGCCGATGGAGCCGGGCCCACCGTTGATGTCCCAGTGGTCGGGTCTGATCGTGGTGCGAATCAGATCGATCAGTTCTGCGGCCTGACGCTGCGCCGCCCCACCCAGCCACGGATACGGTTCCGCGGCGGTTGCCGTGGTTCCCGCCGCGAGGTTTGCCATGGAGAAGGCTTCCATCACCTTGGGGCCGTTCTCGCCTGCCTGACGCGCGGCACGCTGCTGCTTGCCCATCTCCAGCCGCGTGAGCGCCACGATATGGTCACCCAGGTCGTAGAGGCGGCTGCGGATCTGCTGGCGAAACTGTTCCTGATCCGCCCTGCTCAAGGCATCACTGGTTTCCACCGCCGCATGCAGAGAGCGCAGCCGCATGATGGTCTGCCGCAGTCGGGCGAGGTCACGTTTGGCTTCCTCGGTTCGCATCAGCAGGGCGGCTTCACGCAGCTCGCGGCGCACGTCGTCGCGTGCGATGTGCGATCGGGTAGGAACGGCTGGGGGAATCGTGATCGCTGGTCGCGCGATCCCGGCCGTGGCGCTTGGGTTGCCCAGGGCGATGACGCTGTGGACGGCCTCTGACAACTGGCCTGCCGCTTTCTCGCTGGCGGACGGTTCTCCGGCCTGACTGACCCCGCCGGCTAAGAGTGCCAGTGCAACAGCGGCCCAGTGGCGACCGATCATGGTGAACCTCCCCTCGGCTGGGTTGGTGACGACAGTGCCGCCCACTCACTGTGAAGCTAACCGTTGCGCCAGCTACTGGCAACAAAACCTGGCCACCGCTGGTACCGGCGGCACGCCCGGGCTGGCGCCGGTTGACGCTCTGGCGGTGCCGGGCGTAAGTTGCTCAGTAGTTGCCGCGTTGCAGCGGGTCGCTGCCGCAAACTCGGCGGCGTGTGGAACGTTCCTCGAGAGATTTCAACCGATCTTCTGGCATGCTCAATCTCAAGTCGGCCACGCTGCCCGAATGGCTTCCCAGCGTGCGTGACCACGTTGAAGAACTGCTGATCGACCACGCCCACTGCGAGAAGAAGGCGGCCGGTACGGCAATGAACCTGATCTTCGCCTATGTCGATCGGGTGGAGCTGGTCCGCGAGCTGAAGAAGATCGTCGACGAGGAGCTCGAGCACTTCACCATGGTGCTCGATCTGCTGGAGCGGCGGGGCATCCGCTTCCGCCGGCTCAAGCCCAGCGAATACGGCCGGAAGCTGAACGACCTGGTCCGCAAGCAAGAGCCGTACAAGGCGGTCGACCGGCTGTTGGTGGCCGCCCTGATCGAGGCCCGCAGTTGCGAACGGTTCTCCATTTTGCGCGACGGCATCGACGACGCGGAACTGGCCGATTTCTACGGCAGCCTGTTCGAGTCCGAGGCGCGGCATCACGCCACGTACGTGCGGTTTGCCCGCGAGTTTGCCGACGAGCACGTCGTGCGTAGCCGCCTGGAGGAACTGGCCCAGGCGGAGGCCGAGATTCTTTCGACCGTGTCGCCGGTACCGCGGATGCACAGCTAAGCGCGGACGGGACCCGCTGAAGGTTCCGCTCCCGGCAACACGTGTTTAGGCCGCCGCGTCGCCGGCACTTTGCTTGGGCTGCGTGAGCAGCGAGACCACGATCAGCACCACGAAGCCAAGCGGGATCGTTACAATGCCCGGCTGGCTGAACGGCACCAGGGCATTCTCCGCCGGCAGGCCATAGATCTTGGAGAACGAATCGCCGCTGAGCAGGATCCAAGCCAGCGACGAAGCCATGCCGACCAGGATCGCGGCCGTGATGCCTTGCCAGGTGGTCCGCTTCCAGAACAGCAGCATCACCAGGGCAGGCAGGTTGGCCGAGGCGGCCACGCTGAACGCCCAGCCCACCAAGAAGCTCACGTTGAAGCCCTGGAACAGGATGCCCAGGATAATCGCCACCACGCCCACGCCGGCGGCGGCAATCTTGCCCAGCCGCACTTTCTCGTGATCGGTGAACGGCGTGCTGCTGACGGCCGAAATCAAGTCGTGTACCACGGCGCCGCTGGAGGCCACGATCAACCCGGCCACGGTGCCCAGCACCGTGGTAAACGCAATGGCCGAAATCATGGCGAATAGCGCCTCGCCAAACGTGCGGGCCAACAAGGGCGCGGCCATGTTGGTATCGGAGACGTCGATCGCGCCGCTGGTCATCGCGCCCAGCCCCATGTACAGGGTGAGCACGTAGAAAAAGCCGATCGTGGCGATGCCTACCACTGTGCTTTTCCGGGCGGCCGTTTCATCCTTCACCGTGTAATAGCGGATCAGGATGTGCGGTAGCGATGCCGTACCGCAAAACAGGGCCAGCATCAGCGACAGAAAATCGATCTTGGGCGCCAGGGCATCGCCGCGAAGGCCATGGAACGTGGGCGACTTGCCGGGCCGCAGCACTTCTTCGCCGGGCGTTACCTCCGGTTGATAGGTAACGGTCTTGGTGCCCTCGTCATTGGTGGTCGTACTGCTGCGCCACAGCACGATATCGCTTTGGCTGATGACGCTGAAGAACTCCAGCGGGCCGACGGGACCGGTTTCCTTCACGTCGCCGGGCAACTTCACCACGTCGCCCACCGGACGTAACTGGCCGGTGGCCGAACCGTTGATGAGCCGCTGGCCATTGGCCGTTTGCACCACGGTTTGCGGCTCGAGCGCGGCCGGATCGTCGGTCACGCGGAAGCCACGGTTGAGAATCAAGATCGTCAGCACGGTGCTGAAGATCAGCAGCAGCGAACCTTTGAGAAACTGCACCCAGGTGGTACTGGCCATGCCGGCGGTGACCACGATGATCACCACCACGGTGCCCACGATGACCACGCCTGCCCAGTGCGGAAGGCCCAAGAGCGGCTGAATCAGCACGCCGGCGCCGACCATCTGCGGGATCAGATAGAAGATGCTCACGGCCAGCGTACTGATGGCCGCGGCCAGCTTGATGCCGCGTGATTGAAATCGGGCGTCGAGCGCATCGGCGAACGTGTACTTGCCCAGCCGCCGCAGCGGTTCGGCTACCACAAACAGGGCCACGACCCAGCCGGCCAGGTAGCCGATGGAGTACAAGAAACCATCGTACCCGTAGAAGGCGATCATCCCGCAGATGCCCAGGAATGACGCCGCCGAGAGATAGTCGCCGGCGAAGGCCACGCCGTTGACAAACCAGGGGATCTGTCCGCCCGCCGCAAAGTAACCTTTGGCTCCGCGCGTCCGCCGGCCCAGGTACACGCTCAGGCCAAGCGTGATAGCGACGAAGAGGGCGAACACGCCGATCGACAGAGGCGATGTGCTGTGGCTCACGGCGTGCCCTCCGTGGCTGGGCCAGTTGTGGCGGCGTCCTGTCCGAAGGTGCCAGGCAACTCATTGTCGTCGGCGCGGCCGCGGCACAGGTGTCCGTAAACCAGGGCCAACAGCAGGGCCACCACGATCAGCGCGAAACCGTACCAGATGGCCAGGTTCACGCCGGCAGCCGGCACCACATCCATCCATTGCGGCCGGAACGTGTTGATCAGCACAAAGCCGGCGTAGAACACCAGGTACAACAGAATCAGCACGAGGCCGTATCGCGCATTTCGGGCTGAGATATGAGCCGGCTGAAACGTGCGATCTTCGGCTGGGCCGTGATCGAAGCCACCCATCGTTGAGCGATTCCCGAGGAGGTGAGCAAGGCAAGCGCAGCCGGCGCGGCGAAACCTCGTTCGCGCCACCATTTCCCCCGCCGCGCGTCTGATAGCAAGCCGCCACTGATACCACGCGCGTGGGCGAGGTGCAACCCTAGCGGGTGATCCGCGGCGCGGCCTGTCCCACTGCGGCTGGTAACGGTTATGCCGAGCTTGCCGACGGCCAGCAAATGGCTGGCCAATTGCGTTTTGTTGCTCAGAAGCGTCGAACTCCCCCCTGCTTTGATGAACGTTCGCAACGCGGGCCGCGTAGCAATAACGGGGAATGGGCACGCTTAGTTTTTCGCAAATCTCGTATTTGCAGCTATTTGCAAAGCGCGGGCGAAACGGGCGTCCCAGGCACGGCACGGCGACTGCTTTGTCATTCGTTCGCGTCCTAGACGCCGTGCCGACTTTAGGCGGAAGGCCGGCCGCACATCTGATCCTACATGGGGTACGACCTTGACTCGGGACATCAAGAAGACGCTCAATCACAAGTCCACGACCCGTAACACAACCCGTGCCAGCCGACTCGACGACGAGATTGATTCCTCCGACGAAATTCGAGGTGCCGACAACAGCTTTGATTGCGATCTCGATGATGACCTGGATGCCGATGATGACCTGGTCGGCGCCGACGACGAAATTGATCGCTACGGCGATGAGGAACTGGAAGCCGATAGCGAGCTGATTGATGATCCGGTGCGGGTCTACCTGATGCAGATGGGCGAAATCCCACTGCTCTCTCGCCAGGAAGAAATCGCCGCCGCGAAGCAGATCGAACAAACCCGCACGCTCTTCCGATACGGCCTGCTGACCAGCGAACTGATTCTGGCCGGCGCGGTGAACATGCTGCGCAAAGTGCGTGACGGCGAGTTGCGGCTGGACCGCACCATTGATGTCTCGGTGACCGACGCCGCCGAGAAGAAGCAGATCAATGCCCTCTTGCCGCCGAACCTGGCAACGCTCGAGAAGCTGCTGGCGGCGAACTATCGCGATTTCCGCGTGGCATTCAGTCGGCGACAACCGGAAGATGTCCGCCGTGAAGCGTACCGCCAGATGGCGCGCCGTCGGCGCCGCGCCATGCGGCTAGTCGAGGAACTGGGGCTACGCACCCAGCGTTTGCTCCCGCTCTACGAGCAGCTCTGCGAAATCTCGCAGCGGATGGACTCGCTTCAACAGCAGATTCGCGAGTTGGGCGATGCTCCCGAGGCCAAGCCGCTGCGCCAGGAACTTGTGCGGTTGATGGAGCTGACCAACGAAAGCCCGGCCACGCTGCGCCGCCGCATCGCCCGCTGCCAGAAATGGCGCGACGCGTACGACGCCGCCAAGCGGGTCTTGTCGGCCGGTAACCTGCGGCTGGTCGTTTCGATCGCCAAGCGTTACCGCAACCGCGGCCTGAGCTTCCTGGACCTCATTCAGGAAGGCAACACCGGTTTGATGCGGGCCGTGGACAAGTTCGAATACGCCCGGGGCTACAAGTTCTCGACGTACGCCACGTGGTGGATTCGGCAGGCGATCACGCGGGCGATTGCCGATCAGAGCCGCACCATCCGGTTGCCGGTTCACATGATCGAAACGATGAGCCGCGTGCGGTCGATGACCCGCAAGTTCGTGCAGGAGTACGGCCGCGAGCCCACGCTGGAAGAAATGGCCGAAGCCACCGGCCTGCCGCTGGAGGACGCCCGCTGCGTGCTGAAGATGACGCGGCAGCCGCTGTCGCTGGATCAGCCGGTGGGCGATCACGACGACAGTTTCTTTGGCGAGTTCGTGGAGGACGAGCGGGAGATTGACCCGCTGCACGATCTGACCAAGGAAACCCTCAAGCGGCGGATTGCCGACGCCTTGGAATCGCTGAACTACCGCGAGCGTGAGATCATCCGCCTGCGGTACGGCCTCACCGACGGTTATACCTACACCTTGGAGGAGGTGGGCAAGATCTTCTCGGTGACGCGCGAACGCGTCCGGCAGATTGAAGCCAAGGCCGTACGCAAACTTCAGCATCCGATCCGCTGCAGCGGTCTGATGAGCTTTGTGGATCACTTGGAAATGGCGTAACGAATCCCGCGTTGGTTTGGACGTTTTTTTCAAGGATTGAGCGTCGACAAGCCGTGTGTACCCAGGCGCCGCCTCGCCTGGACTACCACGGCTTGTCTTTTTGCGCATTTGGGGGAGTGACGCAATGACGCTAGGGAGGCGAACCGAGCACGCCGCCGGTTGCCCGCGGCGAGGACTGGCCCCCCTCGCTCGCTAGCCGCCGGCGCGGTATTCTGCCAATGCAGTACGGGTGCTTCGGTGGAAAAGCTTCGCGGCACCGGTTGCCGCGGCATGCCGCCAGCCAACACGGAGCGACCAGTCATGTCGGCCGAGAACACGCAGTCCAACATGGAGCCGGGCAGCGGCCCGATCAGCCGGCGCGATTTTGCCCGCAACCTGGCCGCTTCGGCCCTGGCTGCCGGAACGCTGGTCGGCGTGGCCGCGGCCGACGCAACCAAGGACAACCAGGTTAAAGAGGGTAATGCGGCATCTGCCCCCGCCGCGGAGGTGGCTACCCCGGCTGCAAAGCTGGCTCCCGAGGAGCACCTGCTGGCGGTGATCCAGCACCTGTACCCCGCCGAGGAGTTGACGCCCCAGCGGCTGGACGCGATCAAAGAGCAACTTGCCTGGTACCTGCGGCGGTCGCAGTTGCTGAGTCGATTCCCGCTGACCAACGCCGACGAACCCACCACGCTGTTTGCCGCCTACCGCGGCAGTTAGCCCGCGGAGCCGGCCGCGTTAGCGCTATTCAGGCACCGGTTGCCACGCCACGTTTGCAATTCGTCCCCACGAACGGATCCATGAAATACGCGATTGTCATTCCCGACGGCTGTGCCGATGAACCCCAGGCCGAACTTGGCGGCAAGACGCCCCTGCAGGCGGCCAATATCCCCAACATGGACGCGATTGCCGCCGCCGGCATTGTCGGCCGGGCCAACAACGTGCCGGCCTCGCTGCCTGCCGGGTCCGACGTCGCCAATTTGAGCCTGCTGGGCTACGATCCGCTGGCGCATTTCACCGGCCGTGCGCCGCTGGAAGCCGCCGCCCAAGGCATCGAGTTGGGCCCGGACGATTGGGCCGTACGGTGCAACTTGGTGACGGTGGTCGACCAGACGATGCGAGACTTCACCGCCGACCACATCTCGACCGAGGAAGCCTCCGAGCTGCTGGCTTCGCTGCAAGAAGTGGTGGGCAGCGACAAGCTCCAGTTCGTACCCGGCGTCAGCTACCGCAACCTGCTGATTTGTCGCGGCGGGGCGCCGTTCTCCGAGGCCACACGGACCACGCCGCCGCACGATCTGACCGACAAATCGGTTCTTGACGATTATCCGCGTGGGCCGGGCAGCGACCTGCTCAACCAGTTGATGGCCGAATCGATCCATGTGTTCGAAAATCACCCGGTGAACGAAGCCCGGGTAAAGGCCGGCAAGCTGCCAGCCACCAACGTGTGGCTCTGGGGCCAGGGCCGCACGCCCAAGTTGGCGCCGTTTGAACAGCTTTACGGCCGCCGCGGCGCGATGATTACGGCGGTGGACCTGCTGCGCGGCCTGGCGGCACTGCTGGGTTGGGAACGGATCGAGGTTCCCGGCGCCACCGGTTACACCGATACCGATTACGCCGCCAAGGGCCGCTACGCGATCGACGCCCTGGACCGCACCGACATCATCTGCGTGCACGTGGAAGCGACCGACGAGGCCAGCCACGAAGGCGACTGCGCCGGCAAGATCAAGGCCCTGGAAGAAATCGACCGGCACATCGTCGGCCCGCTCTGGGAAGCCCTCCAGGCTCGGGGCGATTACCGCATCCTGATCAGTCCCGACCATCCGACCCCGCTGCGGACCAAGACGCACAGCCACGGATTCGTGCCCTGGGCGATCGCCGGTACCGGCATCACTCCGGACAGCGCTCAAACCTACGACGACGTTACCGCCGGCGCTTCCGAACGGTCCTACCCAGACGGCTGGAAGCTGATGAAGGATTTTCTCGGCTAGTCGCGGCGGCGTTTGCAGCATGGCCCCCTCGGCGGCCCCCTGGTTGCCCAGGGCAGGCACGCATATAATCCCCCGTAACGTCCACCACATGGTCTTCTTCGGCGTGACCAGCAACTTTGCCGCGCCGTTGGGCTGCCCTCCGTGCCGCGCGGCACGGGGCGTTGGTCCCCGGCACGGTCCTGCCTCAGCCGGCGGCATGTCCCGCACAACAAGACCTAAGGCGGTCTGATACAGACGGTGCTTTCCTGGCGGGCCGCGCCCATCAGCATCCGTCCGCCGTCTGCTACAAAGCCGGATGTGGGTTGACCCTTCGCCACATGAAAAACAAGGAGTCTCGAACATGTCTGCCGATCCATCCTCCCTCCCCCTGGTTGCCTGCGGTCGGCCCGCCGACGAAGACCCGTTGGATCTGATGGACCAGATCGATGAACTGCGCAAGCGCGAAGACGCCACGATCCTCGCCCACTATTACCAGGACGGCGAGATTCAAGAATTGGCCGATCACACGGGCGACTCGCTCGAATTGGCCCGTGCCGCTACCCGCGTGAACACCAGCACGATTGTGTTCTGCGGCGTGCACTTCATGGCCGAGACGGCCAAGATGCTCAATCCTGAAAAACGCGTGCTGCTGCCCGACCTGATGGCCGGTTGCAGCCTGGCCGATAGCTGCCCGGCTCCCAAGCTGGCCGAGTGGCAGGCCCAGTTGCGCGCCGAGGGGCGGCACTTCCAGACCGTGACCTACATCAACAGCTCGGCCGCCGTGAAGGCACTTTCCGACTGGGTGGTCACCTCGGGCAATGCCGAGGAAATCATTCGCCGGGTGCCCGAGGACTACGAAATCCTGTTCGTACCCGACCAGCACCTGGGCGGCTATCTGCAAGAGGTGACCGGGCGTTCGATGATCCTCTGGCCCGGCTCGTGCATGGTGCACGAGGTGTTCAGCGTGAACGATCTGCTGCGGTTGAAGCGGCAGATGCCCGAAGCCAAGACGCTGGCGCACCCGGAATGCCCCGCGAATATCCGCGAGCACAGCGACTTTATCGGCGGCACGCAGGCGATGTTGCGTTACGTGGCTACGTTTGAGCAGCCGACCGATTTCCTCGTCGCCACCGAAGCCAACATGATGTGGCAGATGCAGGACCGGTTCCCGCAGCACCGGTATCATCCGGTGCCCGGCATTACCTGCGCCTGCAACAAGTGCCCTCACATGGCGCGCAATACGCTTGCAAAGCTCCGCGACTGCCTGGCAACCGGTCAGCCGGAGATCCACTGGCAAGAGAGCTTCGGCAAAGCCCGCGAAGTGCTGGAACGCAGCCTGTTGAAGTAAGCGCGGCAGCCAAGGTTTGGGTGCCACGTCTATGCTGAGCAATGCGCGTTGGGGAGCCGCATCGAGCTCGATTGCGGCATTCGTCGCTGCGCTCGTGATCGGCGCGATTCGCGGTCCGCGGAGCGGCCCCTACGAAGTGGCCGGTTCGCTCTGCGCCACGTCGGCCACAATCAGCGTGACGTTATCGCGCCCGCCGGCTTCCAACGCTGCCCCCAAGAGTGACTGGCAGGCGGTATCCGCGTCGTGATGCTCGGTCAACTGGCGCGCGATTTCATCGTCGGGCACCATGCCGCTGAGCCCATCGCTGCACAGCAGGATGCGGTCGCCGGGCACCAGCGGCAGCCAGTGGACCTCGGCCTGGATATTGCCATCGCTGCCACCGATGTACCGGGTGAGCACATTCCGCATACGGTGCCGCGAGGCCTCTTCCTGCGAGATCCGGCCTGCGTCGGCCAGTTCCTGGGCCAGCGTGTGGTCGCGCGTGATCTGTTGCAGCCGCCCTTCGCGGAACAGGTAGCACCGCGAATCGCCCACGTGGACCACAAACAGGTTGCCGCCCACCAGGTAAGCTCCGGTGAGCGTGGTGCCCATCCCGTACAGGCTGGAATCTTTCAGAGCTTTTTCTGAGAGCCGGCGGTCAATATCGCGGAAGTATTGGCACAACTGGTCCATCAGGGCCGTGGCCTGGTCCTGATCGATGCGGAAGTACCACCGAGGACTTTGCATCACCAGGTCGACACCGGTGAGGATTGCCAGCCGGCTGGCTTGCTGGCCGGCGGTCATACCGCCCATGCCGTCGGCCACAACCAGGACGTAGCCGCAGTCTTCGCTCCGCTGAGGACGAATCTCGGTCGGCAGGTTGGTGGCGACCGTTTCGGCCCAGCGGCCCACGCGCGACACCAGGTAATGATCCTCGTTGCGCGGACGAACTTTGCCGGCATGGGTCGCCGCCGCAAAGCGTACCTGCCAGCGAGGTATCTTGCGTGTGGGCGGCGCGACCAGTTCGGCCGTATCGTGGGGCTGCGTGTTCATCAACGTCTCGGTTGGCCCATCTCTGCCCTGGCCAGTTAAAGATGCCTGTTCTCCGGGACCGGCCGCGATCCTCAGTTTCCCAAGGTTACCCCGTCGCACGGCACAGGCTTTGAGCCGCTACCGCTCGCGGCGGGAGCGGTCACCACTGATGCGTCCCCAAGCGCGGTTTAAGCCATGTGCCGACAGTCCGAAAACAGCGGCCGCAGACGCCTACACTGTATCAAGACCGCAAGCGGGAGACACTGCCAATCTGCCCGTCGGCTGTACGGCAGACGCCGTGAAATCGGCCCGGCCGGGCTACCGGTTGCTAACAGCCAGCGTGCGTAGTTCCCACGGCCCCCCATAGCTATCAATACCCAACCTTGCCAGAATTCCATCACGATGTGGTGCAGGTGCGACAAAATGTCCGACCTCTCCGTCACGACGAGGAGCCAATGATGTCCGGCCACGACGCCGCCAAACAAGCCGAGGACCCCTACGATTTGAACCGTTTTGTCGAGGCACAACAGGGCGTCTACCAGCGTGCCTTGGGCGAAATCACCCGCGGCAACAAGCAGTCGCACTGGATGTGGTTTATCTTCCCGCAATTGCAGGGGTTAGGCTTCAGCTCCATGGCCCGGCGGTATGCCATCAACAGCCTGGATGAAGCCAAAGCTTACCTGGCTCATCCGGTCCTTGGTCCCCGACTTTTGGAATGTGCTGAAGCTGCCTGTCGGGTTGAAGGCCGCACGGCAGAGCAAATCTTTGGCTCGATCGATGCGATGAAGCTTCGCTCGTGTGCCACGCTGTTTGCCCAGGTTTCGCCGCCGGGCTCGGTCTTTGAGCGGCTGCTGGAAAAGTACTACGACGGTCAGCCCGACGCCCAGACGCTTCGCCTGCTGGGGCTGAACGCGCAGCGCTAAGCGTAAGCCGAGGCCGCTTGTTACGCGCAATCCTTTGTCGCGTGCCGCCTTGCGAGAAAACTGCCGCCCGCGATACTGGGAAGCACCGCCGCCTCTGGCTCGCGCCCCTGACGCATCCCTAGTAGCTTTAACAGAAAACGCATTAGCACGGATGAGTTCTTCCAGCCCCGGAGATTTGCAATCCTCGCCCAGTCGCTACGTGGTGGGCGTTGACCTGGGTACGACCAACTCGGCCGTGACCTATGTCGATACCACTGAAAGCCCCTGGCAAGTGCGTACCTTTGCGGTGCCGCAACTGGTGGCCCCAGGACAGATCGAAGCCAGGGAAACGCTGCCATCGTTCCATTACCAGCCGGCGACAGGCGAGTTCCGACCGGAGGATCTGAAACTGCCCTGGCAGCAGGAACCGGCGGGGTATTTTGTGGGCTTCTTTGCCCGCGATCATGGCGTGGTTTCGCCCGGCCGATTGATTGCCTCGGCCAAAAGCTGGTTGTGCCATAGCGGCGTCGATCGTTTGGCGCCGCTGCTACCCTGGCATGGGGCGGCCGACGTGGACCGGATCTCGCCCGTTGAGGCCAGTGCGCGGTACTTGCGGCACGTGCGCGAGGCGTGGGATGCCCAGTTCCCCGAGCCGCTGGCCGAGCAGGACCTGGTGCTCACCTTGCCGGCGAGCTTCGACGAAGTCGCCCGCGAATTGACCGTGAAGGCGGCCGCCCAGGCGGGGCTGAACCGCGTGGTGCTGATCGAGGAGCCGCAGGCGGCGTTCTATGCCTGGATTCTTCGCCACCAGGATGACTGGGATCAGCGTGTGACGCCAGGCCAGAAGATTCTGGTTTGCGACGTGGGCGGTGGTACTTCGGACTTTACGCTCATCCGCGTGCGCCGCGCATCGGACGACCGCGTGCAGTTCCATCGCGTGGCGGTCGGCGAGCACCTGATCCTGGGCGGTGACAATCTCGACCTGGCTCTGGCCGCTCACCTGGAAAAGAAGCTCGTCGGCGAGCATGGCAAGCTTGAGCCGCGGCAATGGTCGGTGCTGGTGCGAAGCTGCCGGGCAGTCAAGGAACTGCTGTTGTCGGACAATCCGCCCGATTCGACCACGGTGAACGTGCCGGGTACCGGTTCGCGTCTGATCGGGGGCAGCCTGCAAGTGGAAGCCACCCGCGAGGAAGTCCACGAGCTGCTGCTCGAAGGCTTTCTGCCGCGCGTCAGGCTCGACGACAAGCCAGCCACGCGGCGGTCCGGCTTTCAGGAGTTTGGGCTGCCGTACGCGGCCGATCCAGCGATCACACGGTACCTGGCCGCGTTTCTTACGGCCCACCGGCACGTGGCCAACGAGATCGGCGGCGATGCCGATGGCCACCAAGACCGCAACGATGGCGCTGACCCGGCCCGGCCCGACATCATTCTGTTCAACGGTGGGCTATTTGCCTCACCGCAGATTCGCCAGCGGTTACTGGAGACGGTGTCTTCATGGTTTTCGCCGGCAACGGGGTCGGCCTGGCAGCCTGAGGTGCTTGATTACGACCGGCTCGATCTGGCCGTGGCACGCGGCGCCGCGTACTACGGCATGGTTCGACGTGGTGAAGGCGTGCGGATCGCCGCCGGCCTGGCGCGGACGTACTACATTGGCGTCGCGGCTGACGGCGAAGCCCAAGCTGCTTCGCCTGAGGAAGCTCCAGCCCAGGAACCAGCGGGTGACGTTCAGCTAGCCGCCCTCGATGAAACAGTTCCCAGTTCCCAGCCGATCGCGCAGCCGCAACTCAAAGCCTTGTGCCTGGTACCGGCGGGCGTGGAGCCCGGCGAGGACGTGGACCTTACGCAGCACCGCTTCAGCCTGTTGGTCTCCAGCCCGGTGGAGTTCCCGCTGTTTGTATCCAGCACGCGGCTGACGGACCCGCCCGGCTCGCTTGTCGATATCGATCCCCAACAGATCAAGGCCCTGCCGCCGATCCGCACCGTGCTGCGAACGCGCAAGAAGGGCGAAGCCGCCCGGGTCGACGTGCAATTGCATGCCCGGCTCACCGAGATCGGCACCCTCGACTTGTGGTGCAGCGAGGTCGACGGTCCGCGAAGCTGGCGGTTGCAGTTCGACGTGCGCTCGGCCACGCAAACCGACATAGCCGCTCATGAATCGGCGGCCGAGGCCGAAGGTTTCATTGACGAAGCCACGTGGGAGGCGGCGCGGCAGCAGATTGTCGAGGCCTTCCCGCCGCCCGGCACGGCAGGCCCCGGCCCCAAGCAACAAGGCGACCCGGCCGGGCTCGTCAAACGGCTAGCCGCCACCTTAGGCATGGATCGGCGGAGCTGGCCCACATCGCTGCTGCGGCGGATCTGGGAAACGCTGATGGAAGTGGCCGAGGGGCGGCGACGCAGCCAGGTTCACGAAGCCCGCTGGCTCAACCTGCTGGGCTTCGCCTTGCGGCCCGGCTATGGTCTGGCGGTCGATGATTGGCGTGTGGCCGAAACGTGGCGCGTGCTGCAAGGCAAGCTGATCCATGCCACGCCGACCTGCCGGGCGGAGTGGTGGATTTTGTGGCGGCGAATCAGCGGCGGGCTGGCTGCCGGTCAGCAGTTGGCGCTGGCTCAACCGCTCTTGGGCCCCATCCGCGCGTTGCACAAGCAGCTCGTCACCGGCAAGGGACGCGGCGGCGACCTGGCCCTGGGCAGCCACGAAGCGGCCGAATGGTGGCGACTGCTGGGGGCCTTGGAACTGCTGCCGGTGGCCACCAAGCAGGAGATTGGGCAGATGATTCTCGACCTGCTGCCCAAGAAAAAGATCCAGCCGATCCGGATTGCCCTGGTTTGGGCGCTGGGCCGAATCGGTTCGCGCGTGCCGATGTACGGGCCGCTCAACGCGGTTGTTCCGCCTGATGTAGCGGCCGACTGGCTCAATAAGCTGATGGATCAGGCGGCCGGCGATCCGACCGAATGCCTGGCCGTGATGCAACTGGCCCGGCGGACCGACGACCGTTACCGCGACTTGCCGGACGCGGCCCGCAAGAAGGCTGCCCGCTGGTTGGAATCCAACGAAGCGCGAGGGCACTTTATTGCCCTGGTACTCGACGGTGGCTCGCTCGACACCGAGGAAGCCGGCCTGGTTTTTGGCGAGGCGCTACCGCAAGGTTTGCGGCTCCAGGCATAGCGGTTCTGCCTGCCGTGGTGACGGATGGCGTTTACTCGATCGGCACCGCTTCGCCGCTGGCCGCCGACCGGTACGCGCTCATCAAGGCCTTCTGAACCCAGGCCGCGGCAGTGGCCGGCAGATCTGAGGGACGCCCCGTTTCCAGGCAATCGACAAACGCCCGGATATCGTTGGGATTACGGTCAGGCGGCAGTTGCCAGGTGTACTTGGGACGGCCCCCGGCTTCATCGATGGTGCTGCTCCAGAAGCCCATTGGGTCTTCGGGATGCCGGCGCGGAGGTGTCCACGGCGGCACGTCGGCATAGATTTCGGCTCGGGGGCGAAACGCATCGACCACCGCACTGCTCCGCGTGCCCACCAGGTACGTGCGGTTGATGCCACTTGCGGGATGCGAACGCCAGCCGGTGCGGCCGGCCACAATGGTGCTGAAACGTCCGGCGCCATACTCCACCACGGCCAGACCAAAATCTTCCATCTGGTTGGCCTGGTGTTCGGCGAAGAAGTAATTGCCGGTCACCGCCCAGATGCGCTGCGGCGTCGACTGCCAGATCACTTGGGCCAGCGCGAGCGGGTACACGCCCACATTGCTGAACTCGCGTTTGGATTCGACCCACTCGAAGTTGTGCGGTTCGGCCGTTTCGCGCCGCGGCGCTGCCAGGTTGGCCGTGCCTGTGTCGCCCTTGGCAAACAAGAGGTCGGCATGGAGCGCCGCGAGCGGTCCTAGTGCCTGCGACCTGGCCAGCGTTCTTGCCTTCATAGCTGCGGCAGAGCCAATCAGGCTGAACATCTGGCTGGCGACGCCGGCCTCTTGCACGGCAGCCACGATGGCGTCGGCCTGGGCCGACGAAGCCGCCAGCGGCTTGTCCAGGTACGGGTGTTTGCCGGCCTGGGCGGCGGCCACGGCGATGGGGCTACGCCGCTCCGGCTCGACACAGATGCTGACAATCTGCACGTCGTCCCGGCGCAGGGCCGCGGCCAAGTCATCCAGGTAGGGGATGCCAAGCTGCCGGGCTAACCGTTCGTTGAGTGCCCGGCGGCGACTGCTAACGCCCGGCTCATCGGTCACCGCAATTAACCGGCAACGCGGATCGGCGGCGAACGCCTCGGCATAGTTTTCCTGGTGCGTATGACTGCCGGCGACCAGCAGCACGCCATAGGGCGGGGCCAGTCTGATGGCTGGCGAAGACGTGACATTACTCGTCGTTGCGGTTTCAGGCAGCGGACGGTACGCCGCTAGAGCCTCTTCGACCAGCCGAACATACGTCGCCGCCGGTTCGTCGACAGGGCGGGGAGAAGCAACTTCGACGGTCGCCCCGTAGTCAGGCTCCCACGAGATGACGCCGCGATTGCCGATCACCACGAGCTCTATCCGTGGCGTAGCTTGGGCCAAGCCCGCCGATAGAACCGCCGCGAGGCCGTTGGCAAACCGCACGGCCAGGGCGACGTGCGGAGTGGCCGCTTCGTTCCCAGGGTTCGAACCAGCAGCATCGCCAACCGTTCCGACGGAATAAATGCTTGCCGGCTCGGCAGCCAGCCACCGCGACGCCGTTTCCAGCGATCGGGCAAGGATGCTTATCAGGTGCGACGCATCGCCGGCCGTTTGGGCGAACACGCGCAGGGCCACCGGCGTGCCGATCCTGCCGACGACGAGCGCCGGTTCCACGGTTTCAATCGCAAGCGAGAAGAGGTCCATGGGCGACAAGCTCTTGCTGGTGACGATGGATGCCGCTTTCTGAGCGACGCACAGCCGTGTGCGATTAGCGGCGAGTGTACCTCATTGAACGCGTGTCGCGAGAGGTTTCATGCCGTGAACCCCCGGTGCGTTGTCGGCCGCCAGAACAGCGAGTAAGGTGACTGATGCGGGAAATGCCCCCCTTGAACCGCATCGATCAGGAAGCCGCCATGACACGCAACACGTCGCACGCAACGCTACGATGGTTCGTTGGGCTGATGCCTGCGCTGAGCTTGTGCACTTTCGGGGGTCAGCCGTGTGCTGCCCAAGCGGACTCGACAGGTCGTGCCAGCGATCGGCGGCCCAATATCGTGCTGATCATGGCCGACGACTTGGGGTATGCCGAGCTGGGATGCTACGGACAAAAATGGATCAAGACGCCCAACATCGATCGGCTGGCCGCCGAAGGCATGCGGTTCACGCAGTTCTATTCCGGCAACGCGGTGTGTGCTCCCTCGCGCTGCTGCCTGATGACGGGCATGCACCCGGGCCACGCCCGCATCCGCAGCAATGGCAATCCTGATTATTTGCAGCACTTGGCGCCCCAGTACGGCTGGGAGTTCCCGGGGCAGCACCCGCTTGCCGACAGCGACGTTACCCTGGCCGAAGTGCTCAAGGCACAAGGGTATGCCACGGCGGCCATCGGTAAGTGGGGGCTTGGGCACTTTGGCACCAGCGGCGATCCCAACCTGCAAGGGTTTGATCTGTTCTACGGTTTCAATTGCCAGGCCCACGCCCATAATCACTACCCCAGGTTCTTGTGGCGGAACCGGCAAAAGGAGATTTTGCCGGGCAACGACCGCTCGGCCACGGGCGAAACGTATGCGCAAGACCGTTTTCGCGAGGAGGCGTTACGCTTCATTCGCGAGAACCGCAACCGACCGTTCTTCTTGTACCTGCCGTTTACGATTCCGCACCTGGCCATTCAGGTGCCGGAGGAATCGTTGGCGCAGTACCGCGGCAAGATCCCTGAGGAAGCATACGAGCATCGGGGGTATATCCCGCATCCCACGCCCCGCGCCGGCTATGCGGCGATGATCAGCCACATGGATCGCGACATCGGCGCGATCATGGATCTGTTGAAGGAACTCAAGCTCGACGACAACACGGTGGTGTTCTTCACGTCGGACAACGGCCCCACCTACAACCGGCTGGGCGGTTCCGACAGCAAGTTCTTTGAGTCGGCCGGGTCGTTCCGCGGTTTCAAGGGCAGCCTGTACGAAGGCGGCATCCGCGTACCGCTGGTTGCCCGATGGCCAGGCCATATCAAGCCGGGCACGACCAGCGACCATGTGGCGGCCAACTGGGACCTGTTCAGCACGGTGGCCGAGCTTTGCGGCGCGCAAGTGCCCCAGCATGTTGATGGTGTCAGCTTCGCCCCAACGCTCCTAGGCAAAGGGAACCAACAGAAGCCGGAGTACCTGTACTGGGAGTTCCCCGGCTACGGAGGGCAGCAGGCCGTGCGTCGCGGCGATTGGAAGGCCGTTCGGCAGAATCTGATGCGGACCAGGCAGCCCGACCAGATCAAAACCGAACTGTATCACCTGGGCAAAGACCCTGGCGAAACCCGCGACGTTGCCGCCGATCATCCGGAAATTGTGGCGGAAATGGAAGCGATCTTTGCCGCCGCCCGCACGCCCAACGAACGTTTCCCGATCCCGGTGTTGGATGGCACTGCCGGCCGCAACAGCGGGAAGTAGCCTCTTGGCTTGCGACATCGGGTCTGCTGCCATGCTGCTTGTTGCCGGGGCCGTTGATTCGATACTTAGGTGTTGACCTAATTATTCGGGCGTGCTAGGTTCTTCGCATGGTCGATTCTGCACCGTCGATCGATGCCGTGTTCAAGGCTCTGGCCGATTCCACGCGGCGTGGCGTCTTGCAACGTTTGAGTGCCGGAACGGCCTCGGCCACCGAACTGGCGCAACCCTTCGAGATGGCGTTGCCATCGTTCATGCAGCACTTGCAAGTGCTGGAAACGGCCGGCCTGGTCCGCTCGCACAAGGTGGGCCGGGTTCGCATGTACGAGCTGGTGCCTAAGCCGCTAAAAGCGGCCGAGAACTGGCTGGCAGAACAGCGAACCCTTTGGGAACGCCGGCTCGATCAACTCGATGACTATCTGCGCGATCTCCACAAGCAACGGAAAGAGCAGCCATGACCGAACAGGTGCCCTTCGTCCCCAATCCCAACCTCGACCTGGTACTGGAACGCGTGATCGACGTACCTCGTGCCCTGGTCTGGGAGGCGTGGACCCGGCCCGAACATTTGAAGCGGTGGTTTGTTCCCCGGCCCTGGTCGCTGGCCGAGTGCGAAGTGGATCTGCGGCCCGGCGGCGCCTTCCGCACGGTCATGCGGTCGCCCGAGGGGCAAGAGATGGCGGGCGAAAGCTGCTACCTGGAGATCGTGCCGCAGCAACGGCTGGTATGGACCACGGCTTTGCTCTCGGGTTATCGGCCCAGTGCTGACCCTGGCCCGTTCCCCTTCACGGCGGCCATCCTGCTGGAGGACGCCGAGGGCGGTACGCGCTACACGGCGATCGCCATGCACAAAGATGAGGAACACCGCGGCAAGCACGAGGCGATGGGCTTTCACGCCGGCTGGGACGCGGCGCTCGATCAACTGGTGGAATTGGCCAAGACGCTGTAGACGGGCCACGCACCAGCGCGTCGGCAGGCTGCACGGTGCCGCGGTCTGGTTTGCGGCTGATATAGCTACCGCTGGCTCAGCTCGTGCACCATCTCGACCAGGGCCAGCACGTGTTCCACCGGGGTGCCAGGCAGCACGCCATGGCCCAGATTGAAAATGTGCCCCGGCCGCCCGGCTGCCTGATCGAGAATCTCGCGCACGCGGCGGCGGATCTCATCGATCGGCGCAAACAGCACGGTGGGGTCGAGGTTGCCTTGGATGCCGCGGTCCTCGCCGATCGACTTCCAGGCATCGTCCAGCCGCACCCGCCAGTCAACGCCGATCACGTCGCCACCGGCCTGAGCCAACAGCGGCAGCAGGGCCGGGTTGCCGGTGGCGAAGTTAATGACCGGCGTGCCGGGCGGCAGCGATTGGATCACCGTTTGCACGTGCGGCTGCACATAGCGGCGGTAATCGTCGGGGTGCAGGCAGCCCGCCCAGCTATCGAAGAGCTGTACGCACTGGGCGCCGGCTTCGATCTGACCGGTGAGGTACAAGGCCACCGCCCGAGCCAGCTTGCCCAGCAGGGCATGCCACGCGCCGGGATCTTCGTACATCAACCGTTTGGTGGCCAGGTAGTTGCGGCTGCCGCCACCTTCGATCGCGTAGCTGGCCAGCGTGAACGGTGCACCGGCGAAGCCGATCACCGCTTTGTGGTCGTCCAGACCTGCCCGCGTCTGCCGCACCGTTTCCAGCACGTAGTCGAGCGATTCCAGGTTTTCCAGCTCGCGCACACGGTCCACATCGGCGGCCGTACGGACCGGGTTGTGGATCGCCGGGCCGTCGCCGGGCGTGAACTCCAGGTCAAAGCCCATCGGCTCCAGGATCGGCAGCAGATCGGAGAAGATGATCGCCGCGTCGACGTCCAGCCGCTTGACCGTTTTGAGCATCACCTCGGCGCACAGGCTGGGATTCTTGCACAGCTCCAGGAAGGTGGTCTTTTCGCGGATCTCTCGATACTCGGGCAAGTACCGGCCGGCCTGCCGCATCAACCAGACCGGGGTGACGGGCGTCGGCTCGCGACGGCAGGCCTTCATGAACCAGCCGTCTTCGCTGGGATGACGCGGCCGCGTGGGTGTGCCAGGATTCGAAGTCGCAGCCGGCGAAATCACCTTGGGGCCGCTGCGTGCGCCAGCCTTGGTGGCCAGGATGGTCGACGCCCGTTGTGCGGCTGCCAGCACCAGCGGGCCCATCTTGGGATGTTCCGGTTCCAGGTCGCACGGTAACCCCTGCTCGCGCAGCATCTCGCTGGTGGTGGGACCGACGGAGCCGATCACCATTCGCGACAGCGCTGCCTTGAGCGGTTCGGCCAATTGCAACCGTTCGGCCATCCGCAGCATGTTGACCACCTGGTGAGCCGAAGTGAACAACGCCACCTCGCGCTCGCCGGCGGCGATGGCGCGCACGTTCTCTTCCAGCGGGCCGGTGTCCTCGGGCAGCTCCCAGCGATAGACCTGCACGCTGCGCACGGTGGCGCCCCGAGCTTGCAGTTCGGCCGCCAGTTCGACGTTAGGCTGCCCATACTCCTGGATGCCGACCGTCTTGCCTGTCAACGGCAATTGCGCGCGGTCGATCGTGGCCAGCAAGTCGCGCCAAGTATTTGGTTCGTCGGCGCGGTAGTTGGGCGTGAGGCCAAGTTCTTTCATGGCTGCGACCGATTTGGGGCCTCGGGCGATGGTGATGACCTTCGCCAACGCGGCAGCCCAGGTGTCGCGGTCGATGATGCCTTCGATGGCAGCTACCAGATGCCGGAAGCCGACACCGGTGGTGAAGATCACGATGTCGATTTCGCCCGCGATGACTGCCTTGGCGAATTCGACGGCCGGCGAGTTATTGCCCAGCGGGACTTCGCGCATCGACGGGCTGACAAAGGCCTGGCCGTTTTGCTTTTCGATCAGCCGGGCCAGTTCGGCCGCGCGGCGGCTTTCAAACGCTGCCACGCGAAGTCCGCCAAAGTTTGCTGTCTCCATCATTTCCTCGCCGAGCTTATCCGCACCCGTGATGGGCTGCGGGATCATAAGTACTTCTAGGTGTGGCCGGTCCATGGGCAGCGCGATTGGCTGATGCCTTCCCCGGTGACCGGCCGGCCGCGGTTCGTCGATGACGCGTTGCGGTTGCCCACCAGTTTAAGTTGCCTAATGACAAGCGGATAGGGTGGGAGATCGGTCCCGACTGCGAGCAACTGCGCTCCAATGGTTCCGCAGGTGCGCGTTGTTGCAGTTGGCACACATTGCGCGATCGGCAGTTCTTCGTCCATCTGCTACGAGCCATGGATACGGACTCGTGCCGCCCAGACGTTGCCCTGTGCGTCGATCGCCTGGTTTGACGGCCACCCGATCAGGCGTGGCTCAGGGATGGGGCGGCGCCACTGGATTTTGGCTTGGCAGCCAAGCGGAAACTTGGTTGATCGGGCCAGTCAGCAGGCCCCGCCGCGGGCGGACTCTCCGGCTGCGCCGGCGTTGCGCATGGGGCAGTTATTTTCATCGCCATGCTTGACTAAAATGATTCAGGCTACGCTGGCCCCGTTTGCGGTGTCACGGCAGGAAACTGTGCGGCTTGGCGACGGTTGGGTTGCCGCTGCGGGAACCAGCAGCGGCCGCTGCCGAGCCTGGTGTGCTGCTTGCGAGGGGGCTGGCAGCGCCGCGCAACCATCCACGCGGCAAGCCTTGTCAGTTCGCAAGGTTGTTCATTATAACGGCTTATTCGTGAGGGGGCCCATGGGGCACACTCCTCGATCGGCCGTTTGGGGTCGAGCATACGAAAGGCACATGGCTCCCACCATCTTCGACTTGCGCAACGCGGACGACGCCCGCGACGTGATCCACCGCGCCGTCCAGGCGTTGGTCGAAGGCGGCATCGTCGCCTTCCCGACCGAGACCGTGTATGGGCTGGCCGTTAGCGCGCTTTGCGAGGAAGCCGTCGATCGATTGATCCATCTCAAGGGGCGTCCGGAAGGCAAGCCGCTGGCCGTTGCGGTCAAAAGTGCTGACGACGCCCTGGATTACGTGCCGGACATGAGCCCGCTGGCGCGCCGCTTGGCCCGCCGGTGCTGGCCTGGTCCGGTCACGCTGGTGCTCGACGGCACCCATCCCGATAGTCTGCTCACCCAGTTGCCACCGATCTCGCGGGCGGCCATTATGCCAGAGGGGACCGTTGGGTTGCGGGTCCCGGCGCATTCGGCCATCATCGAGGTGATGCGGCTGCTCGCCGGTCCACTGGTGCTGACCAGCGCCAACGCCCACGGCCAGCCTGAGGCCGTCAACGCACGGCAAATCGCCGATACATTCGGTGATCAGATCCAAATGATCGTGGACGACGGGCCTTGCCGGTATGGGCAAGCATCGACCGTGGTTCAGGTAACGGGCAACGACCTGAAGGTATTGCGCGCCGGGGTCGTGTCTGAACAGACCTTGCGACGACTATGCAGCATGATGATTTTGTTCGTTTGCACGGGTAACACGTGCCGCAGCCCCATGGCCGAAACCATCTGCCGGCAGATGCTGGCCGAACGGCTCAACTGTCGCCCCGAGGAGCTGGAAGACCGCGGGATCGTGGTGGGCTCGGCGGGCATTGCTGCCATGCCGGGCGGCCGTCCCACGCCCGAGGCGGTGGAAGTGATGCGGGAGGAGAACCTCGACCTCTCGCGGCACGAGAGCCAGCCGCTGACCGAACCACTGGTGCAGCATGCCGACTTTGTCATCACGATGACCCGGAGCCACAAGCAGGCGATCCTGGCCGAGTGGCCCAGTGCCGCGTCAAGGACGCACCTGCTCAGCATCGACGGCATGGACGTTGCCGACCCCATCGGCGGGCCGACGGAAATGTACCGGCGGTGTGCCGCCCAGATCCGCGAGTCGTTGGCGGCGTGGATCGACAAGTTCGTGGCCTGATCGCATCCCGGCCGGTTTCGGCTCGGGAGCAATCCCACTGGCGTACAATTTTCACAGGAACGCGTATGTGAGAGGCCCTGGCCGCCTGTGCGTGAGCGGCCACGTTGACGCATCCTTCGCAGGGCCATTGACGGAGTATTACCGATATGCGGATCGCCATCGGCAGCGACCACCGGGGCTTCCAGCTCAAGACTCGGCTGATTGAATACCTCAGCCAGCACGGCGACGATGTGCTCGACCTGGGGACCAACGGCCAGGAAAGCTGCGACTATCCCGACTTCGCCAAGGCCGTTGCTGAAGCGGTCAGCCGCGGTGAAGCCGAGCGGGGAATTCTGATCTGCGGCACCGGCATCGGCATGGCCATCGCCGCCAACAAGGTTCCTGGCATCCGCGCGGCACCCGTTCAGGACGAGCTCTCCGCCGAGATGAGTCGCCGCCACAATGACCTCAACGTGTTGTGCCTGTCGGCCGACATGCTGGGCCAGAAGAACATCGAGAACATGCTCGATATCTGGCTCAAGACTGAGTTCGAAGGCGGCCGTCACGCCCGCCGCGTGGAAAAGATCGCCCGGATCGAGAGCAACGGTCAGGCCGAGTAGCTGATTGGGCCCCCCGGCGCGGCGGCATGCTCGTTGTTTTGCCGCGTTGCAGCGCATGAGCACGCTGCGCACATTGACCGCGATGGTGCGCATGCGCTTACTACGCATACGGCATGCGCGTGCGCAGTTTTTACAAGCTGCGCAAGAACCGTACCAGGTCGGCCAGTTCCTGCTCGCTCAGCGGTTCCTGCAACTGGTGGCCGTGAACGCGGAACGCTTCTTCGAGGCTTGCCGCCCGGTTGTCGTGGAACAGGTTGTACCGCTGGCTGACTCCGCGGAGCGAAGGCGGATTGAACTTGCGGTTGCCTTGGCGGTCTTCCATGCCCACGTCGAACGCGCCCTGCGTGGTGTAGGTCAGCGGCGGTACGTGGCAGTTCACGCACTGGTTCCGCTCGAAGATCGCGCGGCCGCGTGCGACGGCAGCCCGGTCTTCGTCGGTCACCGCCGGCTCCAGGGGCGGCGGCGGTTCCAGCGAGAACATGAACGCCTGCATGTCTTGGATGGCCGCGGCCGACAACGGCTGGCCATGCATCGACGAATCGACCGACTTGGCGATCTGCTCGTGCAGCTCCTTGATCTGGCCGTTCCAGGCCCAGGTGTCGGTGTCGCGCACGCCCAGCAGGCTGAGCACCCGCTTAGGGGCACCGTAGCCATCGTCGCCCAGCGTATCGACCAGTGCTCCATTGCTATGCCCATCGGTGTGGCAACTGTGGCAGCTCATCCACAGATCGTGCGACACGCGGCCGTCGTAGAACAGTTTCTCGCCGCGCTGCAGGGCGTTCAGCCGGGGCATCGGACCTAGCGAGATTTCGCCGCCCATCAATCCGCCGGTCTTAAGGTCCACCACCGACACCGAATCGGAAAACTGGTTCAGGACGAAAGCCCGCTGCTTGTCGGGCGAGGGGATCACGGCAATCGGCCGCTCGCCGACTTGCAGAAAGCTGATCACAGCCCGCTGCGTGGAAATCACGGCAACTTCGTGCGAGCCCGCCAGGGCCACCACCCGCCAGCCGTTAGGCTCGACGTACAGTCCCGCCGGGTCGGCGGCTCCGCGGCCCGTGGTGCCCAGCGAGATCCGGTCGCCGCGGTAGATGCGTTCGCGGGCAAGCCGTTCGGCGGACGCTTTTTCGTCGCTGGTCAGCAGTTCTTCAAACGGCAAGTTGCGGATGTGGTTATCGACCAGGATGCCCCAGTGAATGTCGTCGAACGTGGTCCGGCCGAACGGGTTCAACTCCTGGCAGCCCATCCAGAGCCGCTTGCCGTCGAACGACAGACCTTGAATGTTGTGGACCGGCAGCCGCCGGATACCGGCAACCCGCGGCTCGGTTAACTGAGCGCGGTCGGAAGCTTCACCGTTGTCAGCGCCATCATCGGTGGCAAACTCAACCAGCCCCACGTGGCCGGCAAAGGCGTCGGTCACCACCAGGCGGCCCGGCTCGACCAGCTTTTGCAGCCGCGGGGCAAACGGCAGACGTACCCGATGCGCGATCGTCCAAGGGCCCCCTTCGCCTGCCCTGTCCAAGAAGACAACTTCTCGCGTCCAGAGTGAGGTGATCGCCACCTCGTCGGCCGAAATGATCTCCAAGCTGGCCGGATAGAGACCGGTGAGCGGCACCCGGCCTACGACTTCCAGCCAGGGTGAACTGTCGCTGGGCTTCAGTTCCAACAGCGCCGGACGCAGCTCCGGTCGCCGGTCCAGCAGCTTCCAGTTGTCGGGGGCCGGAACCAGGGCCAAGAGGTTGCCACTCGGTAAAGTCTTGATGTCGATCAGCCGTGGCGCGACGGCGATCTCGGCAGCCGGCTTTAGCGCCTCAGCGTCCAGCAGCGAGATGCTGCCGCTGTCGCGATTGGCGATGTACAGCGTGCGACCGTCTGCAGACCAGGTCGCCTGGGTGGGCCGTCGCAGGTGGGCCGAATCCAGCGGGATTTCCCGGACAGCGTCGGTTGCCGCGGTCAGTTCCGCCGCCGTGGTAGTCTCGCCCGAGGGCCACTGCGTGAGGACCGCGAGCATGGCAGTCGCGGCGGCAATCGCCAGTACCAGGGTAGGGGCCAAGCGACGAACCGGGCGAACCAGGGGCATCGAATAACCTCACTGAACAGGCAGGCTGGCAGCAACTGGCGGACAAACCTGGCCAGCGGCCGCCGCAAGGGGGGGCGGGAAATCACGCCTCGAGGGCGGCAATCTGGGCGAACGTATCCTTCAGCCTCGGGTACAGCTCGCGATACAGGGCGTAGTGCTTCTGATAGATCTCAGAAGTCCGGGCGTTCACTGGCGTTTGGCTCACCACCCGAACGCACTTTTCGCAAGCCTGGGCAATGTGATCGTACGCGCCAGCCCCGACCGCGGCCAAGAGCGCTACGCCGTAGGCGGGGCCTTCCTCGGCCTGGAGCGAGCAGACCGGCTGGCCGAACACGTCGGCCTGGATCTGCCGCCACAGTTGGCTGCGGGCACCGCCGCCCGACGCCCGAATCTCGTCGACTGGCACGCCCAACTCGCGGATGATCTCCAGGCTGTCGCGCAGGGCGTACGTCACGCCCTCCATGATGGCCCGGACCATGTGGCCGCGCCCGTGGGCCAGGGTGAGGCCGATAAAGCAGCCACGGGCATTGGGATCAGCATGTGGCGTACGTTCGCCGGATAGGTAAGGCAGGTAAAACAGCCCTTGGCTGCCCGGGGGAATGCGGGCGGCTTCCAGCCCCAGCAGGTTATAGGGTTCAAAGCCTTCGGCCTTGGAGAAGTTGACGAGCGACTGGCAAAGCGTGTCGCGGAACCATTGCAACGCGCCGCCCGACGACAGGTTCACGCCCATGATGTGCCAGCAGCCATCGACCGCGTGGCAGAATGTGTGAACGCGGCCACGGGGATCGATCTTCACTTCATCGCTATGCACAAACACCACACCCGAGGTGCCTAGCGACGTGCTCAACGAACCGGCGGTGACGATACCGTTGCCGACCGCGCCAGCCGCGCAATCGCCCGCTCCGCCTACCACCACGCAATCGTGCGGCAGGCCCAGCAGCTCGGCGGTCTCGCGGATGAGTTTGCCGGTCACCTGGTGCGACTCATAGCACTGCGGCAACAGGTCGCGATCGAGCTGGAGTTTATCGAGCAGTTGGTTCGACCAGTTACGCATCCGCACGTCGAGCAGCAGCGTGCCCGAGGCGTCGCTGACTTCCGTAGCGAACTCACCGGTCAGGCGGAACCGGATATAGTCCTTGGGCAGCAGCACCTTCCGCGTGCGTTCGAAGTTGCCGGGCTCGCGATCACGCAGCCACAAGATCTTGGGGGCAGTAAAACCGGTGAGTGCCGGGTTGGCGACCATGTGCAGCAGTGCCTCGCGCCCGCCCGCCAGGCGTTCGATCTCGCGGCACTGCTCTTGGGTGCGTTGGTCGTTCCACAACAGGGCGCGGCGGACCACGCGGTGCTGTGCGTCGAGAAAGACGGAACCGTGCATCTGGCCGGACAGCCCGATGGCTTTGACCTCGCGAGCCGCGGTGCCCAGGCTTTCCACCACGCGTTGCACGGTTTCGACGGTGGCCTTCCACCAGTCGGCAGGGTCTTGCTCGCTCCAGAGCGGTTGAGGATGATAACAGGGGTAACTGGCGGTCGCTTCGGCCAGGATTTCACCGCTTTCGCGGATGGCCAGGGTCTTCGTTCCCGACGTTCCGATATCAATGCCCAAGAGGATCATGGTTCGCCGTTACGTTGGCTTGAGCGGTTAGCAGAGCAAGCGACACAGATGGCGGTGAAGCAGCCTGCGGGCAGATCGCGGCTGGGGCCGAGCCGGCTTCTTGAGGGGGCTCGGACGATGGCCGATTGTACCCGACCTTGCGCCAGGTGACGAGCCAAGCTTAGCGGGCTGCCCGGGGGCCGTCGCGGTCACGATCTTGCGGCAGGGCGCGATGAAGTTTGCCGTTTCTTCTTCTTGGCCGTAACACGTTCCTGGCCGATATTGGTACGATCAATGTCTTTGAGTTCGGCCGTCACCTCGTCTCCACTAACCGTCTGCCGTCAATATCAGCACTATGGCATCATTTGCTCGGCGCATCGGAATACTGGTTGTCTTGGTTTTAGGGGTTGCCGGCGCGCTGGGCTGCCGGAGTGAGAAGCCGCAGACGGAGGAGCCTGCCCGGCCCGCGTTCGAAGGCGAACGGCTCAAGGTGGTGGTCGTCGACGATGAGGCCCTGGCGGCCTTCGTTGAACAGCTCAGCCGCGAATGGCAGGCTCGCACCGGCGCCGAGGTAGAAGTGCTCAGTCGCACGGCCGAAGAGTTGCTGGCCGACGAGCAGCCACAATGGGACGTGGTGCTGTATGCCGAACATCTGATCGCCCCGCTGGGCGAACGCGGCTGGCTCCGCGAGTTCACGGCCGAGAATCTCACGCTTGAGGATTACAAACTGAACGATGTCTTTACGGCCCTGCGGTATCGGGCGGCCGTGTGGGACAACAAGACGTTGGCCGTGTCGTTTGGCTCTGCCGTGCCGGTGCTGGGGTATCGCGTCGATATCCTTGAGAAACTTGGCCGCAAGCCGCCGCAAACCTGGTCGGAGTACCAGGAACTGGCTGCGCTCTTGGCCGATCGCAGCAAGCTCGGCGACCTGGCTCCGCCGGAGGGCAAACCTTGGCGGCCGGTTGCCGAACCGCTGGCCGAAGGCAGCGCGGCTTACCTGCTGCTGGCTCGGGCTGCCGGCTATTCACGTCATCCGGCCTACTACTACACGCTGTTTCAGCACCAGACGATGGAGCCCCGGATCGCCGGGCCCGCGTACCGCCGTGCTTTGGAAGAGCTAATCGCCGTGGCCAAGCTGGCCGGGGACGCCCCGCCGCTGGATGGAACCGAAACCCTGGCGGCGCTGCAACGCGGCGAGTGCGCCATGGCGATTGGCTGGTCGTTCCCCCGGACCGAAGGTCAGGATTCGCCCACCCCCGGCGTACCGCCGCTACCCCTTGCCTTCACGCCGCTGCCCGGCGCCACGACGCTCTACGTGGATGGCGAAACCCGTCAAACGCCGCTCAACCGCGTGCCGCTTTTGGCCGGCTGGGGCAAGTTGGGGTCGGTGTCGTCCAGCAGTCAGTCGCCGTTGGCGGGGGTGGTGCTGCTGTTGTCGCTAACGGGCGAGGAATGGGGCGTGCAGGTCTCGGCTATCGCGACTGGCACGGCGCCTTTCCGCCGCAGCCAGCTTTCGCAATCGGAGCAGTGGGCGCCCACGGCTGATCTCCAGGCAGCCCGCGAGTGGGCGGCCGCCCAGGCTGAAAGCCTCGGGAATGAAGACGTGCTGTTTGCGCTGCGGATCCCTGGCCACGCGCAATACATGGCTGCGCTCGATGAGGCGGTGCGTAAAGCGGTCGGCGGCGAGGCCACGCCCGAACGGGCTTTGGTGCAGGCTGCTGCGGCCTGGCGGCGGATCACCGCTCAATTGGGCCTGGAGAAGCAGCGCGACGCGTACCAGCACAGTGTCGAATACTTGCCGTAACTGGTCAGGTACCGGCAAGCGGAGTTGCCGCGTTTGGGTCCGCTTGCGCGTGCGTTTCGCGGTGTCCCCAGGCCACGCGAGCCGGGAATTCTACCGCTCGAGCAACTGCGATTGACTTGTTTTCGCGAAAGCGATTGCCTTGGGGGCTGTGCGCGCATAATTGCGCATGACGGCTGCTCGCGTTCTCGTCCTGGCATTGCCGTACGAGCCGATTACCCGGCGACCGTCCTCATGCCTTGCGCGCCTTTGGACCTTCCTCGCTCCCCCACACCACGATCTTCGCATGCAACACGATCAAACTTTGGCTGCCGACCAGTCCGGTGGCCCGGCCAGTCGGCCCAGCGCTCTTGGCGAGCTGCGGGTAGCCGTCATTGGCGCCGGCATGATCAGCCGCGACCAACATTTGCCGGCCTGGGCAGAACATCCGCATGCCCGGCTGGTTGGCCTGGCCGACGTCTCCGAAGCGGCCCTGGCCTACGCCGGTGACGAGTTCAACATCCAGCGGCGGGTGACCGATTACCGACACCTGCTCGACGACCCCAATATCGACGTGGTCGACATCTGTGCTCCCAGCGCCCTGCACGCCGAGATTTCGGTGCAGGCCCTCCAAGCCGGCAAGCACGTGCTGTGCGAGAAGCCGATGGCCACGTCCAGGGCGGGAGCCGCCACGATCCTGTCGGCGGCGGCCGCGTCGGGCAAGAAGCTGATGATCGGTCAGCACATGCGGTTTGAGCCAACGGTGATCGCCCTGCGGAAGTTCTTAAACGAGACACCGATGGGCCGCGCGTATTACGCTCGGGCGCAGTGGCTGCGGCGACGACGCTTGCCTGGCAAACCGGCCTTTGCCGACCGGCGGCTCAGCGGCGGTGGCGCGCTGTACGATCTGGGTGTCCACATGCTCGATCTGGCCTGGTGGCTGATGGGCTGCCCGCGGCCGTTGACGGCCTCCGGCGGCGTGTACGACATCCTGGCCAAGAGCGGCCAGGTCGGCAGCGAGTGGGGCACCTGGAACCACGAAACGATCGACGTCGAGGATTTCTCGGCCGGGGTGATTCGCTTTGAGGGCGGGGCGATCCTCACGCTGGAAGCGTCGTGGTTGGGCTTTCAGCCCGAGGACGAGTTCCGCCGCCTGCAGATGTACGGCGAACACCTGGGCTTTGTCTGGCCGGAAAACCGCATCGCCGGCGAACGCGATCAGCAGCCATGGGATGTGCAGCTTCCTCCGGCGACGGGCGAGAAACCGCATCGAGCGGCGGTCCGCGGGTTTGCCGATGCCGTGCGTGAAGACCGCGAAGTGCCGATCCCGCCCGAGCAGTCCGCCCTGGTGGTGGCTATGCTGGAGGCGATGTACACTTCGGCCGCTCATGGCCACGAAGAAGCCGTGCAGGGCTTTGACATTTTGTGACCCTCGCCGTCATGTTCTAAGGACATTACCCGGAACCTGCCCACGAGTCGCTTCAAGGGAGAACACCATGAGTGGGGTATCTGTGATCCGCGGCGCGATGAAGCTGTCGGACTACCTGGTGAGTACGTACCTGCAAGACCTGACCAACGACGAATGCCTCAAGCGGCCGGCTCCTGGCGCCAACCATGCCCTGTGGCAGTTGGGCCACTTGATCGTGGCGGATACGCACCTGGTCGAGGCGTGCAAGCCCGGCAGCCTGCCGCCGCTGCCCGAGGGATTTGCCGAGCGGTACGCCAAGGAGAAGGCGGAGGTGGACGACGCCTCGGCCTTTGACAGCAAGGATACCTTGCTGCAGCTGTATGCCGAGCGGCGCAAGCTGATCGACGATGTGCTGGCCGGCATGAACGACAGCGAGCTGGAGCAGCCGGCCCCCGAAGCGTTCCGGCCGAAGTTCCCGACCGTTGGCTCGGTGCTGACGCTGATGTCCATGCACCCGACACTGCACGCCGGCCAGTGGGTGGTGATCCGCCGCATGCTCGGTAAGCCGGTGATCATCTAAGCAGCCTTCTGGCGACACATTCGGGCGGCGTTCCTCCAAAAGCATGAACGGGGGACGCCGCCTTTTTCGTTGGTTCCCCGCACTCGCGGATGGCGCGTCATCCCCAACTTTGGGTGGATCGCTGGCCGCTGGGCTGTTAATATGCATCGGCACATGCTTGCGCATCGATTGGATGATGCGAGCTTGACGTTTTTCCACGACGGGGAGAGGGACCAGCCATGCCGCGTACCCAGTCCGGGCACGCCGCGCCCCGCTGCTCGGGGCCCATGGACCGCCGCACGTGGCTCAAACTGGGCGGTTTGAGTTTCGGGGCCTTGGCGTCCGGCGCTACGTGCTTCGACTTGCCGACGCTGCTGGCCGCTGAGGATGCACGTGCCGCGGCCGGCCAGAGCCGCAAGCCGTTTTCGGTGATTTTGTTCTGGGCCAATGGCGGACCGAGCCACATCGATATGCTCGATCTCAAGCCCGACGCGCCCGAGGAATATCGCGGCAAGTTCCGGCCGATTGCGACCAACGTGCCGGGCATCGAGATCAACGAACACCTGCCCCGTCTGGCGAGGATGGCCGACCGGTACGCGATCATCCGCAGCTTGCGGCACGAACGGGCACAGCACTCGGGCGGAGCCCATCGCTTTCTGACCGGCTATTCCTCGCGGCAGGCTAACTTGAACGACGCCGAGTATCCGGAGATCGGTTCCGTGGTGGCCCGGCACCTGGAGCCGCAGGTGAAAGACATTCCGCTGTTCATCGCCAACACCAAGTTCTATGGCGGTGGGCCTGCCTACCTGGGGCCGGCGTACGCGCCGTATATGCCGTCGCCCAACCCGCTCACATCGACCGGGGCCAACACGTACGCCCCGGTGCCGATTTACGCCTCGGGGGCGACGACCGACAACTTGGCGGTTTCGCCCCAGGGGATCATGGCCCTGCGTCGCCGGTCGGGGGTGCTTCAGGCGCTGGATCGGTTGCCCCGCGGCTTGGATCGCTCGGGCGTGATGGACGCCATGGATTCGTTCCAGCGGCGGGTGCTGGCCATGCTCTCGAGCCCTCGCACCCGCGAGGCGTTTGACCTGTCGCGCGAGCCGCAGGTCACCCGCGACCGCTACGGCGATACGCACTGGGGTAAGAGCCTATTGACCTGCCGGCGGCTGGTAGAAGCCGGCGCGCGATTCGTGCAATGCCAGGCTACGTTCCGGCTCACGGCAGAAACCGGCCGCATCACCACTTGGGACGACCACGCCGTGAACAGCGACATCTTCAAGGCGTACGAAGAGCGGTTGCCGGTATTCGACCAGGCCGTATCGGCCCTGATCGAGGATCTGCACGTTCGCGGCCTGGATGACCACGTGTTGTTCATCTTCTGCGGCGAGTTTGGCCGCACGCCTACCGTCCGCAATCGCGGAGCCAACATCTACGGGCCCGGCCGCGACCACTGGCCCAACGCCATGAGCGTGCTCTTGGCTGGCGGCGGTCTGAAGATGGGCCAGGTGATCGGGGCAACCAACCGCAAGGGCGAAGAACCGGTCGACCGGATCATGGACAGTAACTGCCTGTTGGCCACGCTCTATCACTGCTTTGGCATCGATACCAGCCAGGCAATCATCGATAACGCCGGCCGGCCGATCCCGATCCTGCCCAGCGGTGAACCGATTGCCGAGCTGCTGTAGTTCTTGTAGGCCAGGCATCGCCTGGCGGAACGGTTATTCGCGGTGAATACTTCGCCGGCGGAAGCCTGCGGCGACTGAAACAATTCTCAGTGACAGTGCCAACCGCCGCGAGAATGGTGGTTACAAGTAACCTCCCTGCAAGAACTGAAACGTGATACGTGGTTGTCTTTTCCGTGCCGTTCACCGTTTCGGCGACTGTGACCGTGTATGGCCCTTTGGTACGCGAATGGATACGGAGGGCACGTTCGCCTTCCTGCATATCGATGACTTGCTCACCGCTTTGACTGTGAACTTGGATGCGGGGGGCCACGTGCCTGGCCTTGCGGCGATTCCGGCGGCTTGGCCGACGGCTCCTGGGAGGCAAGCGGAGCTGCAAAGTAGATGACTGCCGCGAAAGCTCCAACGATGCAAGCCAGTGAGCGCACCATGGATCGGCTTCCTAGCATGGAACGCAGCACTCCGTACCGCCAGCGCGGCACTTGGGCGCAGGAGATCGCATCCATTCAAGCTACCGCGACCGCAACATGGCTGCGCCCGTCTGGCTGTAAGTTCTTGCCGACCGTTACTTCGGCACGCGGTTCAACGTGTAGTGTGCTTCGTCGGGGAAGAACACCGGTCCGTCGGCCAGGTTCTCCAGACGCAGCTCGTACACGAAGCCGGGCCGCATGGTGTCCACCGTGATACGGGCCGACGTGCGGTCCGCCGACAGCTCCACCTTCCGCACGGCGTGTTCTTGCCGGTCGAGGTCCGGGCCGCCGTAGGCCGGCGTCGACTCGCGGCGATAACTGCTCACGCGGTAGCTGGCGGCATTGGCTGCCTTGTCGGCGGCGACGGGAGCCGTGAAGTCGATCACGAAGCCGTCGGTCACGGCACGCACCTCGGCAATGCCCGGCGGCAGCGGCCCATTCTGCTCCACCCGTACGATCGAGCCGGTATTGGCCCCGCCACCCCAGGCACTATCGCGGATGTTGCCCACGTAGATGGCGCCGTCGGGGGCAATCTCGCAAGCCAACGGGCCTTCGAGGGCCAGTTGCGGGTTGGCCGGTTCCACGCTGAATGGATACGCGGCGCCCTGGTACTGGCCGTCGACCCATTGCAGGCTGATGCGGATCAGCTTGCGGGTGTCGTATTCGCAGCCCAGCAGGTGGCCGGTGAAGGGGCCAAATGCGTTCGCGCGGCCCGGCACTTCGAGGAAGCACACACCGTTCACGCTGCGCGTCCACGGGTGAGGTAGGTTGACGGCCGGCGGCGTCAGAGGCGGCTTGAAATCGGGTCGGAACTCCAGCTTGTTGATGAAGCCGTACCGCTTGCCGGGCAGCAGGTGGTTCAGTTCGTTGAATGGGTTGTAGTTGCCCTGGTTGTCGGTGGCGAACAACTGGCCATCGGAACTGAGCGCCAGGCCCATCGGGAACCGCAAGCCGGCGCAGATCACTTCGATCGCGTAGCGGTGCGGATCCTTAGCATCGGGCTGGCGCGGGACGAGCCGTAGCGCCTGACCACGGTGCCGGGCGGCCGCCAGCGATCGGTTGTCCTGCTGGCAGGGAATGGCCAGGTAGTAATTGCCGGCAGGGTCGCGCGGCAGGCCCACCGCCCAGTCGTGATAGTCGGCAGTATGGCCCCAACCGGACGACAGCGTCTCCACGCGTTCGGCAAAGCCGTCGTTGTCGCGGTCGATCAACCGCAGCAGGGCGTACTTGTTGATGACGTCGATGACCGGCACCGCGGGCGTATCCTCAAGTGCCGCCCGTACGCCGTATGGCGCGGCAAAGTCATCGGAGAACGGCAGCAACTGGTCTTCCAGGCCGTCGCCGTTGGTATCGCGGGCAATCCACACGCGGCCCTTCAGCGAGGCCACCACCAGCGAGTTGTCGCTCCGCCAGGCCAGGGCGGTCGGCATCACCGACGGATCGAGCGGCAACCGGACCGCTTTGAAGCCGGGGGCCACGTCCAACTCGGTCGCCGGAGGAACCGGCAGCGGCACCGGCTGCTCGGTGTAGCGATCGACCGGCAGCGGTGTGGCATAGGTCAGCTCAAAGCTCACCACGCCGTTTTTGTCGCTATCGGCCGGGGCTGCTTCCACGTAGCCGATGAAGCCTCGCTCGCCAGCGGGCGTATCCGCTGATAGCGACCACGGCTGTCGACCCAAGCTCTCGACATACGAAGCACCGGCAAGACCAACGAGCCGCGGTTTCCGGCCATTTACATTCGCAGGCAGTTGGGTTTGCAATGCCGTTTGTGTTGGAACACCCCGCAGGCGGACCGACCAGCCTCGCGGAACGCCCGAGATGGTGATCTGTCGGTGGAAACCGGTGTCAGCCGAGTTGGGTACGCTGTGGCTCTGGAACTGCTGCGTGACGATCAGCATCACTGGCTCGCTTACGCCGGGCAGCTTGTACCGTAGCCGGTGCTGGAAGCGAATACCGCCGTCGACGTGCTCGAACCAGTCGAACTCGGTGGGGAACTGCCCGTGGAGCGAGGGAGCAATCACCTGGTCGCCACGCACCAACAGCAACTCCGAGGTTGCCACGATTTCCGGCGGATTGAGCGCTTCTGCCTCGTCGGCTTTTTCAACGAGTTGCGGCTTCAGGAGCAGGCTGCCGCCGGGCTCCCAGTACCAGAACTTGCCGCGGGTGTGTTGCCGTGCCGTATCGCCGAGCCACCAGGCCGCCAGGCGGTTGTTCGCCAAGTCGAACATCAGGTTGTGCCGGTTCGGCAGCCCGATCACGAGCGGCTTGATGAACGGTTGCTCGTCGATCTCGATCACGTCGGTCAACACGACCGCACGTTCCTGGCTGCCGGGCACGTTGGTTCGACGCACGATGCGCACCGGGTTGGGCTTGGGCGGGTTGAAGCCTTCCAGGTTCAACACGTACCACACGGCATGGAGCTGTGTCTGCACGTTTTCGTTCAGCACGCCGGCGATTGGATTGACCACCGAGGGCATTTCCATCCGCGGCACGATGCGGGCCGGGTTCGGCATCCAGCGATCGAACCAACTGCGGCGGAGGCGGTTGCCCAGCATGGTCAGGTCCGGACCGCGGGACTTCAGCTCCACCTTTTCGGGGATGGCCTTGCCGACCTGGTGACAACTGGTGCAGCCAAAGCCGGAGGACGTGACCAGCCGGCTGCCGGCGATCAGCAGAGCCTGTTCGTCGAAGCCGGCCGCCGGATCAAACGGTGTTTCTGGAGCAGGGCTCGCGTGGCTGCCGTTGCCATCGCCGCCGGCAGTCTGCCCGGCCGGGCGAGGCGGAATCATATCGACGGCAATCAGGTGATCGACCAGCACGTCGCGCTCGGCGTCGGCCAGGTCGAACTTAGGCATCCGCAGCGCCAGCCAGGGACGTAGTGGTGGATTCTTGAGGGCAATGGCGTCGACCAAGGCGTGCCGGTGCAGCTTATCGCCCACGCCGTGCAGTGCAGGCGGCTTCATGCCGGGCAGTAGCGGCGCTAACTCCGGCGAGGCGGCCAGCACCGCGTCGAGCGACGGCTCGATGCCGGGGGCTGCATTGCGGGCGTGGCATGCCAGGCAGTTGCGTTCCTCCAGCACCAGCGGGCCGTGCCACCGGTCGTGTTCGGCCACCGCTTCATCGCGGGCGGCGCCAGCTTTCGGCTTGGCACGCGCCGGGCGGGCTACCTGCTGGTAGAACATGCGAACGGCCTCCGCCTGCGCCGGGGCCAACGCGTAGTGCGGTTGATGGGCCGAATGGGCGTTTGCCTGCGGCGGCGCCACGCAGCTACGGCTCCAATCGCTGCCGGGGCCAATCGCTTTGGCGGCCGAAGGCACTGCGGCGGCCAGGTTTTCGTTGCTGCCGGGCTTGGCTTCCGGCAGCGCGTGGCAGGCCGCGCAGCGGTGCGATTGAACCAGCGCACGGCCGCGGGCAAGCAGTGGTTCGTCGGCTTTGGTGGCGGCATCACCGCTGTTTGCCGCGTTCGCAGGCTTGCCCAGGCTGGCCAGGTATAGTGATAGCGATATCCGTTCATGCGGGGTGAGCGTGAACACCGGCATGCGGTGATCGGGATTCAGCTTGGCCGGGGCGCTGAGCCAGGCATCGAAGAAAGTGGCGGGCCGCTTGGCGGCAATGGCCGAAAGGTCGCCGCCGCCGAACAATCCGGCGGTGCCTAAGCCTTCGGCCTGGTGGCAGGCCAGGCAGCCAATCGAGCGGAACAGTTCGCGGCCTGAGGCGACTGAGGGCGGGGGCGGTTGCTTGCCGCGCCGGGCAGGAGCCGGTTGTGAAGCAGGCTTTTGCGCCGGCTTTTTCGCGGGGGGCTCACCGTTCGCCAACAAGTATGCGGCGACCGCCTGCGCATCGTCGGCCGAAAGCTGAAAGTGCGGCATCCGCCGCGCCGGCGGTGGTACCTGGTCTTCGGAGAAACCTTCCTTCTGGTCTGCAGCCGGCTGCGCGGTGAGCCACTCGATGAGCCAGCCGCGATGCACGTTGCCGGCCAGCTTTGCCAGCGACGGGGCAGCGATCGGCCGGGCAGGAATCGGTTCGTCGCTATTAACCGCCTGGCCTGCATTGCCGGCCGTGTGGCATGCCGCACAACGCAGCGCGTGGGCTAGCCGCTGGCCTTCTTCAAACGCCCGCAGATTCTCGCCGGGCGGATCGTGAAACAAGTAACGGTTGGCTACCGGCTCGAGCTGAAACTGCGGCCCACTCCAGTAGAGCGCGATCCGCGCCTGGTCGGTCGACGGTTGGTACTGCACCTCCAGCGGATGATAGCCGTACGAAAGCTGGATGGGCTGGCAGTCGGCCCAGCCTTCGGTTGCCAGGTCGCCGTCGTACAGCACCTGGTCCAAAAGCTTCACCCGCAAATGCCCGGGGGCGGCGTACAGATACAGGCGATACTCGCCTCGTACGATCGTAAACAGTCTGCCGGTCCACGTTCCGCGGAACCGGGGCGATGCGAGCCGTGCATCGGGCGCGTGGCCGCCCCAGGCGAATGCCAATTGATCGTCGATCCGGCGAATCGATTTGGTAGATGATGCCGGCGGACCGTTTTCCACCGGGGCGTACTCAGCCAGCAGGCCTGGGCGCAACCGTTCCCAGATTTCTTCTTCGTCTTCGTCTTGAGCTACCGAGGCGGCTGGCAGGGCCAGGCAGACGGCAACCGCCGCGGCGGCCAGAAGCACGTTACGGCGGAGCCACGCGGTGGTTTCAAGCATGGTCGTCGTCATCGGCGGGGACTAATCGTGAGAAGCAAGCCAGTGGTTGTCGACGCCCCGAGGCGCCATAGCCTTCCATAGTAACATGCCGCGAAGGCTTTTGCCGCGCGGCGCTTACGGGCCTCATCCGCAGCGGGGGCGCCGGGCGGCACGTTGCGGCCGTTATGCGCCTTCGGCCGATGGTGCGGCCGCGGCCGGCTGTTTTGCTTTGCGGTTCTTGGCCGACCACAGATTGAGCATCTCAACGGCCAGCGAGAAGCCCATCGCAAAGTAGATGTAGCCCTTGTTGATGTGCTGCCCCCAGCCATCGATTACCAGCACCACGCCGATCAACACCAGAAAGGCCAAGGCCAGCATCTTCATGGTAGGGTGCCGCAGAATGAACCTGGAAATCGGCCCGGCAAATACCAACATCACCAGCACGGCCAGGATCACCGCCACAATCATCACGGCAATGCTTTTCACCATGCCGACCGCCGTGATCACCGAGTCGAGGCTGAACACCAGGTCCAGCAGCAGGATCTGAACCAGCACGCTGGCGAATGAGGCTGCCTCGCGCACGGGGGCAAGCGGATCTTCAGGTCCTTCGATCCGGTGATGGATCTCGTAGGTGGCCTTGCCGATCAGGAACAGGCCGCCGCCTAAAAGGATCAAGTCGCGGCCCGAAAACTCCTTGCCCAGCACGCCAAACAGCGGTTGCTGCAAACTCATGATCCAACCGATCGCCAGCAGCAAGGCGATCCGCAGCACCATGGCCAGCGACAGGCCAAGCGTGCGGGCTTTGCCTTGCTGCGACTCGGGCAGCCGTCCGCACAAGATGGCAATAAACACGATATTGTCGATCCCCAGCACCACCTCAAGCATCGTCAGCGTGAGGAGCGCCAGCAGATTCTCGGTGGTCATCATCTCCGCTGCGGCGGTTGCGATGGTTTCGAGCATGGCGCGGCTGATTGCTCCGTGCGTGTGGAGAGAAGGCTGCCTGGGCCATGATCGTATCTTAG
>CALBRZ010000055.1 GCA_937927735.1 uncultured Planctomycetales bacterium
CGATCCACGACACCCCGTGGTTTGACCCGCGGTGCACGGCCGAGGGCGGCAACTGCTCGCTGTTGCGATCAGCGTACAGCAACATGGCGGTCGCCCATTGCTTGAGATTGCTGGAGCAGTTGGCCCGCCGGGCCGATTCGCGGGCAGCCTGAATCGCCGGCAACAACATGGCGATGAGGATGCCAATAATGGCGATGACCACCAGCAGCTCCACCAGCGTGAAGCCTCGGCGACGCGGCGAGCAGTTCCGAATCAAGGTGTCGTTCAACATGTGTGTTCCCCGACAAGAGACGGAGTCAAGTGAAGCAATGACGTTGTGAAGTCACGGCGGCACGCAACGTTTCCATCGCGTGCTTTCGGGGCGTACGTCAGCGACAAGCGTGAGTTGGCGACGCTGAACCGTCTGGGCGATGCGCCAACAAAGAGAATGCATTGGACGTGGAACGTGTTCAGCCCGCGGAAACCGGTGTTGGCGTTCTCAAAGGACCGGTGGAAATACCGCGGGACGTATTGGAAACGGACATGGTGCCTGGCTGCCCGAAGCAACCGCGGCAGCTCGCTTAGCCCGCGAGGCGGAAGGCCAGCAGGCCAGCAACGGAACAACATCGGCACTCCCAGGTCAACAGCAGCGAACGGTGATGTCCGAAGGCTTGAACGTCGGCCAAAGCCACCCTTCTTCCGAGGGGCATTCTCATAGCGAGAGCCACCACCGGCTCAAACAAGGCGGCGTCGACCAACTGGGCAGTGCGATGTGCTGTCGCCCCCTGAACAGGGGCAACGGTTGCAGTATAACTATCCTCCTGAGAATTCCAGTCAAAAATAGATATATTTCTGGCTTATTCGCTTTGCTCATCTAAACCCACACGCCGCGTAGAATAACAGAAAAAAAGGCGGGAATCCCTTGAGGGATTTCCGCCGTTTGCTGGAAAGATTCTGCGTCTCGGCTGCCGCAAGCGGCCCGTTACGGCAGATTGTACGGCTTGCCGTCAGCCCGACCACTCATGTACAGCAGCGCCTGCGGATCGGCGTGGTTGGCCACCGCTTCCACCCGGGCATCGCCAAAGGCAAACTGGCTCACGCCCGGGTGCCAACTGCCAAAGCGGTAATAGTCGGGATCGGTGGCACCGGCCGCAGTATTCACCGGAATGGTCACTTCCAGGTCGGGCGAGCTCGCCAGGCCCAACCCGGCGAACTTGGCGCCGCCGCCCTGGCTCGAAACCACTTGCAGCGGGTTGTACGGGTTATCGTATCCCTGTTGGCTGAGCCGCGTCGGGTTGAGGTGTTTTTCCCCCACCAGGGCCGTGTAGCTCATCCCGTCGGTCACGTTGCCGATCGTCACGCGCGAACGAACCGGCGGCTGGCTGTCCGTACCGGAGCTCTGCTTGACCGAAGGAATGATCGCCCCGCCGTAATAGCCGGCGTCGGCAACGTCCTGCTCCCACTTGCCCAGGCCACCATTGTTGTTGCTCTTGATCAGAATCGGATCCACGGTGGTGGCCGTGATGCCCACACACACGTAATCGACGCACTGGCCGGCCCAAGTGGCCGCCACGTCGAGAACGCGAAACCCGCGTGTCGGGCAATAGTACAAGTCGGAGCGATCCTGGCCGGTCATCGGTGTATTGGGGCTGACGTCGGACCCCACGCGCAGGTTGAGCCTGGCAAAGCTGCTGCCTTTTTCCATCATCGGCCACAACAGGCCAATCCAGCCGATACCGGGTGTGCTGTTGTCGGCCCGCGAAATCGCCGACGGCGGAAGCTGCTCGGAATTGCGGTCGGCATACAGCAACATGCCGGTCGCCCACTGCTTCAAGTTACTGGCACAATTGGCGCGCCGGGCAGATTCTCGCGCGGCCTGAATCGCCGGCAACAACATGGCGATGAGGATGCCGATGATGGCGATTACCACCAGCAGTTCGACCAGCGTGAAGGCTCTACGACGGGCGGCGCCACGACCTCCTAAGAATGCATACAACATGACCTGCTCCTCACGGATGACCTTAGAAAGAAAGGGGAAGAAACCGAGGAGTGCCAGGTGAGAGCCCCTGGCGAGAATCAATTCGAGAATTGCGTAGCTGGCTGGTTGCTGGCTCCGCCATAACTGCCAGGCGAGAGCGAATCAGCTGCCCACTTGAGACAAGCAAGGACAGGCCAGCTCGCCATCCTTGCTGTCCGACGAGAACCATGTGAAACCGGCCGCGGCTCCTGGGTTCAAGAGCCGCGGCCGGCGTTACTTGCTTGCCTAAGGCAGGTTGTAAGGCTTGCCGTCGTTCCGGCAGCTCATGTAGTGCAAGGCCGTCGGATCGGCGTGGTTCGCCACGGCCTCCACGCGAGCATCGCCGAAGGCAAACTGGCTGATACCGGGGTGCCAACTACCAAAGCGATAGTAGTCCACGTCGGCCGCCTGCTCGCCCCTGACGTTTTCGAGCGTGACTTCGATATCCGGCGAAGCCGCCAGGCCGAGCCCGGCAATCTTGGCACCGCCGCCCTGGCTGGACGTGATGTGCAGCGGATTGTAGGGATTGTCGTAGCCTTGTTCGCTCAGCTTGGTGGGATTGATGTGCTTTTCGCCGAACAGGGCCGTGTAGCTCATGCCATCGGTCACATTGCCGATGGTGACGCGCGATCGGACATCCGGTTGCTTCGTCGTATTGTTCGGCAACTTGATCGCGGGAATCATCGGACCGCCGTAGAATCCACCGTTGGCCACGGCCGCGACATACATGCCCAGACCACCGCTGCTGTTACGAATCGCCGTGTCGAGGGATTGCGCGGTGATCCCCACGCACACGTAGTCCACGCATTGGCCAGCCCATGTCGCGGTAACATTGAGCACGCGGAAGCCACGCGTCGGGCAGTAGTACAGTTCAGAGCGGTCCTGGCCCGAAAGCGGGTTATTGGGCGCCGTGTCGGGGCCGACGCGGAAGTCGAGCACCGCAAACTGCGACGTCTTCTCCATCATCGGCCACATCAGGCCGATCCACGAAATGCCGGCCGGAATATCGTCGTACCGGTGAACGGTCGAGGGCGGCAACTGCTCGCCCTTGCGGTCGGCGTAGAGCAGTGCGGCCGTGGCCCACTGCTTGAGATTGCTGGAACAGTTCGCCCGCCGGGCCGACTCGCGGGCGGCCTGGATGGCGGGCAACAACATGGCGATGAGGATACCGATGATGGCGATCACGACCAACAGCTCAACCAGCGTGAAGCCCCGGCGATGCGCCGCACCATGATCCTTCAATAATGTGTCACTCATGCCTGATTTCACTGTCATACCTCTGCGTTGGATAGGAGGAACCGAGGTGTTGCCAGGTGATGACGTCTGGCGTGCGTAGAGTTGAACAAAACTAATGACAATGGCTTTCGCCCCGGTGCCCCATTGGTTCCCTGTACCTTGCCTCCTTACGGCAGGTTGTACGGCTTGCCGTCGCTGCGGCCACTCATGTACAGCAGCGCCTGCTGATCGGCGTGATTGGCCACCGATTCCACGCGGGCATCGCCAAAGGCGAATTGAGTGATGCCCGGGTGCCAACTGCCGAAACGGAAGTAATCCGGGTCGGTCACGCCGGCGCCGCTGGTGCCCGACATAGTGACTTCGTTGGCATCGGGCGATTGGGCCAGGCCCAAGCCGGCAATCTTCACGCCGCCACCGCCACCGGGCGATTGAATGTGGACCGGGTTATAGGGGTTGTCGTAACCGGCCCGACCGATGTTCTTGGCATTGAGGTGCTTCTCGCCGACCACCGCCGTATACGACATACCGTCAGTCACCGCGCCAATGGTCACGCGCGAGCGGATGATCGGCTTCTTGGGATCTGTGGGGTTCGCGGTCGTAAAGTTCGACGGAATAATCGGTCCGCCGTAATAGCCGCCGTTCTGCAGTTCCGTGTACCAGCCGCCCAAGCCGCCATTCTGCGCGATGAGCGGCTGATCCAGAGTGGTCGCGGTGATGCCCACGCACACGTAATCGATCAATTGGCCGTAGTGGCCACCATCGGTGTACTGCTCGTACAGGCGGAAACCGCGGGTCGGGCAGAAGTACATATCGGAGCGATCGCTGCTCACCGGCGGCCCGGCGGATTGGTTCGCCTCCTGCCGCAGGTCCAACTGCGCATACGCGGTCTGCTTCTCCATCATGGGCCACAGATGGGCCACCCAACTGATGCCATGCGCCAAGGGGGCAGCGCTGGTACCACGCGCCACCGCCGAGGGCGGCAACTGTTCGCTGTTGCGGTCGGCATACAGCAGCATGGCCGTGGCCCACTGCTTCAGGTTGCTGGAACAGTTGGCGCGGCGAGCCGATTCGCGTGCCGCCTGGATCGCGGGCAACAGCATCGCGATGAGGATGCCGATGATGGCGATCACCACCAGCAACTCCACCAGCGTGAAACCTCGCCGGCGAGACTCGCAATTGAGGTGCAAGGGGTCCGACAACATGGATGCTCCCAGATGAAAAGAAGAAGAACGAAGCAACGACGTTGAGAATCGGCGCTGCGCGGCTCGTTCTGACCAGGCTCCCCCGTGCCCGCCAGTGCAGCAAGCGAGGCGACAGCGTTGGTATCTTTGGGCTATGCGCATACAGGTAGCTACCTTGGGCGGCTGGCAGTATACCACCCGTGCAAGCGATTTCACGACAAAAATAAGCACAACTTTATGATTTGCAGTTGACTGCCACCGCTCGCAGGGGGGGCACCACCGCTAATGGGCTACCACTTGATGGCTAACGCCGGGGGAAGCTACCCACCCAAGATAGGGTGAGCCACTCCTTGCTGGCTCTTCCAGTGGCGTGCAAGAAACCGGCGCAGCAGTAGGCCGGCGATGTTCGGCATGGTGCCCCGACGCCAAAACACTTGCGGCCAATAGACTTGCCGCGCACGCCGGCGACCAGCGAGCAACGAGCTGAAGAACATCCGCACTCCCAGGATCAACAAGAACCAGCCGTAACGCCCGGCGTAACGGGCGCTTTGCCTCGCTGTCCTGGCCTCACAACGGCTGCACAAAACGGCAACCGCAGCCGGGTGAAACGACAGCAAGGGCTACATCTGGGCAGTGCGAAGCGACGTTGCCTCGAAGCACAGGCAACGACTGCAGTATATCGATCGCACGAACCGTTTCACTTCAAAAATGTCAGATTTTCAAATTTTTTGCTTTTCTCGATGTAAAACTGTGTGGGAGCGCGCAAACCAAGGCGGGAACCGTGACCGGCTCCCGCCTTGCGTAAGGAAACTTCGTAGCGTGGCGGCTGATCCGGTTAGCCGTTATGGCAAGTTGTACGACTGCCCGTCGGCCCGGCCGGCCATGTGATTCAGCGTGAGCGGATCGGCGTGGTTCTTTACCGGCACCACCCGCGCATCGCCAAAGGCAAACTGGGCAATCCCCGGGTGCCAACTACCGAAACGGTAGTAGTTGAGGTCGGAGATGCCGTCCGCGTTGCTGTTGGACAGCGTCACCACGTTTCCGGTGGGCGAGGCCGCCAGCCCCAACCCGGCAATCTTAGCACCACCGCCCGAGGCCGACGAAATGTGGCCCGGATTGTGGGGATTGTCGTAGCCGTTCTGGCCGATACGAGTGGGGTTCAAATGCTTCTCGCCAACCAAGGCCGTGTAGGTCATGCCGTCGGTCACCGCTCCGATGGACACGCGCGAACGAACCACCTTGGTGCCCGCCGGCACAACGTGCGAGGGAATGATCGCCCCGCCCATCCACTGCGCGCGATTGTCGTGCCAGTGGCTCAAGCCGCCATTCACGCCGGCCTGGGTCAGGGTCCCGGGCAGCGTGGGATTGCTGCTGCTGTCGTAAAACGTGAGCCCCACGCACACGTAATCAATGCACTGCCCGGCGTAGACGTCGGTCCGGTTGATGAGCCGGAAACCACGCGTGGGACAGTTGTAGATGTCGCCACGATCCGCGCCCAGAACCGGACCGTTGGTGGCATCGTGTGCCGTGCCGCGAATATCTAACTGGGCAAACTCGTTGGCCTTCTCCATCACCGGATACAGCAAAGCCACCCAGCCCAATCCGTTGTTGGTGAGCTCCTGAACGCCGCGGGTCACGGCCGAGGGCGGCAACTGCTCGCTATTGCGGTCGGCATACAGCAGCATGGCCGTGGCCCACTGCTTCAGGTTGCTGGAACAGTTGGCGCGGCGAGCCGATTCGCGTGCCGCCTGGATCGCGGGCAACAGCATCGCGATGAGGATGCCGATGATGGCGATCACCACCAGCAACTCCACCAGCGTGAATCCCCGCCGGGCCTTGCGGCCAAGTTTCCATTGCTCCATTAGTGTGCGTTCTCCCAGATCCGGTATGAGTTGATATTGAACCAACGAACGAAGATATGAGTGCCCCGAGCCTTCCTTCCCGTACGCTGAAGCGATCTCGCTGCGTTGGTCCAAAACCGGACCAGGAAAGTGCCAGAGCGTGCACTCCGCAATTTGGCCCCCACAGGGGCATGCCCCCCATGCGTGCCTCTGCCAGTATACCCCCTCACTCGTCTCGCGCCTTCCATAAGAAAATGCAAATTTATTGTTTTTTGTTGACATTCCCCAATCCAAAAGAAGGAGGCGGAACCACGGGGATTCCGCCTCCGTAAAGCGTATCAGGCTGCCAACTGTGCAACCGGCAGGAAGCCGGCCGAGCCCGTAAACTACGGCAAGTTGTACGGCTGGCCATCGCCGCGGCCGGCCATGTAGTTCAGGGCCACCGGATCGGCATGAACGGCCACGGCCTCCACGCGGGCGTCACCAAAGGCGAACTGGCTGATGCCGGGGTGCCAGCTACCGTAGCGGTAGTAGTTCTCATCGGTCTGGCCGTTCCCCCAAGGCTCATCCAGGGTCACGACGTTGCCCGTGGGCGAAGCCGCCAGGCCCAGGCCAGCCACGCGGGCACCGCCGCCGTAGCCCGAAGAAAGGTGCAAGGGGTTGTACGGGTTATCGTAACCGGCCTGGCCAATGCGGTCGGGGTTAAGGTGCTTTTCACCAACCACGGCGGTGTAGGTCATGCCGTCGGTCACGTTGCCGATTGTCACGCGCGACCGGATCACCGGGTGCGGATCGCTGCCGGCTGTCAGCTTGATCGAGGGAATTAGCGGCCCGCCAAAGTAGCCGGCCGCGAGCAATTGGGGCGACTTGGTGTTATGCCAACCACTCAGGCCGCCATTGATGTCTTTCTCGGTTAGCTCCGGCGAGAGGCTGGTAGCGGTCAAACCGACGCACACGTAGTCGATGCACTGGCCGCCGTACCGGGCGTCGGGATAGGTGCCGTGCATGCGGAAGCCGCGGGTCGGGCAGTAGTACAGCTCGGACCGGTCCGCCGACACGATCGGCGAGTTGTGTTCATCGTCCAGACCGTTGCGGAGATTCAACTGCTGGAACGCGGCATCCTTCTCCATCATCGGCCACAACAGGCCCACCCAGCTGATGCCCTGGTTGTTCATGTTGTGTCGCGATACCGCCGAGGGTGGCAACTGCTCACCATTGCGGTCGGCATACAGCAGCATGGCCGTCGCAAACTGCTTTAGGTTGCTGGAGCAGTTTGCCCGCCGGGCCGATTCACGCGCCGCCTGGATCGCAGGCAGCAACATGGCAATCAGGATACCGATGATGGCGATCACCACGAGCAGTTCCACCAGCGTGAATGCCTTGCGCTGGCTCGCCGAATGCTCCGGGAGCGAATGGGCCGGCATAGGATCCTCCCAACAACAGGACCGTGCAACGGAGAAATGAAAACGCAATCGGAGGGCAAAAACGCGTCGCCGGCTGGGCAGTGGCGCCATACCCAGGTGCATTTAGACGGGACACCTGGCGACGGTTTTCGGGGCATTGCAGCGCGGTTCATCGCCACCCCCGTGACGTGACCGCTGGCCGGCAGTATACCAGCTTGGACATCAAGCTCCAAAATAAATTGATGAAATTAGAAGATTTCTGCTTGACATGCCCGCCCCCAGCCTTAGTGGGGAACTGTGGCTTATAGGCAATGGTTTCTGGGGCAGAATCTGGCAGCCTGCGCTGCGCAAAGCGTATCGTCACCGGGACTTTAAACAAAAAGGGGAGGACGCGGTCGCTCCCGTCGTCCTCCCCATTCGTTTTGCCCCGGCGGCCCAGCGTTGAGCGGCGGCTCAGGTTGCCGGCGACCGTTGACGTCCGAATCCGGCCTTACGGCAAGTCGTACGGCTGGCCATCAGCCCGGCTGCACATCTTCACCAGCGTTTCGGGCGAGACATGGTTCTTCACCGCAACCACCCGGGTGTCGCCAAAGGCAAACTGGCTGATGCCCGGGTGCCAACTGCCGAAGTAGTAGTTCGTCAGCGCAGCCGAGTTGTTGATCGGGTTGGTATCGGTGGTGGTCATTTCCGGAGACTGTGGGCTGCTAGCCAGGCCACGGTCCGGCAGGCGCACGCCGCCGGTGTACCAACTGCCCGAGATGCCCACGGCCAGCGGGTAGTCGTAGTTGGTCTGGCCGAGCCGCGAGGGGTTGATGTGCTTCTCGCCCACGAAGGCGGTGTAGGTCATGCCGTCGGTCACAGCGCCGATTGAAACGCGCGAGCGGTACTCCACCTTGTACGGCGGGGCAAAATCACCGCCACTGCTCGTGCTGAGGTTCTTAGGCACGCCAGCCGGCGGAAGAATCGGACCGCCCAGGTGTACGTTCCCGTAGTTGCCGTTCTGCTGAGCAAGGCTGACCCAACTGCCGCTGGGAAGCGTCGTGTAGCACACGCCCACGTAGTCGATCGCCTGGCCGCTGGTCAAACGGAAACCACGGGTCGGGCAATAGTAGGCGGCCGACCGGATCTCTTCGTGGACCGTACGATTGTTGCCCGTGTCGGCCCGTTCCCACAGCCGAAGCTGCGCGTAGGCGTTCTGCTGTTCCATCATCGGCAGCAGCAGACTGATCCAACCATTGAGCAGGAAACCATCCTCACCGATGCCCCAGGGCACGATCTGCTCGCCGTTGCGATCGGCGTAGATCTGGATTGCGGTGCCCAATTGCTTGAGGTTGCTCGAGCAATTGGCCCGACGTGCGGATTCGCGAGCCGCCTGGATCGCCGGCAACAACATGGCGATCAAGATGCCGATGATGGCGATCACCACCAGCAGCTCGACGAGCGTAAAGCCGTGGCGTTCTGCCCGCCGACCTTGCAGTCGAAACAATGCCATAGAATTTCGCTCCATGGTTGGTACGACAATACGGATAAGAAATCAACGCTGCCTGCTCACCACGCCGCCAAGCGTTGACGTTCACTCGTGGCGACTTGTGGATGGGGCGGCGACGCAGCGGATGGGCATGGCTATCCTGTGGTTCGGCTGGCCTGGACGGGTGCACCTCGTGCCGGGCTTAAGGCAATGAGTACGGTTGGCCATCGGCCCGGCCGCACATCGCCACCAGCGTCTCTGGCGTGGCGTGATTCTGAACGGCCACCACCCGGGTATCGCCGAACGCGAATTGGCTCACGCCGGGGTGCCAACTGCCGAAGTGGTAGTTGTAAACCGCGTTGGAATTGACGGCGGGGTCCTTCTCCGGCGAAACCATCTCGGGCGAGTGTGGCGAAGTTGCCAGCCCACGTTCGGGAATCCGAGTGCCGTTGTAGAACCAACTGCCGCTGATGCCGGGAGCCTGCGGCCAGTCGTACGTGTTCTGCCCGATCAAGTTCGGGTTCAAGTGCTTCTCGCCCACAAACGCCGTGTACGACATGCCGTCGGTCACGGCGCCAATCGTCACGCGCGACCGGATCTCCACCTGGTAAGGCGGGAGGAAGCCGCCGCTGCCGTCGGGCTGGCTGCGATTGATGGGAGCCCCGGCAGGGCTGATGATTGGCCCGCCGTGGTGGCGATTGCCGTAGTTGCCGGTCTGGTTGGCCAAGGTGGGCCAACTGCCGGTGGGCATCGTGGTCATGCTCACGGAAACGTAGTCGATCGCCTGGGCGCCCCAGCCGGGCGTCGTGCGGAAACCGCGAGTGGGGCAAAAGTACGCGGGCGACCGCATTTCGACGTGAATCGTGCGGTTGGGACCGGTGTCGCCGTCATCGGCCGAAATCCACAGCCGCAGACCGTTGTACGCGTTCTGCTGCTCCATCATCGGCCATAGCAGGCAGACCCAGCTATTCATGGTCTCGCCTGAGACGCCCACACCGTGCGGCACGATCTGCTGGCTGTTGCGATCCGCATAAATCTGGATCGCAGTTGCCAACTGCTTGAGGTTGCTTGCGCAATTGGCACGGCGAGCCGACTCGCGAGCCGCCTGAATGGCCGGCAGAAGCATGGCGATGAGGATGCCAATGATGGCAATCACCACCAGCAGCTCAACCAGCGTGAACCCTGTGCGTGGACGAGATGAATCAGAAAGTGCGGAACAACGGGGCATGCTCAGTTCCGGTGAAACGAGAAACATGGATTGGGAAATGCTCGCGGTAGGACTTGCCTGCCGGGACGAATCGGCCTGGACGCATGGCCGAACCAACCGCTTCGGCACTTCATCCGGCGCCGATACCAACGCAATATTTCGCGACCGTTTCAAAGGCAGGTTTCCTCGCGCAGGAGGCCCTTCGCGAACCAGGCTGCAACGAAGAAGCCACGCCAATCGCAGGCGAGCGTATCTGTCTTGAGGCCTTATCTTCGAGGCGGGGTAACTTGTGGGCTGGCCGGCTGTAGTAGCGTCACCTGGACGCATGCCAGCCGGACTTTGGTGGGGCAACAATTGGTGCGATGCTTCTCGAAAACCGCCGGCCTCGCGCGGGCACGATGCACGGTTCCAGCCGCACCTCTTGCCGATGACGCCTCCGTTGGGGTGCAACTATTAACGCTGCTTTGCTTTTACACGGCCCCCCGCCCAGCCGTAATTACCAAAATGAGGGAAAGCCAACGTTCCTATCCATACCATTTGTTTCATCAATCGTACGCGCCAATCATACGCGCTGCCGCGCATGCCGATGCCCCCCCTATATGGCGCAGTGTGGTTCCGAGCCAACCGACCATGCGCCGGAGCTACCACTACCTACGGGCGGCAACACACCCCAAAATAGTGCTGGAAATACCGCACCGGACACTAGGATTACAGCCCTTCACGAGCAGGGCTACGCCCCCGAACAACACTCGAACACTCAATATGAGGGGTGCACGGATATATGCCACGATTTCATAACGCCTTTGAGATTATTGATCCTTCATCCGGCGGGGCAAACTCGGCTGCCGCGACAACGCCGCCCGCATCCGGATCATTGATCCATACCATCCGATGCCATTGTGCCGCGTTATGACGTTCTGCCACCGATCGCAATACCACACGCGCGGGCGGCAACACGTCTGCGGACACTTGCGCTGGTCATTTGTGCGTGCGGTAAGAGATGCACGCCAAGTGGGGGGGCAAGAATCACCGCGAAAGCGAGGAACGTTCCGTCGGCCGCATTGCTGCCAACGACGAGGTTACCCAAGTTGGCCGCTACAGCGTGGCCTGGAATCCCAGCAGCAAGTAGAAGCCTTCGCGGGGATGGGTCTGGTCGAAGGCATGCTGGACGCTGTTCTCCAGCATCAGCATCGAGTACCAGGAGAAGTTCTCATTGAGGTGGTAGGCGAACTTGACGATGCCCCGGCGCGAAACTTCGTCGTGGATCCGGTCGCCGATCTGCTCGGGATAGTACTCGCCGTAGTTGAGGTGGAGCCGCCACGACTCGGCCACGTAGCCCAGGTCGACATAGTAGCCGATCCCCTCCAGCGGCCCGCCGTTGGGGTTGCGCAACTGCCGGTTGTACAGGCTGCGGCCCCAGAAAATATCGTCCAGGGCGATGTCCCCCTTCCGCAGCCCATATTGGTCGTAAATCACCTCTCCGGACAGGATCCACGGCCCGCGTTTCACCATGGCATCCATGCCAAAGTGGTTGTTGCGTTCCTTCTGGGTCTCTGAACCAATACCGTCTTGCCACTTGACCGAGGTACCGATGGCCCAGTTCTCTTCTTCCAGGCCCACCCGGGCGACAATGGCCTTGGACGAATTGGCATCGCGTTCCAGGCCGCCGTTGGTCATGGCAACCGTGCCGACCAGGATCGACGGATCGTATTGCAGCAGGATGCCGGTCTCGCGCCAGCGAATCGCCTCGCTGCGGATGAACGGGGCATCGTCCATCGCGTTGCTGAACAGCGGGAAGTAGAACCGGCCAAACGGCGTGACCATCTTGCCGAGCGAGATGAGCAGATCGCCCCGGCGGCCCGACAGCGCGAGCTGGGAGATTTCCAGCACGTCGACATCGAAGTTGTGGGCGAACGACGCCCGGGTAGGCGTATCGACCAGCACATTCCGGTCAAACGGCTGGTTGAGATACAGCTCGGTGTCGACGCGGTATGTCCAATGCGGCTTCGGGGCTTCGAGATAACCGTACAGGCCGCCCTCGACGCCAAACACCGATTCCGTCCCGATGAACCACAGCCGGCGATCCGACCGGTAATAGCCGCGGCCGTAAACCGTGAGGTCGTAGTTCAGCGAATCCCACCACTTACCGCTCTCGGCTTCCTCGATTTCGATCTGCGGCCCTTCGTTCACGTCGAACTGCTGCGAGGGCAGTAGCTCGTCGACGAACGATGTCGGCACCGCGGGCGGTGACGCAGCCTGTGGCGCATTTGCCGGCGATGCCTGCCCCGCTTGCGCAGGCATCGCTGGCGGGGCCAGGAACGCTTGTGTTTCTGCGGTGGTCCGCTCCCCGGACCTCTGCCAGGCGGCCGTGGTGACGGCAGGCGGTGTTGCTACAGGCCGGTGCTGCAGCGTTGCGGGAGGATCGGCGGCCGCGCCGAAGGTCCGCGAGATCGTCAGGATGTCGATCTCGTCGTCCGCCAGAGAAACGCCGGGGCCGATCGCCAGCAGCAGCAAGAGCAGCGCAATGGGAAGTGGGCTGTGTCGCCGCATCGAATGTCTCAGGGAGTAACCGAGCGGCTTGCTCGATGCTACCGGCCTGGCCCAGGGATTGCGCTGCATGATGCGTGTGCGGCAGGTCACGCCGCGGTGCCTGTCTTCCCCGGCGGCTGCAAAGAACGGTTCAGAACACGATTGCGTCCGAGGTCAACCGCCCTTGGCGGCAACGGCGTCCCCCGATCGCGGATAGCCCGATCATCCAACTTATCGTCGGTAAGCTGGAGCGAATTAAACGATTATGCCGGAAGCAGCGACTTTGTGGACGCTGGCTGCTGGCATTGCTATCGCACCGCGGGTAGCCGCTGAACTCCTGCCGGCCGCACGTCCGGCTACCGGTGCCGCAACTTGTTGACAGCGCTGCGTCAGATTATTGCGCGCCGGGTTGGTGGCATCGCCATTGGCCCTGGCGTCCGTTAGCCGTGAAGGCGGCTGCCGTTACCTGTCTGACCTCGACGGGGCGAGGCACACCGGCACGTAGCGTGCGTAGCTACTGGGCTGTTGCGGCGTTATCCGGCTTGTCCGCAGGCTTCACCGAGAAGCTGACGTTGATGCGGAACTCCGACTCGCGAGGGTGCGAGGTCTTGAGCACAATCGCGCCGTGCTCGCCCTGATCACCACCAAGGCGAGCTTCCGCCGGGGCATCGGGTTTCACCGAGATGCGAATCGGGAATCGGGTGATGAACTCGCCCAAGTTGCTGGGCTTGCCGATCTCCACGTCCAGGTACGACGGCTCAATCGACTCCACGTCCACCTTGAAGTCGCGGCGGTGCTCACCGCGGACGTACAGGTCGACCGTCTGGCTGTGGCCCGGTGCGACCTGCCCCATGTAAAGCACATTCCTCTGCTTGTCCCACGAGGTGGAAACCAGGGAGAGGTCCTGAATCACGTCGAGGATCAGCGGCACGGCCAACGGTTCTTCGCTCAGGTTGTGTGTCGCCAGCAGCTTGACTTCGTGCGTGCTGTTACCAAGCCCCGGCTTCAAGGTGACATTGAGCAGCAGCCCGGAGAAAGCATCTTCCTTGGCCAGTTCTTCAGAGGACAGCGGCGCCGTTTCAATCGCCACGTACGGTTCCAACTCGCTCTTGTCGAGCTTCAGGTTGCTGATCTCCAGGGGACGGTTCTTGTCGTAGGCAAAGAGCCGCACCTGGCCGCTGCTTTCGCGGCCGGGCGAGGTCGTCAACCGCAGCGGCTGCGGGTAAGGCACCACCATGTGGACCGAACGGCCCGTCACCATCAGCTCGATCCGTGGCCGCCGGGGATCGTTGGTGCGCAGCACGGCCGTTTCGCGGAAGGGATGAACGTGCCCCTTGCCGTGCCAGGTGACGATCACCTTGCCCGACTCGCCGGGCATCAGCACGTTCTTTTCGATCGCGCCCACGGTGCAGCGGCAGGAGGAATCCTCGGGCCGCGTGGTGAGCCGCAGCGGCGCATTGCCCTGGTTGGTCACGATGAAAGCGTGATGCTGCTCGCTAGTGGCCAACACCGGGCCAAAGTTATGCAGCTCCTTGTCGAGCACGGCCAAGGGCTGGTCGCCTTCGACCGTTGGCGCGGCCAATGCCGGAGTTTCAATCGGCAGCCCCACCCGCCAGGCGGCGAACCCCAGGCCCAAGCCCGTCCCCAACACGGCAGCTACCAGCAGGCCAAGCACGACGCGCATGGATGATCATCCTCCCCACGATGGGTAACGCAAGAAATGGCGGGCGGGTGCCCCCAGGAGCCGGCCGGCGCATGTCGCCCCGTGCTCCCAGGATTTTTCATGGTACGCCAGAGATGAAGCCGTGGTCAAACGGCGCCCCGGCAGGCGATCGAGCCACCGCCTGGTGGCCCCCCTTGGCTCAGTGCTCGACAATCACCAGATACCCGGCCATCGTCAGCCCCAGCAGGGCCAGCAGCAGCGCCAGAAGGATCTCAAACAGCGAATGGTGGGGCTGGCTGAGCTCGCTGCGGAAGTGCCGGACGAAATGGCGATGCCGCACCGCCGCGTACACGTTCACGATCACGCCGACCACGACGAGCGACGTTCCCATCCAGAGCGAAAAGCCCGTGGAACGCACGTGAACGTCTTGGTCGATCGCGGCCAGATGCCGCAAGAACAGCCCAAACCGGGCGACCAGAAACCCGAAGCCCATCAGCGCCAGCGCGGTGCGAATCCAGGCCAGTACCGTGCGTTGGCCGGCCAGGAACGTGCGCAGCTCGTCCGAGGTAGGCGGAGTCGCCGCGGCTGGCGGTGGAGTCGTGCTCGAACCTTCAGAAGGATTGGCAGTCATGGCCGCCAATTGTTGCGCACAAGGTGCTCGCGAGCAAGCGTCGGTATCGTTCGATGGGGGGCCGCCGCTACACACGCCGGCCGCTTACACTTCTTCCTCGGCCGGCAGTTGGAGCGTGACCGTGACCTCGGTGCCGGCCCCGGGGCTGGTGTTCCAATGGGCAGCCCCATCAAACATCTCAGCCCGTTCAACCACGCCGCGGATCCCAAACCGTTCGGCGGGAATGGCACTGGGGTCAAAGCCATGCCCGTTGTCGCGAATCACGATCTTGAAATCCGACTGGCTCTGGTGCAGCTCGATATCAATGCGGCTGGGCTGGGCATGCCGCAGGGCATTGCTCACCAGTTCCTGGATGATGCGGAACACCACGCCGTTGAACAGCGAGTCGACCCTTTCGCGCGAGATGTTGCTGGTGAGCGTGAACTCGCAATCGCTAACCCGTTTCCAGTCGGCGATCGCATGCTGCACCGAGTTGGTGATGCCGCCGTCGTCGAGAATCATCGGCCGCAGGTCGGTGATCAGACGCCGGGCCTGATCGATGGCTTCGCGGATCAACTGCCGAGCCATGGGGAAGGCGGGCAATTCTTCGTCGGAAACTTTGTGTCGGGTGCCTTCCAAGAACAGGCTGGCGCCAATCATCTTTTGGGCCAGGCCGTCGTGAATGTCGTCGGCCGTCAGCTTGAGTTCTTCTTCTTGCAGGATGAACAGTTGCCGAATGATGGCGGCCTTTTGCCGGATTTTTTCTTCGGCCAGCTTCCGCTCGGTGATGTCCTGCATGGCGCCCAGGACCCGCGTCACCTTGCCGTTCTCGTCGCGCGCCAGCAGCGCCCGGTTGTAGATGTGGGCGTAACGGCCATCGGGCCTCCGGTAGCGGTACTCGCAGACCCAGCGGTCTTCGGTGCCGGCCATCTTCTCAAGCAGCGAGCCGACAACGCGTTCGCGGTCCTCCGGATGAATGTAGTCGATCCACCATTCCCACGAGTCGCCGGCATGGTTTTGCGGCAGGCCGAAGGTGGACTCGAACACGTCGTTGCACCACACGGTCTTGGAAACCAGGTCGACGTCCCAGATGGCATCGCTGGTGGCCTGCATCACCAGCCGCAGCCGTTCCTCGCTTTTGCGCAGCTCGTCGGCTTGCCGCTTCTGCTCGGTCACGTCGCGAGCCGTGGCCACGATCTGCCCATCGAGCACCCGCCGCGACATCCAGGCCAGCCAGCGGTACGAACCGTCGCGGCAACGATAGCGGTTCTCGAACTGGACCGTTTGATAACCGGCGTCCAACAGCCGGGCCGCTTCCTGCCGCGTGACGTCCAAGTCGTCGGGATGAACAAAGTCGTAGTAAGGCCGTTCCAGCAGCTCGCGTTCCGTCCACCCCAGGGTAGCCGTCCAGGCCGCGTTGACGCGGATGAAGTACCCTCGCGTGTCGGCCAGACAGAACAGCTCATTGCTGAAATTGAAGAAATCGGTCATTACCGTGGACCGGCGCTGAACATCAGTGGATGCGATATGGAGTGCCACGGGATCGGCCTTTCCCGAAGAGAGGGCGAGCAGAGGAGAATATGCCCTGTTCATTGTTCGCGGCGGAGTGCGGATGACTATTCCCTGATTGCCTCGGCAACAGCAAAATATGCACGCCCCCCGCGCGTCGTATCCGGGTAGGCCGCGCCCCTTACAGGATCAATCCCTTTTGAAGCCGGCCAACCGACAACGTTAACAGAATTCTGAAAAAACCGCGCGGCCCCCCCCCGTTCTGACTAGCAGATTTCACAAATACATACGCTCGGCTCGCGCATCTATTTGCGGGAAATTACCAAGGTTGCCCTTTCGACTTCTGCAGCAGCCACACTGCGGGGCGTGGTACTGTAATGCCCCCCCTGGCGGATGGCTAACGCCAACGTGGGGGATGTTCCCATGCCACGTCGCTTTGCCTGCGCTCTGGCTGTTTACCAAGTTGTCCAAACACCGGCCCTGGTTTCCCACCAAACGTTCCGACCATCTGCCGCCCGGGGGAAGTGCTTCATGCGCCAAATCGTCGCCGATCAACAGCTTATTGCCGTTCACTCGCAAGCCGGCCAGAACCAGCGGCGCGTCCGCGGACGTTGCTGGACCGCTCTGGGCATCTTGGCGGCTTGGCTGCTGGCTTGCTGGCCGGCGGCTACGTTTGCCGCCGACCAGGCCGAGCGACGGCCCAACGTGATCGTGATCATGGCCGACGACATCGGTGCCGAGTGCTACGGCTGCTACGGCAGTAAGCAGTACCGCACGCCGCATATCGATCGCATGGCCGCCACCGGCATGCGGTTCACGCACTGCTATTCGCAGCCGCTGTGCACCCCTAGCCGCGTGAAGCTGATGACCGGCCTGAGCAACGCCCGCAACTACTCGGCGTTCTCGATCCTCAACCGCGATCAAAAGACGATCGGTCAATACTTTAAGGAAGCCGGGTACGCCACGGCCGTGGCCGGTAAATGGCAATTGCTGGGCGCCGAGCAGTACGCCCCCCGCTTTCGCGGCAAAGGCACCTGGCCGCAGGAGGCAGGCTTTGACCATATCTGCCTGTGGCAAGTCGATCGGCTGGGCTCGCGGTACTGGGCGCCGCTGCTGTATGTCGACGGCGAAAACAAGTCGTTCGGCCCCGACGAGTACGGCCCGGACATCTGCTGCAACTACCTGCTGAACTTCATGGAGCAACATCGGGACCGGCCGTTCTTCATCTACTACCCAATGATCCTGGTCCATGCCCCCTTTGAACCGACGCCCGGCAGCGCGTCGCGCGAGAGCAAGGACGACCAGCAGAACTTCGAGGACATGGTCGCCCAGATGGACGCGCAGATCGGCCGGATTGTGGCCAAGACCGAAGAGCTGGGCATCGCCGAGAATACGCTGATCCTGGTGACGGGCGACAACGGCACCCATCCGCGGATCCGTTCGGTAATCAACGGCCAAACCGTTCGTGGCGGCAAGGGCCGGATGACCGATGCCGGCACCCACGTGGCCCTGGTAGCCCGCTGGCCGGGCAAGATCGCCGCCGGCAGCGTCAGCGATGCTCTGGTCGACTTCTCGGACTTTCTGCCCACAGTGTTAGAGGCCGCCGGCATCGAGCGTCCGCAGCACCTGGACGGCGTCAGCTTTTTGTCGCAACTGCTGGGCAACCCCGGTCCGACGCGGGAATGGATCTATATGTGGTACTGGCCGCGTCCCGAACAGGGGCGACCGGCCCGGATGGCCCGTGACCGGCGTTTCAAACTCTACGGCGACGGCCGGTTCTACGACCTGCAGGCCGACCCAAGCGAAGAGCACCCGATCGCCGAGCCGACCGGCGAAGCGCTCACCGCCCACGCCAAGTTGAGCAAGGTGCTGGAAACCATGCCGGCCGAGGGCGCCACGGTGCTGCGGTTCCCGGCTCGCCCTAAGCGGCAGTAGCCACGATCTCGACCAGGGCTCATTGAAAGGCCTCGCTACCGCTCCTTCCGGTCGGGAAAAATGCGCCGGAAGGAGCGGTTTTTCTCGCTTGCGCGGATTGTGCTGATTATGCTGGTGCTAAGGGCGATTGCACCATGTGCTAGCGACAGGGCGGTTGTCCTGTGACCGCCGGGCTGTCCACCAAATGGCACGTCCGTCATAACCCTGCTTCAGCGGACAGGTTGCGTCGGTTATTCCGGATAAATGTACGCGCCCCCAAGGGGCCGTTTTTTGACCGGGTACGATCCGCGATCTATACTCGCTCTGGTCGAAGAACCGGACCCGTCCTTCGGCCGTCTCGCGACGGACCAAATCGCACGTCGCCTGTTTGCGGAACGCGAAGCGCTGTCGCCACAATGGAAGGCTGGCGCCCAATCGCCCTCGCTTCGCACGCTGCCGCAGCAGGAAGACGTTGCCCCACCTTTGGACGGTAGTCTCTCTCCATGACGAAGCTTGCCTTTGCCGCACTCGGCCTGCTCTTTGTCCTCTGGGCGCCTGTCACCGCACCGGCTCAGTCGGCCGCCGCTCCGGCGATCGAAATGGAGCGGGCCACGCTGGAGCAGATCCTCGCCGAGGGCGATCGCCTGGAACGCGACCGTCGCTGGGGCGAAGCCTATGCCCACTACAACGACGCGCTGAAGCAGTTCCCGGACCAGACCATCCTGCAAACCCGGCATCTGTTTGCCCGGATGCACTATGACCTGGGCCGCCGGTACGGCGACGAAAGCTTTTTGCGTTCGCTGCAGCTTCCGCCGGCCGACGCCTTGGCGATGTACGCCGACCTGGCGCTGAAGATCGAAACCCACTACGTTCACGCGCCCAACTGGAAGACGCTGGTCGCCTACGGTACCACGATGTTCGAGATCGCCCTGACCGACGAGGTGTTCCTCGGCCGGTATCTGCGGGGCGTTTCGGCCGACGAGATCAACCGCTTCCGCGATGAGCTGCGAGCCCGGTTGGCGGCCACGCCGATCCGCTCGCGGATGGAAGCCCGCGATGCCGTGAACCTGGCCGCGTGGATGGCCGAACAGCAACTGCGGCTGCCGCGGACCGCCGTCACGATGGAGTACATCTGCGGCGCTGCCAACACGCTGGACGACTACAGCTCGTTCCTCACCGCCGGCGAGCTCAACGAGGTCTACTCCCAGATCGAAGGCAACTTCGTGGGGCTGGGCATCGAGCTGAAGTCGGGCGAACGCGGCCTGTTCATCCTCCGCGTGATCCCCGGCAGCCCGGCCGAAGCCGCCGGCATCCGGCCTGGCGATTACATCTCGGCGGTGGATGGCCGCTCGACCGTCGACATGGAAAGCGATGCCGCCGCCGACATGTTGCAGGGCCCCGAAGGCAGCATCGTGACCGTCACGGTGGAATCGCCCGGCCAGCCGCCGCGCGACCTGCGGGTTCGCCGCGCGGCCGTGGAAGTGCCGAGCGTTTCGGACATGAAGGTGCTCGATCCCCAGAACGGGATCTGCTACTTCCGCCTGAACGCCTTCCAGAAGAGCACCGGCAAGGACGTCGAGAACGCCCTGTGGCAGTTGCACCGGGCCGGCATGAAGTTCCTGATCATCGATCTGCGGGGCAATCCCGGGGGCCTGCTGACCGCTGCCGTGGAAGCCGCCGACAAGTTCATCGAACAAGGCATCATCGTCTCCACCCGCGGCCGCAGCTCGGCTGAGGACTACACCTACCGGGCGCACGCCTCGGGCACCTGGAAGGTTCCGCTGGTGGTGCTGATCGACGGCGACAGCGCGAGTGCCAGCGAGATCTTCGCCGGCGCCATTCGCGACCATCGCCGCGGCACGATCGTCGGCACTCGCAGCTACGGCAAGGGTTCGGTGCAAGGCATTTTCTCGCTCCGCGTGGGTGGTGCCGGCGTCCGCCTGACGACCGCCAAGTTCTACTCGCCCAACGGGCACGGTTACTCCAAGGTGGGCGTGTCGCCCGACGTGACCGTGCAAACCGTGGCGCGCCCCACCGGCGACGTGGTGCCGCAGCCCTCGAGCCTGGACGACCCGTTCATCGCGGCCGCCCTCAACATCGCTCGCAACCGCTTCGCCAATCGGGCCCCGCAGCAACTGGGCTCGCGGTAGAAGCCGCGGTGCCAGTAGCGGCACGAGCAACGATCACCAGACAAACCACCACCAACACGCGGGCCTGCTCAACCGGCAGCCCCGCGTGTTTTTGTTGTGAGCGTTACTGCTGCTTGAGCAGATTGAGCACTTCGCGAGCGCGGAGCTTCAGAGGAGCCGGCAGATCCGGCGCATCGTGCAGCCGCTGCACGGCCTCACGCAACGAGGCGACGTCGACCTGCGGATTGGCGGCCAGCAAGAGCTCGATGGCCTTCAGGCCGTTGGCCTGAATCAAGTGCTCCAATGCCTGCCGCTCGGTCGGTCCTACTTCCGAGGAATCGCTGGGCAGTTGGACATCCGGATCGATCATCTCGATCAGCACCGGCACACAGGCGTCATCGCCCAGCCGGGCCAGGCCGGTGGCCGCGTTGAATCGGGCCTCGGGCGCAGGCTCCATGAAGGAATCGATCATGGCCTTGAGCCGCTGCGTGGCCTCGTGGCCGCCGTACACCCCCAGGGCAAAAGCCGCCCGGGTGCGCACCATCGGCTCCGGCTCATTCTGCCGCGACGACAAATCCAACAGCAGTTTTAACAGTTGGCCATCGGCGAAGCCGGGATCGTTCTTGCGGACATTGTCGATCAGCACCGCGAGCGATTCGATCGCCGCCAGGCGGACCCGCAGTTCGTTTTCGTTGGTGGCCGGAGCAGCGGCCACCTGCATCAGCACCGGCAAACCGCTGGGGACTTCAAACTGCCCCAACGCCATGCACAAGAAGTACCGATACTGGACTTGTTCGGCGGCGTCCTTGCTATTGCCGTCCCCCAGCGGCTGGGCCAGATGCCGCTCCAGAAGGTTCACCACGCGGTCGGCAACTTTGGCGTCCTTGCGCAACTGCGGATTGCCGCGGATCTCGCTGGCAAAGTCGTGAGCTCGTTGCCACGCATTGGCGGCACCGCGTTCCATGTCGTCCAGGTAGCCTTGCGGATCGCTACCCAGGTGGACCAGCCAGTTGAAGGCAAAGACGACAAATACCACCAGCGACACGATCAGCGCCGGCACCAGGAACAGCTTGACGATGAACCCGGCGCTCGGCGGTTCGACCGGCGGCAACAGATCGTCGGGCCGGCTGCTGCGAGGCGCGGTGGCCAACCCGCCGGGGCCAGCGGCTTCACCAGCCAGAGCCTCCGGGGCCGAAGGCTTGTGCTCTTGGGCAGCAGGATTCTGCTCGTCCGGCATGGCGGCGACTCAACAAAAAGCAGGAGCCAGCCGCACGGCCGCGGCGACTTCCTCAGGGGGCAATTGAAACATACACTTGGTCAGCAGGGTGGCCGATTGGCCGTGCCCTTCGCTTCAGTTTAGGGGACTGGGGGGGACCGTCAACGTACGGTGAGGCCGTTCGCCACCCCCGCCTGTTCGTCGCGTGCCGCCAGCCGCTGGCCATTTCCGGCGGTTCAACGCACTGATCAAGCCCATTCAATCGCCGGCCCGCCACACGACCTCGCTCAAGGTTTGCATGTACTTTCTTTCCCGTACACTCGACACGCCCGAAGCCAACCTGGCCCTGGATGAAGCCCTGCTGGAACAGGCCGAAGCAGCCGACGAACCGCTGGAACTGCTGCGTGTGTGGGAATCGCCACAGGTGATGGTGGTGGTCGGCCGGGCATCGCGCGTGGCCGATGAGGTGGACCTGGAAGCCTGTGGACAGCGGCAGATTCCCGTACTTCGCCGCACCAGCGGAGGGTGCGCCGTGGTGGCCGGCCCCGGCTGCCTGATGTACGCGGTGATTCTCAGCTACGAGCGGCACCCCGAGTTGCACGCCCTGGACCAGGCGCACGATTACGTGATGGACCGCGTGGCCGCGGCCGTGCGGCGGTTGAATGTGCCGGTCGATCGCCAGGGCATCTGCGATTTGACGCTGGATGGGCGCAAAGTATCGGGCAACAGCGTCCGCTGCCGCCGCAATGCCCTGCTGTACCACGGCACGCTGCTTTACGATTTTCCGCTGGAGTTGATTTCCACGTGCCTCAAGATGCCGCAGCGGCAACCGGAATATCGCCGCGGCCGATCGCACGCGGACTTCGTGGCGAACCTACCGGGCGTTACCGCGGCGCAGCTTGAAGCCCGCCTGCGACAGGCATTTGCCGCCGACGAGCCGCTAGGCCAGTTGCCTGAGGCCCTCGTCGCGCGCTTAACGGCCGAGAAGTTCGCCGATCCCGGCTGGAACTTCGTCCGCTGAAGGCGCAAGTGGGCGATTGCAGGGGCGCGGTGCGTGCGACGTGTCTGCCCCCCCCGGTTAGGAATGCTCAGGCGGAATTAGCCGCGGGAGAACCACCCCTTCTTATTGAAGGCGGCCAGCGCTTCCTCTTCGGTGTCGTGGATCGAGAACACCTTGTTGAGCTTGGTGATCTTGAACACCTGCATGATGTCCGGGGAGATGTTGCACAACTTGAGCGTGGCGGAGTTCGCCTTGCACTTCTTGTTCAAGTTGTTGAGCTTGCCCAATACGGCCGACGACATGAACTTCACGTCGGCGAAGTTGAGTAGCAGCTTGCCGTTGGCGACGCGATCGGCGATCTGGTTCAGCTCATCGCTGATCTGCTGGATCTTCACTTCGTCCAGAATCTGAGCGTCCTGGAAGTAAACAACCGTCACGTCGCCGTGGCTTTGGGTCATCAAGGCGGACACGTACGACCCCTTTGCATGGACCGGAGCAACTGAAAAACCGCAAGCGGCGGGGGCGCCATCCGGCCGCCGGATCACGCTGCGGGGGTGCGCCACCAGGCAGGGCCGAGGCAACGCCTGCGAAGCCGCATCCCCGTTTGCCGGGCTCGAAGAACCCCAGAAAGAATGGGCTCCTTTCGCCAGGCCGAGGGGAAAACCAGCCGCGCTGGCCGCCGATCGCCCCCCATGGGGCGGGCGCACTCCAACGTCTTGAGCCGTTTTAGTATAGCACACGGGCCGGGTGATGATAGCCAAACCCAAAGTACCTGGAAGCACTTACAGCATGCTGGGAGTCGGGTTGTGGGGCACCTCGCCGGGATCTTCCGTCGTGAGCGGTGTTGACGATTGTTCCCACTGGGAAAACCCGGCCAGCACGCTGCCCTGCTCGAACTTGCCCGACTGCGGCCCGCTCGACTCGAGCGTGGCCCAGCGGACGTAGGCCAACAACTGCTGCTCGGAGCCGAAGGTCGCCACGAGCCGCCGCGGCACGTCCCGCTTTCCGCCGTACAGGTAATACATCGCCCGGGCGCTCCTGTTTAGGGGCCGCGGATGTCGCGCGGGCCGGCAGCGCAGCCATGGGCAGGTTTCCAGCCCAACCTAGCTGGCGGTGCCTGCCAGTTGGCTTTCGACCAGTCCGGCCGCGAACCCCAGCACGTCGTTCCGCTTCTCGCACACTTGCATCAGACCGGCGTAGTTACCGGTACGGGCGGCCAGCTCCACCAGGCTGGGCGCAAAACCGAGCATGCGAGCATCGGCCGGTAGCAGCTTGATGGCGGCGTCCATCGCTTCGTCGTGCCGGCCCAACCGCGACAACAGCGCGATGTACACCTCGATGGGGCCGGTGCCGTGCTCCTCGGGCGAGAGCGTTTCCGCCTTTTCGCGGAAGTACGCCAGGGATTCATCGACGTTGCGGCCAACCAGCGCCTCGAAGAATCGTTGCTGCCCGCCGTACACGTCGGCGAACGGCTCCTCGGTCTGATACTGGAACTGCGGCGAGAGACGCTTGCCATACTCGCACAGGTCGATCGCTTTTTCCAGCACGGCCGGGTCGTCAGCCACGCGGGCGAACCGGACCACCGAGTGCAAGTGCGACGTATCGATGTGATACGCGTCGTCGGTAAACAGCCAGTCGCGATCAGCCACCAGTTCGGCAATCGATTGACCTGTGGGCTGCGATCCCTCCTGCCGCGCGATCTCGGCCGACAAGCTGGCGCGCAGTTCGTCGTGCAGGCTGTCGACGAGCAGCTTTACCACCTGTTGCTGCTGCTCCAGCGGTTTGTCGTACATGGCCGATTCGTACATGGTGATCGCGTTGCAGATGCCGTAATCGCGAAGCACCAGTTCGAATCCGCGGCGCGGAGCGAGCCCTTCATGGATGGCGATCTCCACGATCTCGTCGAGGTTCTCGTCGCTGGGCTCAATGCGTTCGATGGCCTCGGCCAGTTCGGCCGTATCGCCCAGCGGGCGCAGATACATGAACGCTTCGCGAACGCGGCCGGCTTGCAGCAGCAATTGGCCGGCCTCGCGGTAGGCCCCCACGTAGGCATCTTCCACCTGCGTGCGCAGCGGCTCCTCGAGCTTGTCGAGAACCGGCGGCTGGGCCACCGGCAGCCCCAGCCGGTAGCGGCACTGCATCAGCCGCACTTGCAGCATTTCGTGGAACGACTGTTCGTTGCGGAGCTTGTTGATCAGGTGCTCGAGGACAGCCTCGACGCCCCCCTGCGCGGCCACGGACTTTAGTTCGTCAAAGGAGTTCACGCTCATCGCACCCTTCTTGGGTTGAGGTCGCGGAGTGGGATCGTACGCCAGAAATTACGGCACGGGGCGGAGCCGGTCTCCGCCCATTGGCCCAGCCGGTATTACCAGGCGCTGCGCAGATTCTAGCAGAGCCATACGGGGGGTGCCATGATGGGCCGGCGCGCACCGCAAGCTACGCCGCGCGTGTGCCGCGTGGGAAACCGGCAGTCTTGCAGCCGCCGCAACGAGGTACGCAGAGAACCGGGGACTTAGCCCATGAACTCACTGATGACCCGACCTTCGCACAGCCGCATGGGGCGTCCATCAGGTGCGGTGTGGATCGTATCGAGCGGAATCCCAAGCTTGGTGTAGATCGTGGCAGCCACGTCCTCGGGGAAGTACTCCGACTCGACCACCTTGCCACCGACATCGTCGGTCTTGCCCAGGACCAGGCCCTGCGGCGTGCCGGCACCGGCCATGCAGAGGATACCGGCGGTGGACCAGTGGTCGCGGCCTGCGGCCGAGTTCACGATCGGCGTGCGGCCAAAGTCGGTCATCCAGACCACCAACGTGTTCTCGAGCATGCCGCGTTCTTCGAGGTCGGCCACCAGCGTGGGGAACGCCTGATCCAAAGGCGGCAGCAGGTTTCGCAACTGGTTGAAGTTGTTGCTGTGGGTATCCCAGCCACCGCTGGTCACCGTGACGAACCGCACGCCGGCCTCGATCAAGCGGCGAGCCAGCAGGCAGCTCTGGCCCAGGTTCGTCCGACCATACCGATCGCGGAGCTTGGAGTCTTCCTTGGAAAGATCGAACGCCTCTTGCGTCGCCTTGGACGTGATCATGTTGAAGGCGTTCTCGTAGTATTCGTCCATCGCCCGCAGGGCGTCGGCCTTGTGTTCCAGGCCGCGTTGGAGCCGGTCGATCTGCCGCAGTGCCTGCTGACGGCGGCTCAACCGCTCCATGCTCATGCCGCCCGGCGGGGTTACGTCGCGGACGGTGAACTTCTCGCTGTTGGGATCGCCCGGCAATTCAAACGGGTTGTAGGCAATGCCCAAGTAGCCGGCGATGCCGCCGCCAAACCGGCGGTCGATGTTCGTGCCGATCTGCACAAACGGCGGCAAGTTGTTGCGGTATCCCTTCTCCTTGGCAACGACCGAGCCGAAGCAGGGATAGGTAATGGCCGGGTTGAACCGGTGCCCCGACATCATGATCGCATCGGCGGTGCCGTGGCTGCCGTTGCGCGGGTTGAGGCCGCGGAGCACGGCGTAACGCTTCAGCTCGCGGGCAAAGTTGGGCACCTGGTCGGTGAACTGGATGCCCGGAATGGCGGTGTCGATCACGTCGAACTCGCCGCGGACATCGGCCGCCGCATTGGGCTTGGGATCGAGCGTGTCGTGATGGCTGGTGCCGCCACGAGTCCAGATCAGGATGCAGTTGCGGTCCGCCGGCGTCGAACGTTCAGCCCTAGCCCGAGCGGCAAGGAACGTCGGCAGCGTCAGGCCCAGGGGCGCCACCGCGCCAACCTGCAACAGGAACTGACGGCGGGAATACTTCTCGCAATCGGCAGCCTTGGTGGGAAACAGTTGCAGCATGGCGTTCACTCCGGAAGGCTCGGCCTGGCGGCCACAATCGGGAGGGACTGTTCGATGGTATGGTCGGTAGGTAGGTGCCAGGCGGGAATGCTGGCATGGCCGCGCGGCTGGCCTCAGTGTGCTGGCAGCAAAGCCGTTCGCGCAGGCGCGAACGCGAATTGCCGCAGCCGGCGGCACCCGTCAGTTTAACGATATCGGACCAGGACGCCAACGGATAAACACGTTTTACTACGTTGGAACGCCGTTCATCGCGAAATGGCCCTACCGACTCCAACCTAAAGTAGGGCAAGCACCTGCTCAAAAGTGCGGGTCAGCGTCCGCAGCCGCTTTAGCCTTCGGCACGTTCCAATTGGGCGAATGCGGCCGCAATGGCCGCCACTCCCGACTGCGGCTGCTGGCAGGCATAGTCGCGGCAAATGTAAACTGTAGGCTCATCAGCAATGGCCGTTTTGCCCTGGAAGATCGGATCGAGCCCCGCGCAGCGCGAGTCCTGGCTGTCGGCCCCGGGTAGTAGCGGCATCGGCAGTCCGTCAGGCCCACGGCAAGCGAGCACCTTGCGGGGAATGAACCGCTGCCGCAGGTCCAGCAGGATCTCGGCAACCTGCTCGTCCGGCTCCGCAAGCAGCACAATCTCGGGGGTCGGCCCAAGAATAAAGTCGAGAGCCAGCAGCATCTGCCCGGCGGCGGTTGGTGCCCGTTCCATGATGCCGCCCAAGCTGGCAATCACGCCTTCGGCCGCAGTGAGCAATTGTCGCTTTCCGGTCAGCTTGCCCAGGCGTGCAAAGGCCGTGGCGATCATGCCGTTGCCGCTGGGCACGGGGTTGTCTTGCACGTCCTTTTGCCGGGCGATTAGCCGTTCGTGATCGTTGGCCGTGTAGAAGAAGTTCTGCTGCGCGGGGTCGTAGAAGTGCTGCATCACCTGTTCGGCCAGCCCTAGCGCCGCGCTAATGTACCGTTCTTCAAAGCATGCTTCGTACAGGCTGATCAGGCCGTTGATGAAGCAGGCATAATCGTCCAGGTAGGCGTCAAACCGCGCGCGTCCCTGCCGCCACACGTGCAGCAGCCGCCCGTCCTCGCGTCGCAAGCGATCGAGAATGAAATCGGCCGCCCGGGTTGCGGCTTCCAGGTAACGCGGTTCCTCCAGCGCCCCGGCAGCCTCGGCCATGGCGTCGATCATCAGCCCGTTCCAACAGACGATGATCTTATCGTCCAAGCCCGGCCACACGCGGCGGCTACGCACCTCCAGCAGCCGGGCTCGATCCTCGGCCAACTCGGCGTGGAGCTGTGCCGCATCAATGTTCAGCGCCTGGGCCCACTGCTCGATGGACCGGGGCAAATTGAGGATGTTCTTGCCCTCGAAGTTCCCTTCCGGCGTTACGTCGTAGATCTGGCAGAAGCGTTCCGCCCGCTCGGCACCGAGCACCTGGCGGATTTCGTCAGGCGTCCAGACGTAGAACTTGCCTTCCTCGCCTTCGCTGTCGGCGTCCTGCGTGCTGTAGAAACCGCCGTCGGGACCGGTCATCTCGCGAAGCACGTAGTCGAGCGTTTCGCGAACCACCTGGGCGTAGCCGGGCGTTTTGAGTGCCTGCCACGCTTCCAGGTAGCACCGGGCGAGCATGGCGTTGTCGTACAGCATCTTTTCGAAATGCGGCACGAGCCAGTGGCTATCAACCGAATAGCGGTGAAAGCCCCCGCCAAGCTGGTCGTAAATGCCGCCGGCAGCCATTTTGTCGAGCGTGAGCGTAACCATCGGCAGCAGCCCCTGGTCGGGGAACCGCCGATGGAGCCTCAACAAAAGTTGCAGGTCGATGGGATGCGGGAATTTGGGCGCGCCGCCAAAACCGCCATGCCGAGGATCGAAACTCTGCCCTAGCGCCGTCGCGGCGGCTCGCAGCAGCGGCTCACCCGGTGCCTGCCGCCCCGGCTGCGAGGGATCGCTCATCACCAGGTACTCGGTCACCCGGGCGGCCTGTTGGTTGATCTGCTCGCGGTTCTCCCGCCAGAACCGGGCAACCGTGTTGAGCACGTCCAAGAAACCGGGCCGCTGGTACATGGCCCGTGGCGGCCAATACGTGCCGCCCAGGAACGGCTGCAGCTCGGGCGTCAAGAACATCGAGAGCGGCCAGCCGCCTCCCTGGGGCGAACCGATCATCTGCAGGTACACCTGCAGGGCGTTCATATAAAGCTGATCGAGGTCGGGCCGCTCCTCGCGGTCCACCTTGATCGGCACGAAATGCTCGTTGAGCACCGCGGCGATCTCCGGATCCTCGAAGCTTTCGTGCTCCATCACGTGGCACCAGTGGCAAGCCGCATAACCGATCGACAGAAAGATCGGCTTGTTCTCGGCCTTGGCCTTGGCCAGCGCTTCGTCGCCCCAGGGGTACCAATCGACCGGATTGTCTTTGTGCTGAAGGAGATATGGGCTGGTCTCCTTGGCGAGTCGGTTGCTCATGGTCGTGGCATCTCCAGGTGCAAGTCGGCCGGCGAGCGCAAGCGCGGCTGCGCGAGGCAGCCGCCCGTCACCGCAGTTTGTCAGAAGGCTACAGCGCTAACGCGGGAAGGGGCAGGTTTCAGGCCGTAGCATGGCAGAGCCGGCAGGCTTTGACCAGGATGGCCAAGAAATGGCCGCAGCACAGCGGCATGGCGGGCAACTTTGGAGCCGCCACCAGGAGCCAGAACGTGTATTGCCCGTGGGAAAAACGTGCTAGGCGATCGTTTCGGCTTCGCCGGGGAAGCGGCCTTCGCGGACGTCGCCGCAAAATTGTCGCACTGCCTCGACCGATTGCTCGAACACGTTGACATACCGCCGGGCAAAACGTGGGCGAAAACCATCGGTCATGCCCAGCAGGTCGTGCAGCACCAGTACCTGGCCATCGCAACCGGCTCCGGCACCGATGCCGATGGTGGGAATCGGCAGGCGGGCGGTGATCTCCTGGGCGATGGCGGCCGGAATACACTCCAGCACAATGCCAAAGGCACCAGCCTGGGCCGCGGCCTCGGCATCGGCCAGCAGCATGTCGTGATCGCGCTGCACTTTATATCCACCCAGTTGGTGGACACTCTGCGGACGCAGACCAACGTGCCCCATCACCGGAATACCCGCTTGAACCAGGGCGGCGATCGTCTCGGCCTGCTCCACGCCGCCTTCCAGTTTCACGGCCTGGCAGCGCGACTCTTTCAGGATGCGGGCGGCGTGTTCCACCGCGCGTTCGCGTCCCAGCAGGTGGGTCGGAAATGGCATATCGACCACCACCAGGGCGTTCTCAACGGCCCTGCCCACCATTTCGGCGTGATAGATGATCTGGTCGAGCGTGACCGGCAGCGTCGTTTCGTGCCCTTGCACCACCATGCCCAGGCTGTCGCCCACCAGCACAGAGTCGACTCCGGCGGCATCGGCCAGGCGGCCCTGGGGATAGTCGTAAGCCGTGACCATGCAGATCTTTTTGCCGGACGACTTCAGGGCAACAAAGCCCGGAACGGTTAGGCGTTTTGCGGACATACCACCAATCGGGGTAAGCGGAGCGTAAGGGGCGCGGCACGCGGCTGCGTAATGCCTGGGCATTCTTACGGCATTGCAGGATGCTGGCAATGGGGGGTGCAACCGCAGCTGCCGTGCCCCGTGGGAACCAATCGCCCCCTAAGACAGCCCAGCGGCCCCATAGGTTCTCATAGAGAATCAAACCGGGGGGCCACCCAAGCAGTACACGGGAAAGAAGCCGTCCCGTCCTTGCCCGGCAATAGAAAAAGCGACGGCCGGTCGCCGGGGACCGGCCGTCGCCGTCGCAAAGACCAGGTTCTCTCCAATCAAGGCTAGAGAGACGCGTCTTGATTAACTACTTGCAGCAGCAGTCGCAGCAAGGAACCGGGCAGCAAACCGTCACCGGGACCTGCTTGCAGACCACCCGCGGCACGCAGCGGGTCACCGTGTAGGCCACCTGCTTGGGCACGCACCGCTTCACCAACACCTTCTGGGTGTAGTGCACCGGCTTGCACACCGTGTAGGGGACCTGCTTCACCCGCTGCTCGGGCACCATCTTGCAGACCGTATAGGAGACTTCCTTCACGCGCTGCTCGGGCACCAGCTTGCACACCGTGTAGGTGTACTCCTTCACCCGTTGCTCCGGCACCATCTTGCAGACCGTGTAGGAGACTTCCTTCACACGCTGCTCAGGCACCATCTTGCACACGGTGTAGGTGCACTCCTTCACACGGTGCTCCGGAACCATCTTGCAGAC
>CALBRZ010000056.1 GCA_937927735.1 uncultured Planctomycetales bacterium
TCGCCCTGATGTCACGCCGCCTGGAACGCGGATAGAGCATTTGAAGACAGGCTCTAAAACAACCAGAACCACCGACGCGGCCTGCACCTAGAACGATTCCACAACGACTGTTTCTCGCCCGCCGCTGCGATATTGGTAAGGCAGCGCACGCCAGCGTCGAATGCTCAGCTAAGCCCTAATATGCACAAAACGCAGCGGTAGGCACTATAGTGCAAATACTCTTTTAAACGATCCTGACGTTTTGGCACGCAGACGAATTCGAGACCATTCCTCGGATACAAGCATCTGGGCTACGGGTTATTACCGCGGATCGAGCGCACGAGTGCCACACGAAACCCGAGGGAATGATTGCGATAGCTCGGCGCTACTCCATCGCGGAAGGCGGACCGGCAGGCTTCAGCGCTATCGGACCAGCACCCGCCCCGGCGTACGCGTTCCGTGCCGCTGAGAGGGCCCTGCGGATTGACTCCACCAATCATGACCGGCGAGTACCAATCAGCGCACCATTCGCGGACATTTCCGTGCATGTCATAGAGCCCCCAAGGATTGGCGAGCTTCTGGGCAACCCGGTGCGGATAGCTTTCACCGCGGGTCAGCGCGTTGCTCCGGTACCATGCATATTGCGATAGCTGCGTGATGCTGCGACCGAAGGAGTACGGCGTCATCGTACCAGCCCGGCAGGCGTACTCCCACTGCGTCTCGGTAGGCAGCGTATACTCCCAGCCCACGGGAAGACGCCCTGCCTGACGTTCGATTTCCGTCAGCAGCTTGCAGAACTCCATCGCGTCGTCCCAGCTGACGTACGTCGCCGGATAATCGGGGCCCAGCCGGACGTTGCTTTTCCCGTGCCACGGCTCGCTCTGCATCACCGCCCGCCACTGGGCCTGAGTGACTTCGGTTTGCCCCAGCCAGAAGCCGTGCAGGTGCGTGACTTGGACCCTGTGTTCTGATAGTCTGCGCCCGGGTTCATCGGGAGGGCTGCCTAACAGAAACCGCCCAGGGATGCACCAAACCAGTTTGAGCCTCAGCGCGTTGTCGTCGCGTAATTCGCCGGTCCGTCGTCCCACCAGGGACGCCGAGGGCGGCGTCGCAGGGCGTTCCGGCGGTATGGTGGCGGGCCGAACCTCCGGCTTCGTCTGGACCGGCGGGCCGGCGGGCTCGGGTTTCTGCGGCGCTGGCTCGTCGTTCATCAAGCCCAAGAAGTCGTAGCGGCTGTCGTAGTAGCAGATCAGAGCGTAGCCCACGGACAGTCCACAAAACGCGGCGACGACGTGCAGGCTCAGGGAGATGGCCCATACGTTCCGTTTGCGTCGGGCCGTAGTCGCCAGTCTGGTCCGAGGTGGGGCATTCGATTCGCAGATCGGCGCCGAGGTGGCCGCCGGCATCGCCGGTGCAACGTGCGGCGTTACCGCCGGCTGCGGAGGAACGTACGCATACTGTGGCTGCGGGATGTATGGCGTCGGCTGAGCGAAGGTGGCATGCGGATGCGTAGTCGCCGGCCACTGCGAAGGGCTGGCCGGGACGGGCACCTGGAGCGTGGGCGCGGCAACAGGCGCAGGCTGCAGGCCGCGGAGGGCGCGCAATTGGGCATCGTAGGACACCTTGCGGCCGGGATCGAGCAGCACCGCTTTGGCCTGCGACAATTCGTTCAAGATACGCTGCGACAGAGCGGCATGTTGCCCCAGCGCGTACCGCCTGACGTGCACGATCTGTCGTTCCGCGGCATCGGCTATAACTTCCGGATCGGACTCAAACTCTTCGATGCCCAACAGCCGGTAATAGGTCGGCGGCTGGTGCTTGGGCGCGATGCCCAACCAGCGATGGTATGCATCGAAGTGCTCGGTCATGAACGCAGTTCCTTGTGAGGATGATGCTGCGGCATGTGCCCCTTGCCGCCGGCGAAGGCTTCGTCGTCCACGGCGACAGCACGCTCAGCCAGCGGCGTCTCGTGTACCTATCCTTCTTGGTTGGTTTGCAACCGCTGCACGTCCGCGATGGCGGCTTCCACGCCGGGCGGATGAAATTGCGCGGCCAGGCACGCGCGGCCCAGCACCTGTAATGATAGGTCCGCCCGCTGTTTGGCGGTTTGCAGTTCCTGTCGCGCTTTGGCGAGTTCTGCCTCGTACAGAGCCATCTCGGTTCCCGCCGCGATGACTCGGCCGTTACGCTCGAGCACCTTCAGCCTGGTTTGCGCTTCGTCGTAGCCGTTCATCGCAGCCCGAGCCGCATCGCGGCTAGCCCGCAGTTTGCGAGGCAAATCGACATCCAAGGCCGCCTTGCCGATTTGATAGTGGAGAGACTCCAGTACCCGCTGCGTCACCGCCGGATCCACAGGAACCGGACGCGGTCGGGGGCGCGAGCTGGCCGGCTGCTTCGCGCCGGTAAGTCGGCGCTTCCAGCTTTCCAGGTCTTCCTTCAGGTCGGGCACGTTCCGTTGAATCTCGACGGTCGCCGATTGGCGCGTCGCTGGCACACGTGCCGAGACCGAAATCCGCCCGTTGGAAGCGTAGCGATATTCCACGTCCACGCGCGTGCCCTGCGGCAGTCCTGGCGGCAGGTTGCGCACCACGCACTTGCCCAACGAGATACACTCCTCGGGACGATGGCTTTCGCCTTCGACGATCTGTACATTCACATCCCGCTGGTTGGCCCGGGCGGTACGGAACGCCCGCACCGCCTGCGCCGGTAGCGGCGTGTTCCTCGGAATCAGGATCACGTTGGTTTTCCGCCGCGTTTTGACGTGGATGCCCACGACTCCCAGGCTATGGGAGTTTACGTTCACCAGTTCGTACTTTTTGGCCGCTCGATCGTCGGAACCGCTGCTCAGCATGTCGGCGTAGATGGCCGCGCCGTGGGCCACGGCCTCATCCGGCGACTGCGAACGGTCCGGTTCTTTGCCGGAAGCCTTTCGCAGCGCATCGATGACTATCGGCATGCGGGTGGAGCCGCCCACCAGCAGAACGCGATCGATATCCGACCATTCCAAGCCTGCTGCGCGGACGGTCAGCGAGGTCGTCGTGATGGTGCGGTCGACCAAGTCGAAGATCAATTCGGAGAGGATCTCCTGAGTCAGTTCGATGCGTTCGCGAATGCCGCGATGAAAGCAGACCACGGAAGCCTTGCGTTTCTGCGACAGCACGTGCTTGGCTTCCTGGGCATCCAGCCAGAGCTGGGCCGCATCCTGCGGATCAGTGCGAGGATCGGCGCCATGTTTGCGGATGAACTGTTCCGCAATGTAGTTCACGATCCGCTGGTCGAAGTCCTTTCCGCCCAGGTACACGTCGCCGTCGGTCGCCAACGTACGGAACTTGGTACCGCGAATCTCAAGGATCGTTGCGTCGAACGTGCCGCCGCCCAGGTCGTATACGAGCACCCGTTCGGGCCTGGCGTCTTGATTATCCTCGCCTCGCCGCAGCACGCCTTTCTCAGCGGCATAAGCAAGTGCGGCAGCGGTTGGCTCGTTGATGATATCGAGCACCTCCAGTCCGGCGAGGCGCGCGGCTTCCTGGGTGGCTCTGCGGCGCGTTTCATCAAAGAAGGCGGGCACTGTAATCACCACTTCGCGGACGGCCCCCAACCGCGGCTCCGCGTCGCGTTTGAGCTTTTCGAGAACCAACGCGCTCAGAACGGAAGGCGGAACCGATAGCCCGCAGATCTCGCGCTGAAACACGCGCTGCCCCATGTCGCGCTTGAAGCAATCCGCGTACGCATTGGGGGCGATGGTCGCACACTTGCGCGCTTCGCGGCCGACGACAATCTCGCCGTCTTCCACCAGCACGGCGCTAGGCGTCAACAGTTCGCCGACATCGTTGGCGAGCGTGCGCGGCTTGCCCGAGTCGTCGATATACGCCAGCACAGAATACGTGGTGCCCAGGTCAATACCGACCGGATAGCGCTGCTCCCGTATCGCGGTTGGATGCACGCTCATTGTGCTCGATATCCCAGCAGTCGATTGAGCTCCAGCGCTACAGCGCGGACCAGGATCCATGCGCATCCGGCGCAAGACCGATCAGCCAAGTGAACCAGCTCACCTTGGGTCAATTGCCGCTAATCGTGGAGCGGGCGCTGTAGCACGAAGACGCCGCGCGGGGGGCGTCTGACGGTACGCAGATCCGGCGAGCCCAAGCAGAATCCTGCCCCAAACTGGCTCTGAACCTGCCCCTAGTAGGGATGACAACCCCTCATTCTACACGCGTGCCCGGGAAAAAACACTCCCCCCGGGAGCCTCAAGGAGATAACTGCCCGATGGCTGCAGTAGCCCACGCGCGAACGTCCCTGGTCCGTGCGGCGGCCTCGCCAAGCGGGAGGGCGTGTCAGGCGTGGATCTCCACAATATCGCCGTCCTCAGGCTGGTAGTCGCCTTTGACCTGGGTGCCGTCGTGGACTTGCTTGCCCCAGACGCGGGCAAACTTGAAACGTGCCACCATGTCCTTGTGGATCTGTTCGGCCACGTCCAGCACGGTATCGCCGCGACGAATCGTGAACGGCTTTTCCATGTCGGGCTCTTTGGCCGTGGGCAGCTTGGTGTAGACGCGGACCACGTCGAGCGCGCGGTAGATGGCATCGCGCAGCTCTTCCAGACCATCGCCCCGCTCGGCCGAGATCTGATAAACCGGAAAATCGATCGGCAACAGCTCGCGGAACAGTTCGTAACGCTCGGCGGCCTCGGGCAGGTCGATCTTGTTGGGCACCAGGAAGGTCCGCGTGTACGAAATGCCGACGTCGTTCTCGTCCAGGTATTGTTCTTTGGCCAGCCGGGTTTTGGTTTGCGACAGCTTGGTCAGCACCTCGTGGCACTGCTCCACGCCGTCGTCGGAGCCCAGGTCGAGCATCAGCAGGGCCAGGTCGGCACTGCGGATGATGCCGTGCATGTACGGCTCGAAGAAGTCATTGGTGATCGGCGGCGTGTCGATGAGCTGAACGAACACGTCGTGCCAGGGCATCATGCCGGGCATGGGGGCCCGGGTGGTAAACGGGTAGGGAGCGACCTCGGGCGTAGCCCGGGTGAGCGCAGCCAGCAGCCGGCTCTTGCCGGCGTTGGGCCCACCGATGATGGCAACCGTGCCTGCCCCTTGCCGGGGGATGCGGACGCTGAACCCCTTCTTGCCCGACTTGCGATCGGCCTCCAGCTCCTTCTTGAGCTTGGCGATCTTGGTCTTGAGTTCCGATTGCAGTTTCTCGGACGACTTGTGCTTGGGGATCTCCTTGAGCATCACCTGGAGCCACTTGAGTTCGTGCTCAGGCGTGGCCGCGCGGCGGTATTCCTCCTGGGCTTTGAGGTATTGGGGCGTGAGATTGGCTGCCATCGCGTATGCTTCGCTCCCTCTGGTGTGCAATTCGATTGAGCTGGCATGCCATTTTATCGCGAAGCGGCGACTGGATCGACGCAAACGACGCGGCCCCCGGCAGGGGGTTCACCCTACCGAGGGCCGCTAGGTTCAACGCGTTACTTTCACGACGGGTTTCGTCGCCCGTGGCTCAGGCAGCCTTCTTGGGGCCGCAGCAGGCATTGGCCTCGTCGCAGCACTTGGCGCCTTCCTGGCAGCACTTCTGCGGAGCCTGGCAGCAGGCGAGATTCAGCTCGCAGCACTTCATGCCCTTGGCGCAGCAGCTGTTCTTCACGTCGGCCGAGCAGCAAGCAGCCTTAGCGTCGCAGCAGGCCAGCCCCTTGGCGCAGCAGTCGCCCTGCCTGGTGGTGGCGGCAGTGGCCGTCGTAGCGTCCTTCTTGGGACCGCAGCAGGCCTTGGCGTCGTCGCAGCACTTGGCACCTTCCTGGCAGCACTTCTGCGGAGCCTGGCAGCAGGCGAGGTTCTGCTCACAGCACTTCATGCCTTTGGCGCAGCAATCGTTTTTCACGTCCGCGGCGCAACAGGCGGCCTTGGCCTTGCAGCATGCCAAGCTCTTGGCACAACAGTCGGCGGCCTGCTTCGCGGGCGCGTCATCCGCCGTGGAGACGGCAGCGAGCCCGGCGAGCATCAAGCCCAGGATGGCGAACGAGGCAACGTAGGTATTACGCGAAATCATCGATTGAATTCTCCAGTACTGGGGATTGAGTTCGTGGCGAGGAACCGGCCCGTCAGCGCATGCTGTACCAGGTGCCAGTTCTCGACTTTGAGAAGTGGACCTCTCAAGCGGCCGCGGCGGGCGCACGGCGCAACCCAAACCATTCCGCGGTGATTCGCCTGCCGCCCCAAAGCAAGGGCGACAGCCTCAAGAGGCCAAACAACCGGCCCATGTGGCGATTAGCACAGCCACACACACTGGAGAACGTGCAGCGCCATTCCCGGCGGCGGGAACACACGCTGCGTGGGGAAGAAACGCGTGGCAACGCGTTGAGGCTCGACCTCGGCCACGGCGGCCACCGGCAGCGCGTCGACGGCGACCTTCACCGCCTGCTCGCGGACGACAGCGTCACGCGTACAGCAGCACCGCACCTGGGGCGTGCCCGACTGGTGCATACAACCGGCCGCGGGCGGCGCAAACGTCACCGCTACAGCCGGGGGCACGGTGCCTACCTGCGGCCCGATCACGCCGCGGTGACAGCATGAACGCCGCACGGGCGGGGCTGCGTCGTCAGCGTGCGAGCTGACCTGCCCACCGCTGCTCGCTTGGCCCGCCGGCGCCAGCATGCAGCACCAGCCTGGCGGGAGCGCCAAGCTCAGGCAGCAAGCGAACGACGCCAGTGAAAGGGCCAGGGAGTTCATGGCAAACCCAGGGTGAACGCCGCGGCATTGCCACAGAAACGGCCGCGGCTGCCGGACGCTCATTCTACGCGTCGGGGGCCTGCTCGGTTCGCTCACCACGCGCCGTAGCAGCCCATGCCTGCATTATACGGCAAAATCGCGGGCAAGAGGCAATCCATATATTGGGCTACAGGCCCCGGCGTCTCCCGGGCCGGGGCCGCCCCCGGGCCTAGTCGCCGCTTTTTTCGGCCGACTCGGCGGCTTTGGCGGCCTCGGGCAGGAGCTGGGTGAGGCGGTTCTTCAGCCACGGGCCGCGCAGGTTGATGTAGGCGACCTTGCCGTCACGGCCCACCAGGAACGTGGTTGGAAACACCTCCACGCCATATTGTTCCATGATCTTGATGGAATCGTCGCCGCCGATGTTCGGCCAGGGCAGTTGCCGTTGGTGCAGGAAGGCGTTGAGGGCTTTAAGGTCCTCGTCGGCGCTGACGCCCAGGATCTCAAAGCCGTGCTTGTGGAAGTCGTCGTAAACCTTTTGCAGGTTGGGCAATTCTTCGACGCAGGGCTTGCACCACGTGGCCCAGAAGTCCACCAGCACTACCTTGCCCTGGTAGCTGGCCCAATCGACCGGTTTGCCGTCCAGCCGCTTGCCTTCGATCTTCAGCGTCTTGCCCAGGATGGCGTACTTCTTGGTCAGCTCGTCGTAGAACTCGTTGGCGGCATCGGCCAAGTCTTCGTCCTTCGATTTCGCAAACAGGTTCTTCACCTTGAGCATCAGCTCTTGCGAAACCTTGTACTCGCCGGCGGCTTCCAGGATTCGGGTCGTGAACATCACCAGGCGAAGCTGCGCCGGGCCGGGCTCTTCGCTGGCCAGGAAGGTATCGATGCCCTTGAGCATCGGCTGCAAGGCGGCGCCGTCGCCCTCGAAGAACTTCTCCATGTGGCCGAAGATCTCCTGCTGCAGCTTCTGCGCATCGGCAGCCGGCTGATCTTGTGCGGCGACGGGATACGCCAGCAACGCCACACCAACGGCCACAAGCCACGCCAACTTCATATGGCAACTCCCGGAGAGAGGTCTGGTCCAACTCTTGCGGCGGCGCATCATCATGCGCAGCTCCAGCGCGGCCCCCACACCTTCGGCGAGAGCCTCGCCCAGCGGGGGACAGCACACGGTGCTAGTTTACCAGATCGGCAACCGACAAACCGTGACGTACTTCACGGTTCTGGGCCGGCTTGTGTTACTTCCGCCGGACGCGTTCGGTCAGCTTCTTGACCACCGCCTGGAACTCGCGCCGGGCTTCGGCCAGGCCCTGCGGCGTCTTGGGGCCGGGGCCCTTCACATAGTCGAGCACGATGCCTTCGGCGTCGACAAACTCTTGGGTGATGTCAGCGATGTCGGCGGCAATCTCGATGGGGATGCTGGTCACGCCATTGGCGTCGCCATGCAGCAGGTCGCCCTGCTTGACGGTCAAACCGCCCACGCGCACCGGCAGACCGATGTGCAGCAGGTGGCAGTAAGCGTGCGAGCAGATGGTGCTACCGGTGAAGACGGGGAACTTCAGGGCCCGAACCTGCTCCAGGTCGCGGCCGCCGCCCGAGGTGATCAACCCCTTGGCGCCAAACGCCTGGTAGGTAGCACACATCACTTCGCCGAACGTAGCCGCCACCGGGGGATCGTCCAGGTCCTGAAAGACCACGATCGCGGGGCCGGGCAGCTCGGCAAAACGGGCCACCTGCTGATCCATGCTGCCGTAAGCGTCGCCGCCAACCGGCGGGGCATCGCTGCGGAACGCCGCGGTGCAGGCAAAGCCCACCATCGGCGGAAACTCCGGAAAATTGCAGCGAATGCGGTGGTCCATGTAGCCGACGTTGCGCGGCCGCACGTCGAACAGCTCAATCACATTGCAGATGGTCGGGGTATCGTACTGGGCGAGCTTGTCGAGCGTGGCCTGCGAGATGCTCATGGCAACTGGACCTTGCAGCGTGGAAGGAGGAAGGAAGGTTTCGCGGGCAAGACGCGGCGGCCAATTGGGCGTGCTCCGACCACAGGCTGGAACCCTCCCAGGACTGGCCCCCGCGGGAAGGATCGGGTCAGGCTAACGCGCCGCCGGCGCGTGTCAAGGAGATGCCCTGCGGTGGCGGCCACGCGGGTGGACCGCGCGGCGAAAGCGCAAAGGTCGAAACAGAAAATTGCCAGATACTTTGAGATGTAAGCAATCTGAAGTCGGGTGGCCGACCGCGATGGACATTTCAGGACCAGAGCCCCTGTCACATGCGGAAAAGCCAGACTCAATAATCGGTATTTCTTGCCCAAATACGCGCAGTTCGTGGTGATGATCGTCACGCACACGGTGCGTCGAGTTAAGTGCACGGATGATGTCGAAAAAAACTTGCGAAATGCCCACCCCCCGCCTATGCTACGCGGTGTAAGACTGGCATGTGACCGCCAGGAGCCGGCGGAGACACGATCGTCACGATGGCATCGGCATGCTAAGTGCGATCTTTCGCAGGCGTGGCGCGTCACCCCGAACAGGACATCTCTCCTCAATCGGCCAGTAACTTCGCGCAGGAGGGCTAGATCGCCTCCAGGCCACAACAGGCCATTCACATTTTGCGTCTGTGGGCCCTTGCGGTTAAGGACCGCAGAACCATCCCACCTGGCCGTTCCAAGGCCATTGTCCTACTGTCCGACCTTCGCATTGTTGCTGGCAGGCACAATGCGGTGACGCTACGCGGGTTGCCCGCAGCAGCGTCGTGGTCACTGAACCAACCATCGAGCCGCTTCCGCGTCCATCCAGCCCACCGCCAAGGCGCAGGCGGATGGAGTGCTGTCGCCGTGATGCCAGTACCCAATCTGGACACGCGCGGGGCAAGCGGTCTATGGCCTATGACATTGCCGATTCACGCAACCACATCTTGAGGCGTGGGGGCTGGCTGAACGCACGATGCTTCAGTCAGAGCCGAGAGATGCTAGCCATCTGAACAGGGAAAGAAGCATTACGGTCTGCGCTGATGTTCTCGCGCTGCGCGCAGCGCAAAAACTGGCCGCCCAATGGCCATTTGAACATCCTGGACCACACAAGTCGGTCGGCCGCCGAAACGCGGTGAACCTGATACCGCAGATGTTGTAAGTGGGGGAGCTGCGGAGAAGTCACCACCCAGGCGACCGCCTTGTAACACCTCTCACGTGCGCAACGCTCGCCGCAGCGGTCGTTTATGGCCGTGGCCGGCAAGCCTGAGGCGCGCGTGGGCAGAGCAAGGGGTGGGTTATGCTGTCTTTCATGGTGCAACAGGGCATTCTTCAGACGACACCTCAAGGAAGGTTGCTTCCATGGCTGGGGCCAGCCCTTCGCGGAGCCACTGCAGCAACACTCAAGGAACGGGTCTGTCTGCAGCCACCGGTGGAACGCGCCACACGTTGGCGCTACTGCACCGGCTGCACCTACCAGAACGATTGCGCTTATGGCGTAACCTATGAGCCCGATCCACCCGGCCAGCCTCAGTTCTCAGGCCGCGATCATGCCAGCCGCGCTGTCGTGCTGGCCCCCGAGATCATTCCGCGGCACAACCGCTGGGACGGTCGCCTGGGTTTTGAACTGCTGCTCACCGGCCGGGCAGCCGTCAACTACCGCCAAGAGCTGATCAGCAGCCTGGCCGCCGCCGGCGAGAACCGTGGGCTGGGCTGCGAAGGCGAACGGTTTGAGCTGTTGGATCTGTCGCCGCCCATCACCGGGCAGTTACCCGCCAGCAGTCTGCCGCCCGTACCCGATGCCAGTCGCGGCGTGGTGGATCGCCTGGTCGTGCGGCTCAACAGCCCCCTGTTTCTTCGCAGTTCCGGACCCGATCAACCTCGCTCGAGTGTCGAAGCACCCGAGTTTGCCGACCTGTTCCGCGCCTGCCTGCGGAGCTTAAGTTCGCTATTTGCTCTATATGCCGAACCGCTGAATGCCGACTTCGCGGCCTTGAAGTTTGCCGCCCAGCAGGTTCGCTGCGAACAGCAGAACTACCGGCCCTTCCGGCAGCCGCGGCACTCCAACCGGACCCAGCAGCGGTACGAACTGCGCGGCGTGCTGGGCAGCGCCGTGTTCCGCAACGTGCCCTGGAGCCTGGTCCCTTGGATGTACTGGGGCGGCCGGTTCCGTGTCGGTCAGCACCGCGTGTGCGGCGCCGGCGGCTGGACCCTCGAACTGGGCTGGGCCTCGACCGCCGCTCCGCTTGAAGGGCAATGGATGCGCGACGTGCGGACCCGAACCATGTCCAACTGAACGTAACTTCTCCATTTTCTGGGCCAATAACAGACGGCGCGGAACGTATCACGAAAAAAAGTGCGCGCTCTGGAAGTGATTCGGGCATTGTATTGATGTTCGCGCACTCACGGTCCGCAGCGTCTTGTCGCAGCGTCTGCGCATGCTAACGCCTGTCGTCTTTGAGCGTTGGCAGCACAGAACTTCCGTGAGCGTATTCAGCACGACAACTCCGGGGGCAGCCCCATCGACCGTCAGGTCAACACCACTGGGACAGAGCGAATTGCGGCAGCGGGCGCTTTCCAGCGCATTTTCGCAGTGGAGTTCACTCGCACCCGCGACGAGGGTGCTGCCCAGCGACTGGGTAATCTGGGGAGGAAGCACAATGCAACGTCGTCTGACCATCATCGCTGCGGCCGCGTGTCTGGTAGGCGTCCTGGGGCTATCGATCCTGCAACCGCCGCCCACGTCTGCGCTTTCCGTGCCGCGGCTGGAACCTTCGGAGCGCTTTGCCGAGCTGCTCGTTATCCGTTCGCGCCGCGCGTTAACGCCGGGCGAAGAACGCGAAATGCGCGAGCTGCGTTTCCAATTGATTCAGAACATGCGCCGCTACTCGCGCCCCAATGTCGAACATCAGTGGCGGTAAGACAGACGGCCCAACAGTACCCAACCGGTTGCCAAAATCACTCCGCGCGCCTAATCAATTTTTTCAAAATATCAATCCAGTACATAGCTTCCTATTTCAGGGTAGAAAGTGTTGCAAACCTACCCTGCAGAGGTATGATGCACGTCACTAGTCGGATCCGTGGCCAGCTTGGGCGTTTGTGCGATCCGCATGTGCCCCATCAGGGATCCTTCTTTGTCGGCGAAATCTCGCCGGGCCAATCCACAGCTACCCTCGCCTTTTGCGCGGCACCGCTCGCCCCCGTTTGCATGACCTTCCGTACAACAAGCAGTCTTTCCTGGAACGCAGCACTGCTTGTTGAACCTTGGCGTCCGGGACGAAGCCTCACCTCGCTGGGCTTTCCGGTCGCTACGGTGAGTCGCAGAGCGCATTGGTCCAGTGATGGACCGCGCATCTCACCGTTCGATGCGTCCCTCCCCTGCGCATCGCTACGTGCCTGGCTGATCAGGCACGCTGACTCGGCTTCTCCCCTCCAAGCATCCGTGCGTGGACGATGCGCCAGCCACCCGGTGTGGCTTTGCGCAACCAGGTTGCCGCGGCAATTGTGAGCAAGCCTGCCGACCACTTGCTCCAGCACGCCGCAACCTGCCCTGACGCATGCTCGCCCATAGGTCGCACGCCAATCTCACGCGCTAGCCTCACGTAGTCGCTGGTGCTGACTTGCAAGGTTGGCGTGCCGGCCGCAGTCGTCATGCCCACACGTTTACGCCGACCTTATTCCGTTACCGCTTTGATTTCCTCTGCGCGTTTTTCATCGGTTCCGGTATTCTTCTTTGCTTCATTTTTGGAGGGACTGCCATGCGCATGCGTTACCGTTCTGGCTTCACCTTAG
>CALBRZ010000057.1 GCA_937927735.1 uncultured Planctomycetales bacterium
GGCCCAGGTGCTCAAGCCCAACGATTGGAATGAATACGTGATCCGCTGCGAGGGGCCGCGGATTCAAATCTGGCTCAACGGTCTCAAGACGGTCGATTACACCGAGCCGGACGAAGGCATTGAACGGACCGGCGTGATCGCGCTGCAGATCCACGGCGGACCGCCCTCGGAAGCCTGGTACAAAGACATCGAACTGGTGGAGTTGAAGTAGCCGCGTCGCCCTGGCAGATTAGCGGGGCCTGCTGCCCCTCATTGTCGCGAGGCGCGACCGCTTGCCAGCGGCGGCCCGTTGGGCGATGATTTGGCCTTTCGCATCGGGGGGGCAGGTCAGCACGTCTGGCAGTTCACGCAAGTCGAGGATGAAATCTCATGAGCAACAGCTTTCCGAAGCTTCACAACGCCATGTGGCCCGGCCTGGTCGGCAAGGAAGAGGGCACCGATCACCCGCCCATCAGCCTCGACCGCATGCTTGAGCTGACTGCCAACGCCGAGGTGAACGGCCAGAAGTTCGACGGCATCGACTACTTCCTGTTCCATCCGCACACCGACCCGGACGCCAGCGACGACGAGTTGAAGGCCATCGCCGACAAGATCGCGGCGCACAACCTGGTGGTCGGTTCGCTGGTAGCGCCGGTCTGGCCCGGCACGGTGGGCGGCAGCGCCATGGGCAGCGATGAGGATCGGGCCAACTTTGTGCTGGCCGTCCGCAAGGCTTGCCGCATCGCCAAGGTGTTTAATGAGCATGGCGTGCGGAGTTACGGCGTGATCCGTATCGACTCGGCCGACAGCCCCGCCAACTGGGCCAAAGACCCCGAGGGCAACACCAAGAAGATCGCCGCCACGTTCCGCGAGGCGGCCAAGGTGGCGGCCGACCACGGTGAACGGCTGGCCGCCGAGGGCGAAATCTGCTGGGGCGGCATGCACTCCTGGCGCGACATGCTCAACCTGCTGGAAGAAGTCGACATGCCGGGTACCGTGGGCTTCCAGGCCGACTTGGCGCACACTTACTTGTACCTGCTGGGGTACAACGCCCCCGAGCATGCTCTGCTCAAGGAAGGCTACAGCCGCGAGGAGTTCCTCGATGCGTACAAGACCATGACCGACGCCCTGCGGCCCTGGACGATCGACTTCCACGTGGCCCAGAACGACGGCACCGCGCATGGTACTGGTTCGCACGACAAGACCGGCCGCCACTGCCCTGCCGACGATCCCAACGGCAAGCTCGATATCGTCGAGTGCGCCGGCTACTGGCTCAAGGACGCGCAGCAGCGCGGCATCCAGCACATCTGCTGGGATGGCTGCATGTTCCCCAACGAACTGCTCGAAACGCCCAAGACCTGGGACACCATCCTGGACGTGATGATCAAGGTGCGCGACGCGCACGGTTGGAACGCTTAATTTACGAGTGGGCAAGCATCCGCCGGGGCAGCATCGCAACGGGCGGACTTGCCCAACCGATTCGGGGCACCGTGATTGAATTCAGGAACTTGAGAGGACATCTATGGCGGTGCCAGCGGTCATTACCACGACCGAGGAGTTGCGGTCGTGCCTGGCGGCAGTCCGCTCCCAAGGTAAGCGAATCGGCTTTGTGCCCACCATGGGCGCCTTGCACGACGGCCATTTGAGCCTGGTTGAGGCCAGTCGCGCCAAGTGCGACGCCACGGTGGTCAGCATCTTTGTCAACCCAACCCAGTTCGGGCCGAACGAAGACTTCAACCGCTATCCGCGCGATTTGGCCGGCGACCTGGCCAAGCTGGCCGACCACGATGTGCTCTGTGTGTTCGCGCCTTCCGATGAGGAAATGTACCCCGAGGGCTACCAGACCTACGTCGAGGTGCTGGACGTTTCCTCGCAGTGGGAAGGCGCCCACCGGCCGGGCCATTTCCGCGGTGTGACCACGGTGGTGGCCAAGCTGTTCAACCAGGTGCAGCCGGACATCGCCTTCTTCGGCCAGAAGGATTACCAGCAAACGGTGGTCCTGCGACGGATGGTCCGCGACCTGGCGATGCCGGTAGAGATCGAAGTCTGCCCTACGGTACGCGAGCCCGATGGGCTGGCACTCAGCTCGCGCAACGCGTACCTCTCGCCCGAGGAACGGCAGCAGGCCTTGGCCATTTCGGCCGGTTTGAAGCTGGCGGCCGAAATGGTGGCCAAGGGCGAAACCGACGCCGCGGTGCTGATCGACGCCATCCGCAACCGCTGCCAGCGGGAACCGGACCTGCGGCTGCAATACGTGGCGATCGTCGATCCCGATACGCTGCAAAGCGTTACCAAGGTGCTGACGCCGGCTATGGCCCTGGTCGCCGCCCACGTCGGCACGACGCGATTGATCGACAACTGGCGGCTGGAGCCCGCATCCTAGTCCGGCGCGGCTGGTCGCGCAGGGTGAGCTAGACTTGGCGCCGGGACAGCCCCCCACGGCGAGGCTGCGGATGGCTGTTCCGGTTTTACCGGTTTTGCCGAGTTGGCTCCTCACGCGCGTATCAAGCCATGGCTGCTGCGACCTGCCTGCTGTATCGCTGCCGCAAACTGTTTCTGGGCGGCCTGCTGTCGCTGGTGTCTTTCCTGGCACTGCCGGAGCCGGTTAGCGGGCGAACCGGCGTCGAATCGCCCCAGCCGATGTACCGCGAGGGTCAATTGATCCGCGGGCTGCAAGGCACGTTCCACCGCAAAGGCGGCCGTATGGTCTTTCATGCCGCGGATGGCCGCCAGCTGATCGTGCTGGAAAACCTGGCCCTGGAGCGGATCGATCGCACGTTGAATCAAAGCCTGGGCAACCCGGTCTGGACGGTCACCGGCACCGCCACTGAGTTTGGCGGCCGGAATTACCTGCTGCTGCAAACCGCCTTTCTTGCTCAGCGCCAATAGACGCTCTACCCGCCGGGGGCTTGCCAGCAATCCACCCCCAGCGGTGCGATAGCGGGCACCTGACAGCATCCATCTTCCCGCCCCTGGCGGCAACGCCTGTGCTTATGGCGCAAAGTGTTCCGGCTGCGCGCAATTTCTTCGAGGCAGGCCCTTCGCGGTGTCGATGGCCCTGTAACGATACGCGGCACTCCCTGCGCATGCGGGGAAGCTGCCTGCGGGCCAACTTTTGCAAACGAACTAAGGCAAGACTCAGGCGTGACATTCATCCGGGCAGCCATCGCCAGCCTTCTGATTACGGCCACCTGGTGCGCCGTTGCTCAGGCTGCGCCGCCGGCGATGCCTCAGCCCATCTACACCCGGCAGATGGCGTTCACCATTCCGTTCCGGGTTGGCACATCCGATGATCCGGCGAAGCAGCCGGTGGAGATTCAGCTCCATACGTCGTCGGACCTGGGCAAAACCTGGACCTTGATCCGCACGGTGCCACCCAGTGCGTCGTCATTCGCGGTTCGGGCTCCGGCCGATGGCGAATACTGGTTCTGCGTGCGCACCAAGGACGCCAGTGGGGCCGTGCGGCCCGAGGGGGCTTACACGCCCGATTTGCGCGTCATCGTCGATACCACGGTACCCGAGCCCAAGCTCAATGCCTGGCACGGTGCCGCGGGCGAACTGTCGGCCCAGTGGGAAATCAAAGACCACAATCTGGATGTGTCCAGCCTGGAACTCGATTACCGCGTGGGCGAAGGCTCCTGGCAGCCGATCGCGTTTGAACGATTGGCACCCGGCACCAAACGCGAAACCTACGTTGGCATGACGACCTGGCTGCCGGCCGAACGGGCTGCGCAATACGAAGTGCGGCTGCGGATTCGGGATCTGGCCGGTAACCCCACCGATCACCGCACGACCGTGACGGCCAACTGGGGCGGTGCCACGCCCGCTGGACCTGTGGCAGCCGCGGTGCCGCCCATGACAGGGGGCTATCCACCGCAAGCGGGTTACGATCCTCAAGCACCCGCCTACGGCAATCCCGCCGCTGGCAATATGGCCGCGGGCAGCTTGGGCAGCGACGACACGGGGGCTCGGGCGCTTCCGCGTCCGCCGCAAATGGCCGCCATACCTCCGCAGACGATCCCGCGCGGCGGCATCCCAGCTAGCGTGGTGCCGGTGCAGACCGGTTCGGGCACCGAGAACCCTGGGGCCGCATCGCCCATTCCGTATAGCCCTGCGCCGTATCCCTCGGCTACTTCAAGCCCGACAGCCGGGACGAACAACTACACGCAGGCGGATCGAGGGTCGGCTGATTGGGGGCCTGCTTCCTCGGGCGCTTCCGCGTGGAATAGTGCTGCTCCGGGCGGCTCGCCTCCGACGGCCTATCAACCGCCATACAGCAACGATCGTTACGGCGCCGACGGTGGTGCGGTGACGCCACTGCCCACGGCGCCTTGGACGCGTACGCCCGCCAGCGGCGATCTGTCGGGCACAGGCGAACCCAATCGTCCGCTCTACGGCGATGGGCAGTTCGGCCCGTCGGCCAGCATTCCTGATTCGGTCGCCTGGCCTGCTGACAATCAAAGCAGCCAACCGCTCGATCGGGCCCGGCTGGCCCCGCACGGCAGCCTGGGCGGTTCGGCGGTGCAGTTCCAATCGCAGGGGGCACGCCAAGGCACCGTTGGGACCGACCTGCCCGAGGAAACCAGCCGCAAGGGCGTGATCTATCCCACGAAGGTTGAAACGCCCAGCGGGATTCATTTCCAGGAATCAAACACCGGCGACCCGTATCGGCCTCCGATCGCTTCGGTTGCCCGGCCCGATGATGGTCAGCGCGGCGACGCTTCGCAGCGTTCCGCCGTTGAGGATCAGCCGCTGCCCTCGATCGGCGCTCGGCGACCGTGGATGGTTCGTTCCCGTTCGTTTGAGTTGAATTACGATCTGCCGCAGGCGGCGCTGCGCTCGCGGCGGGTGGAAGTGTGGGGGACGGCCAACTCGGGCGAGACCTGGCAGCGCTATACCGTCGACGCCGACGGTCAAAGCCCGGCTGCGGTAACCGTGCCGGCCGAAGGCCTGTACGGTTTCAAGCTGGTGGTGCAGAACGACCAAGGTCTGGTGGAGTTTCCGCCCGCTCGCGGCGATGAGCCCGACGTCTGGATTCAAGTCGACCTGACCCGGCCTAACTGCCGGTTGATCCGGGCTGAGCAGGGCCGGGCACCGCGTGATAACGAGCTGACCATCGAGTGGGAGGCCAGCGACGACCACCTGGGGCATTTGCCCATTACGCTGGAGTACTCCCGCACTCTGCAAGGTCCGTGGCACCCGATCGCACCGGAGCTGCCGAACACCGGCCGTTATGTGTGGATCATGCCGGAGCGGACACCGGCAGCGTTCCACCTGCGGCTGCGTGTGCGCGACGAGGCCGGCAACGAAGGCGAGTTCATCACGACCGAGAAAGTCACCCCTGCCCGCCCTGCCGCTGGCCGCATCTTGGACGTGAATCCCACGCAAGAAAGCTGGGAGCAAAGCAGCCGCGGCAGGCTCTATCACTTTCGCTAAGTCTCTGGCACGCCTGCCGTTAACGCAAGCGACTTCCGCCCGGCACCTTCCGCGCACGCCAGGCGATTTCCGCAGCCCCCGGGGGCTTGGTCTGCGCCGCTGCCTTTTTGAGATTTCCCGGCCGGGACGCACCAGGCCCCCATTCGCCCTGCGGCGTGCTTTCCCATCGCGTACCGGCGACGTCATCGTCGCTTCAGGTGGTACACTTTTCCTGAACGTCAAGATCGTTGACGTTGGGGGCACCAGCGACTAGTGTTCACTTCGCAGCGTGCCAGGAACTGGCCCCACCGGCGAGTGTTACCGTCCACCTGCAAACAGAGGTGCGCATTTGATGAGAGACGTTCGCTTTGCCGCGCGCGTGCGCCGTGGGATGTGGGCTGTCTGGCTGGCTGTGTTGGCCGGCTGTGGGCTATTGGCTGTGTCGGGGAAGGAATCCCTGGCTGCCGAACGGCCCAACGTGCTGTTCATCATGGCCGACGATCTGAACACCTTCTTGGGCTGCTATGGCGATCCCCGTGCCCGCACGCCCAACATCGACCGCCTGGCAGCGCAGGGCGTGCGGTTTGAACGGGCGTATTGCGCTTACCCGCTTTGCGGCCCCAGCCGTAACTCGCTTTTGACCGGGCTGTATCCCAACAGCTCCGGCATCATTCAAAACGGGCAGATCTTCCGGCAAACGATTCCCTCGCACATCAGTTTACCCCAGGCCTTCCGTCTCGATGGCTATTTTGCCGCCCGGGTGGGCAAGCTGTACCACTACAACGTGCCCCGGTCGATTGGCACCAACGGCCACGATGATCCGGGCAGTTGGGAGCTTGAATTGAACCCCGCCGGCGTGGATCGCCTGGAAGAAGAGCCGCATATCTTCTCGCTGGTGCCTGGGCAGTTTGGCGGTGCGCTGTCGTGGTACGCCTCACCCAAGAGCGATGAATACCATACCGACGGCCTGAACGCCCAGGATGCCGAGTGGGTGCTGGAGCGTTGCGCCCGCCGCAAGGATCGTCCGTTTTTCCTCGCGGTTGGCTTCTTCCGTCCGCATACGCCGTATGTGGCGCCGCAAGTGCCGTACTTTGGCTACTATCCCGAAGACGAAATGCCGCTGGTCCAGAACGTGAAGGAGGACCAGGCCGACATTCCGCCGGCGGGGCTCGCCAGCTACAAGCGTGAGCAGGACCAGTTGACCGACGACTTGCGGCGGAAGTGCATCCAGGCCTATTACGCCAGCATCAGCTTCATGGATGCTCAGGTGGGCCGCGTGGTCGATGCTCTGCATCGGTTGGGCCTGGCCGACAACACGATCATCGTGTTCACCAGCGATCACGGCTATCACATGGGCGAGCATGGCCTGTGGCAGAAGCAAAGCCTGTTTGAAGAAAGTGCCCGCGTGCCGCTGCTGATCGTGGCGCCGGGCGTGGGCAAGCCGGGCTCAGTGGTGAAAACGCCCGTCTCGCTGGTCGACTTGTACCCCACGCTGACCGAATTGTGCGGCGTGAAGGCCCCGGACAATCTGCAAGGCCAAAGCCTGGTGCCGATGCTCAAGGATCCCAAGGAGCAGGGACGCGGCTGGGCCATCACCCAGGTGATGCGCAACCGCGGCCGCCAACAGCAGCCGTTCTTCGGTTACACGCTGCGGACGCCTCGCTGGCGCTATACCGAGTGGGACGAAGGCAAGCAGGGACGCGAGCTGTACGACCACGATAAGGACCCGCGTGAGTTGACCAACCTGGCCAACGATCCGGCGCACCGCGATGTGGTCGAGGAGCTTTCCAAGCAGTTGGCCCAGGCCGTGAAAGTGACCTTCCCGCCCGATGGCCAGCGCCCGCCCCTGCGCCAAGGCAATTGGGCACCCAACCTGACCGAACCTTAAGCGTTTCCGCCGTATTGAGGCCGCACCGTGCCGGCGGCGCCTGGCCGCCGGCGCGGTCAGCGGCAAAACAGCGAGCGCTTGCGGACCACGCCCCCCATCCTGATTACGATAGGTTTCTGGCACCTGCCATGCGCGGTTTGCACTTTTCTCTCCTAGGAATGGTGGTACCTCTGATGCAAATGCAACCAACCATGCGCCGCTGTTTTCTGGTTCGCGGCTCGCTGCGCAGCCTCGGATTATGGTCGGCACTGCCTGCCCTGCTGGCGGGCTGCCTGGTATTGTCCTCGCCCGGCCCGGCAGCCGCGGTCGAGGATGGCAAGTTCCCCGTGCAGTCCAACCTCAAGGCCGGCGCAGCCAAGGTGGATATCACGCCCAAGAAGGTCGACGGCATCGTCGCCGCAGGCCATCGCCGTGCCATGTATGGCGTGCGCGATCCGCTGCGAGCTGGCGTGCTGATCCTCGATGACGGCGAAACCAAGGCCGCGATCGTCACGCTCGACACAATTGGCGCCTGGAAGGAACTGGTCGATCCGGCCCGCGAGCGGATCTCCAAAGAAACCGGCGTACCCGAGGGCCACATCCTCATCGCCGCTTCACACAACCACTCGGCCCCCCTGTTCAAGGAGCATCCGGAGTGGGGCCAGGAAGTGATCGACAAACTGGCAGCGGCGGCAGCCGCAGCGGCCTCCAACATGCGGCCCGTCAGCATTGGTTACGGCGAGGACCAGATCAGCTTTTCGATCAATCGCCGCAAGGTGATCGATGGCCGGGCGGTCGTGCGACTCAATCCCGATGGCCCACTGGATAAACGCGTGAAGGTGCTGCGGTTCGACGACGGCCAGTCGCTCACGCCGCTGGCGGTGATCATGCACGCGGTTTGCCATCCGTGCTTCTTCACCTGGGGCGATAAGGGGTCGCAGCCGTACCCCAACGGTTATCCCCGCATGAGCGCCGACTTCCCCGGCGAGGCCCAGACGTTTGTCGAAGCCAATTACGGCAACAACACCAAGTCGTTGTTCTTGCAGGGCTGTGCCGGCGACATCCGCCCCAACCTGCCTGGCTATCCTTACCGCTGTGCCGACGAGGCCGACATCCAGTGGGCCGGACGCGACCTGGGCGGTGCCGTGGTGCGGGCTCTGGCGCGAAACGTGATTCGCGAAGAACTTCGCAAGCGCGAAAGTTACTACCAGATTCGTGTGGCCAGCACGGTGGTATCCCTGCCGGGCAAGGAAGGCCGCGTCGAAGCCGAACTGATGGCGATGAAGATCGGCCCCTATCTGCTGCTGACCATGCCGGGCGAGCCGGTGGTGGAATACGGCTTCAAGCTCGAAAAGGCGATCGCGGATCGAGCCATCCCCATCATCGTGGGCTACGCCAATGGCAACATCGGCTACATTCCCACGGCCGCCGACTTCCAGGTGGGCGGCTACGAGCCCACCCAGTCGCGGCTGGTTCCCGAGGCAGAAGTCGCCATTCTGGATACGCTCGGCAAACTGGCCGACAAGGTGGTGGGCGACGTCTTTGAGGCGTTCTCGCGGCTCCCTAAACATGAGGAGCAGCGCAAGCAGCAAACGGCGCCCACGGCTGGGGCCGGCAAGTAGGCCGCCGCCCTCGACCGACTTGCCCCCGAAGCAGCCAATACGGCACGATCGGCCGAAATGGCCGGCCGATCGTGCCGCTTGCTTGCGCAGCGGTTCCGGCGAGCAAGCCCGCTGGGGGCTATAACCTTTGGCTATACCGCGTTAAAATCCGTGCGTCGTTCGCGCTGCGGCGCGGTTGGCCGCCCCACTTTCGCCTGCCCGTTCAATTTGCCCCATGGCCAAAGCCAGCTACAAGGACGCCGGCGTCGATCTGGACGTTTACGCCGAATCGATGAACCGGATCTCCCAATTGGTCGCCCGAACCTACACCCCCCGGGTGCGGCGGCTCGACGGCGGCTTTGCCGGGCTGTTTCAACTGGATTTCGCCAGCAGCCTGTTCGCGCGGAAGTACCGTGACCCGGTGCTGGTGGCCTGCACCGACGGCGTAGGCACCAAGCTCAAAGTCGCCATGATGGCCGGCAAGCACGACACCGTCGGCATCGACCTGGTGGCGATGAGCGTCAACGACTGCATCTGCTGCGGGGCGGAGCCGCTCTTCTTTCTCGACTACGTCGCCATGAGCCACGATGACCCGGACCTGCTCGAGCAGATCGTGGCCGGAATCACGAACGGTTGCCAGCAGGCCGATGCGGCCCTGATCGGCGGCGAAACGGCCATCATGCCCGACCTCTACCAGCGCGGCGAGTACGACTTGGCCGGCTTTTGCGTGGGCGTGGCCGAAGGGCACCGGGTGATCGACGGCTCGGCCATTTCGCCGGGCGACGTGGTGCTGGGGCTGGCCTCCTCGGGCCTGCACTCCAACGGCTACAGCCTGGTGCGCAAGGTCGTGTTCGACATCGCCGGGCTGGGCATCCACGATTACGTCGAAGAGCTGGGCCGCACTGTAGCCGAAGAACTGCTGGAGCCCACCCGCATTTACGCCCGGCCCGTCCGCCAGGTGCTCAACCACTACAAGGTGAAGCACGTGGTGCACGGCATTGCCCACATCACCGGCGGCGGTTTGCGCGAGAACCTGCACCGCATCGTGCCGGAGGGGGCTCGCGTGCTGATCGATCCGCACGCTTGGCCTCGACCGGCCGTGTTCAACTGGATCCAGCGGCTAGGCGAGATCGAGCCGGCCGAGATGGAGCGGGTCTTCAACCTGGGCATCGGTCTGGTCCTGGTCGTGGCCCCGTACTATGCCGAAAGCATCTTGAGTCAACTGGCCGATCACGACATGGCCGCCTGGACGATCGGACGCGTGGAAGCAGGTCAGCGCAGCGTCGATTGGGCCTAACGCCCAGCAGTTCTTTTGTATGCTCGCCTTCCGTGGCCCGGATGCCTGCATCCGAAAGATGGACTTGCGCTACTGCGGGCATGTTGCCTGAACGGTGGTTGATTGCAACCACGCAGATTGCTGCGTTGCACTCCCTGTCTATCTCAGCGCCATCGGTGTTACACCTCCCATGAAATTCCCCGCGTACTGGGCCAAGGCAACGGCCGCCGAGATCGATCGCCACGGCAAGACCTGGGAGGTGAGTTGTTGGCGTGGGTCGGATATCGGTGTCGACGACGCGATGCGATTGGCTCGCGATGCGGCTCAGCAGGTAGCACGGCGGCTGGCGGATGAAAAGCGTCTGAACGAGTACGCCTACGGTCAGCGGCCCCTGCGCGAGGAAGTGCTCCAGTTGCAGGTCGATGCGGTTGGCCGGCAAACGTTGGCGATTACTCGTAACGTTTACGGCTCGCTGGTGCTCAACACGGCCGACGTGATGTTCATCGATGTGGACTTTGCGCCGGTCACCATGCTCGACAGGTTCAAGCACGTCTTCGCCCGGCTCTTGGGCAAACGCGTTCCAACCCCGGCCGAACAGCAAATCCGTCAGGCGTTGAAGCGGCTGGAAACATTTTTCGAAGATCATCCCGACTGGGGCGTCAGGCTCTATCGCACGTTGGCCGGGCTGCGGCTACTGGTTACGCACGACGTGTTTGACCCGTGCGCCGATTCCACCCAGCAGTTGTTGGCCCTGGTCGGGGCTGACCCGCTTTATACAAGGCTCTGCCGCAACCAGGAGTGTTTTCGGGCGAGACTCACGCCCAAGGCTTGGCGGTGTGGGCATTGGCCCAACCGGACCACTTGGCCGCACGAAGATGCGGAACAGGCGGAGCGGTTCGCCGCCTGGCTGGCCGGGTATGAGCAGAAACAATCCGGTTATGCGACGTGCCGATACCTATGCACCATCGGCGTCGAGACGGTGCATCCCGACGTGGCGCCCGTAATCGAACTGCACGACGAATACAGCCGGGCGCACGAGGATCTGCCACTGGCATAGATCACCGGTGGTAGTGAGCAACTACCCTAAGAGCGTGTCCAAAAAGCTAGGAGTTGCTTAGTCGCCGAGCCATAAGGTGA
>CALBRZ010000058.1 GCA_937927735.1 uncultured Planctomycetales bacterium
CTGCAGGCGAAGCACCTGCAGGCGGAGTCGCCGGCGCCGAGGCGGCATCGCCGGTCGGAGGTATCGTAGGCGCAGGCGTGGCAGCCGACGGCGGAGTGGTCGGAGCATCGCCCGAGGGCATCGGCGCTGCGGGCGCCGAATCGCTCGGTGCAGCAGGCCGGTCCGTCGGAGCGGGAGCCGTGGGCGTGCCGGACGTGCTCGCTGCATCAGGAGTGCTCGGCGTGGCGGTCTGCGGCGAGGCCGGGCTTGCCGGGATTTCGGTGGCCGAATCGCCAGACGCCGTGGAAGCCGGCGGGGTATTGTCGGCCACTTGGATATGTTCTTCGAAGAAGTCCTTCAGCCACTGCGGGCCAATGGCCATGACGGCGACCACGGCCAGCAACAGCCCCAACAAGAGAATGGCGGCGGCTCGCCAGATGCCGCTGCCGCGATCGTTCTCGCGGAGATATTCGGGGACTTCCAGCTTCTTTTTGGTCGGGGCCGGTTCGGCCGCAGCTGCGGCAACCGGTGCCGCCGCGGCCTTGCCAGCCGCATCGCCGCTCTCGGCCGCTTCGGTCTTGGCGGCCAGGGCCTTGGCTTCAGCCACTTTGGCGTCGTATTCGGCCAGCAGGCCATACATCCGCGTGCGGCTCTTGGGATCAACCTCGGCAGGGTCGCCCAATACCTCGGCCAGAATCTGGTGGCATGCGGCAACCTCGGCCAGGTAGACGTCGTTCTCGTCCATCAGGCAGATGCGCTCGAAGTCGACGACGCGATCGGCCGGCAGGGTGTTATCGAGGTACTCGGCCACGGTGTTGGCGTCGACGGCGCGGCCCCCGATCTTGGGCGCCCCCAGCGTGGGGCGGCTTACCGCGTCGCGAATCCGCAGCACGAGGTTGGACGCCGTCTCCACTTCGCTGATCTTCTTGCCGATTTCCTGGGCTTCGCTCGGATCGAGCACGTCGTCCAAGTAGGCCAGCAGAGTTCGCAACGTGAGACGCATCGCAGGGTCCCCGAAAAGGAGGTTCTAGCTTGCAGGCAGACCGCCCTTGATTGGCGGCGTCACATCCCCTTGCCGATGGGCATTGCGGGGGCGCGTCAACCGCAGCTGGGCGGTGCGTTTTTCTCCCGCGCAAGTGGGGGTCAAGTGGTCATTCTGTAAGAATAGTGGCGATAGCCGCCATGTTTCGTGCAACAAAGGTCGATAACTTTCCAAAAATGTTCCCCCACCACCCCGCAGGGCGTGCAGCGCACAAGTTACAAGCTATTGATATAAAAGAGCTTGCAAGGCAGACCTGCGGTCGGGGGAAACTACCCCGCGCACGAGCCGTTGCTCGCCCCCTGAAAAGGCCCCTAGAAAGGGAGGGGGGCGTTGTGCAAGATTGCCAGCTGCCCCGCCGGACAGCCCCCTAGGCAGAGGTAAGATTTATTGCCACGACCCAATGATCGGGTTCCCGGCACAGCGGCAACCGTTTTTCCCCCTCCCCCCCGTAACCCACCGAGAGTCTCACTCCCAGAAAGCGGGCATTTCGGAAACCTGAGAAGGCTAGGTAGTTAGAATGACCATTCGAGTGTTGATTGCCGACGACCACGAAGTCGTCCGCTTCGGACTGGCCAACCTGTTTGCGAACACCGAAGTTGAAGTGGTCGCACAGGCACGAAACGGCAAGGAAGCGCTGCAACTGGCGCGCGAACACCGCCCCGACGTTATCCTGCTGGACATCCGCATGCCCGGTGGCGACGGCTTGGAGGCGCTGGAGAACATTCGGGCTGAACTGCCCGATGCTGCCGTGCTGATCCTGTCGACGTTCGACAACCCGACCTACGTGGCGCGAGCCGTGGCGCTGGGGGCCAAGGGCTACCTGCTCAAGGGTGCCACCCAGGCCGAGCTGCTGGAGAGCATCCGGGCGGCCGCCTCGGGGCGCTCGCTGCCTTCGATCGACCAGTCGCGGCGGATCGCCGGCACGATGAGCCGTTCGCAAGACATTGTCGACGACGAAGTGACCCTCACCCAGCGTGAATCGCAGGTGCTGCGTCACCTGGCCTTGGGCCTGAGCAACAAGGACATCGGCCGGTCGTTGGACATCAGCGTCGAAACGGTCAAGGAACACGTGCAGAACGTGCTCCGCAAGATCCAGGTTTCGGACCGCACCCAGGCTGCCGTGTGGGCCGTCCGCAAGGGCCTGGTGTAAGCCTGGCTGGTTGCCTCCACGGCTCCACGCACTGACTGCTGAAACGATTTTCAACGCGCAGGCGTAGCGCATAGCTCGCCTGTGCGTTTTTTGTTGCGCTTTAGCGATAACGCATGATCGTAGGATCCGCTGGCATATTGTGTATGCTTAGACTGTGGGGATTGCGACTAGCGAGCTGATCGGATTGCCGCCATGGACCCAACCGCCGCGTTCCTGTCTGCCATCATCGAAACGTTCGAGTCCCACAAGCGATTGGCCGATCGGGCGATTGAGCAGGTTTCGGACGAGAAGTTGCACGTGGCGCTGGATGAGCACACCAATTCCATCGCCGTCATCATGAAGCACATTGCCGGGAACCTGACCTCGCGGTGGACCGACTTTCTCACGACCGACGGCGAAAAGCCGGACCGCAACCGCGACGATGAGTTCGTAGACACGTTCCGCAGCCGCGCCGAAGTGCTCGACTGCTGGGAACGTGGTTGGGATTGCCTGTTCAATGCGCTGCGGGCGCTCAAGCCCGAAGATTGCGGCAAGACGGTCACGATCCGCGGCGAACCACACTCGGTGCCGTTGGCCTTGGAGCGATCGCTGGCCCACACCTGCTACCACGTTGGCCAGATCGTGCAGGTGGCCAGAATCCACGCGGGCGAGCAATGGAACACGCTGACGATCCCCAGGGGCGGTTCCGCCCAGTTCAATCAGGCGTACTGGGGCGGCAAGACCAGGACCTCGCCGTAACAAGCCAGCCGGCCGGGACAGAGCCAAGCCCAGTGGGTGCAGTCAGCAGGCAGGCTACCGCAAGTTGTCCGGGTCGATGTTGTGCTTCTCAAGCAGCCGGTACAGGCTGCGGCGGCTCACGCCCAGAGCTCGGGCGGCTTTGGCCTTGTTGCCTTTCTCGCGCCGCAAGACTTCCATCACGTGCGCACGTTCCATGGAGGCCAAGTCGTCGCCGGGCGGCGGTGAGACCGCATTCACTTCGCCGTTGCTGCTGGTCGCGGCAACAGGCTCGGCCGCGGTTGCCGGTTCAGCGGCGATGCCGGCGGGCTTCTTTGGCCGGGCAATTTCCGGCGGCAGGTCCCACGTGTGAATGCGGTTATCGTCGGCCAGGATCTTGGCCCGTTCGATTACATTGATCAGCTGCCGCACGTTGCCCGGCCACTCGTATTCCTCAAGCAGCCGCAAGGCTTGCGGATCGATCGACCAGCCGGGCCCCAGGAACTTGCGGACCAGCAGCGGGATGTCGCCGGTTCGCTCGCGCAGCGGCGGCAACTGGATGGTCATCACGTTGATGCGGTAGTACAGGTCCTCGCGGAACCGGCCTTCGGCCACCTCGGTAGCCAAGTCGCGGTTGGTGGCCGACAGCAGCCGCACATTCACGCGGCGTTCCTTGAGCGACCCCAGCCGGCGCATCGAGCCGTCTTCCAGCACGCGCAGCAGCTTGGCTTGCAGGGCGCCGGGCATCTCGCCGATTTCGTCGATGAACAGCGTGCCTTCGTCAGCCAGTTCGAACAGGCCCTGCTTGGTGGTGATGGCGCCGGTGAACGCGCCCTTTTCGTGCCCAAACAGCTCGCTTTCCAGCAGCGTTTCCGGTAGCGCCGCACAGTTGATGACCACCATGGGCCGGCTCGCCCTGGGGCTCGCGCGGTGCAACGCCCGGGCAACCAACTCCTTGCCGGTGCCGCTGGCACCCTGGATCAGAATGGCCGTATCGGTCGGGCCCGCCCGATTGATCAGGCGAAACACCTCGCGCATCTGCGGCGAGTCGCCGATCATCTCGGTGGGGACCTGCTGCCGAGCCAGCACTTCCTTGAGCTGGACATTCTCTTTGAGCAGTTGCCGCCGCTCCGAGGCGCGCAGCACGATCGTTTCCAACTCGGCCAGGGCGAACGGCTTGGTGAGATAGTCGCAGGCTCCGAGCTTCATCGCCTGCACGGCCGACTCGATCGTGCCTTCGCCGGTGAGGATGATCGCCTGGCACTCGGGGTCGGTCAGCGTGAGCTTCTCGAGCAGTTCCAACCCCGACATGCCGGGCATGCGCATATCGAGGATGGCCACGTCAAAGTGGCGACGTTCAAGAAGTTCCAAAGCTGCCTCGCCGCTGGGGGCTTCGTGCACGTTGAAGCCGTGCCGGCGGAAATGCCGGGCGGCAACCGAGCGGAATTCGTCGTCGTCGTCGACGAACAACAGTTCGATATCAGACGGCTTGGTCATGGCTGGCTTTCATCCACGCGGCGCACGCCGGCGCCGCCGCTCCCCACGCGGGATGCGGACCTGCTAGCCGGCCTGGCGGTGCTGCCCGAACAGGTTTACTGCGCGTTCACGCGGCCCGAATACAGCACTTCGGGCTCGGCCACGCCGGGCAGACGGAGAACCAGGCCGCCTTCGGGAGCGTCGATATCGACCACGGCCCCGGGCTGACCGGCCGCGTGCCGCGCCAGAATGGCCTCCATGGCGTGCACGGCTGCCACCACCTGGCGGTCGGCCGAAATGTCGTTGTAGTGCAGGTTCCGCACGGCTTCCAACCGCTGAGCACGTTCCTCGGCCGGGCCACCGAACTCGACCTGGGCCACTTCGCGGGCAAAGCGTTCGATCACCTCGATGCCGTAGCCTCGCTGCGAGCGCTCGCCCCAGGGCTCGACGAACGAGCCGTTGTAGTGGTTGTTGATCGAGATCTTGGTCTTCAGCGGCGTCTGGTCCTCAATCGTACATTCTACGCCGCGCTTGCGGCTGTGACCGTTCCACACGCCGTTGTCGAACCGGAACTGCACTTCCTGCTCAACATACCCGGGGAAGTTGTTGGGCGTCACCCACGAGGTGTGAATGTCGAAACAGGCTTCGCGGCCCGAGTCGTAGCGATAGATCAGACGCAACTGGGTGGAATCCCAGGTGTCGCCGTCGGCCGGGCCCACAATCCCCCGCTGGCCGGTGCAACTGACCTGCACCAGCCGGCCCCCAAAGGTGAAATCGATCAGCTTGATGTAGTGGACGGCAACGTAGGTGCCCGGGTTGCGTCCGCGAATCCACTCCGAGAACTGCTCGCCGGAAATGAGCTTGGGCTCCAGCAGCGTGCAGTAGCCGTTGTTCACGTGCTTGAGCTGCCCGTCGTATACCAGCGTGCGCAGCTTCTTGTGGTCGGGGTCGAGCAGCTTGTGGTAGACCACCTTGGCCAGCACGCCGTTCTGGCGGGCGAGGCGATCCAGCTCGTCCAATTCGGCCAGCGACAACACCGAGGGCTTCTCGACCAGCAGGTGCTTGCCGGCCTCAAGCACGGCCTTAGCCGCCTCGAAGTGGCGGTTGTCGGGCGTGGCCACGCACACGAAGTTGAGCTTGCGCGACTTGAGCAACTGGCCCATCGCGTCGGGCTCTTTGAAGCTCTGAAAGTCGCCCAGCGTGCCGGCGCTGCGGTAAGCGTCGGCACGGCGGCCCGTGCGGCTGGCAACCGCGGCCAGATCGACATGGCAAATCCCGAAGGCCGGGTCGTACAACGGTCGCCGGCGTACCGCTTCAAAGAACGGGCGGTAGGTTTCGTCAAAAATCATGCCTAGCCCCACCATACCGGCGGCCAGGCGATTCACTTGGGTGGCTGGAGTATTCATGCCGCGTATGGTAGCCGAGAACCGCCGGGGTTTCCAGCGTGGGGGGGCAGGCAGCGCGGCAATCGATCCAAGCCCCCCTTAACCAACGGGCGTTACTTCGCGCTGCGCCAGTTGGTTCAGCAGAATCTCGCGCTCCAGTTCCAGCGCAAGCCGGCCAGCGATGGTTTCCAGCAGAGCCATGTCGCGGTCGTCGAAACCCCGGGCTCGTTCGTCAAAGACCCACAGCGTTCCCAGGATCTGGGTCGAGCTGCTGACCGGCACGCACGCCGCCGCTTCGCACGGCTCAGGCACCGCCCACGTCTCCATATCGCCCGGCGCCTCCAGCACCACGGCGTGACCGGCCATCGCTTCCAGGTCGGCAACGGCGTCGGCCAACGGTCGGGCCGGCTCTGCCAATGCCGAGCTGGGCAGGCCAAAGGCCACGCGGAGCTTCAGTTGCGTGGTGGCGTCGTCGAGCAGGTACAGCCCGGCGGCCGTGGCCGACAGCGAGCGGACAACGGTCGCCAGCGACGACTCAAGGCGGCCGGCAATGTGTTTGCGGTCTCCGCGACGTGCAATCAGCGGGACGGCGGTGGCCAGTTCGGCCTCGCTGCGGCGCAACTGGTACTGCGTTTGGATTAGGCTATTGAGCAGGCTGGCAAACGACGTGGCCAGCTCGGCCGCCGCTTCCAGGTCGGTCCGCCGGCCGGCAATCGACGGCGAGCCGCCCAGTTCCAGCCGCAGTTCGCCCAGCGTGCCGTGGCGGCCTCCCACCGGCATGGCCCACAGCACCTCGGGGTCCCAATGGGAGTCGGTCGTTTCGACAAACCGCAGCGGCCAGCCCGTGCATTCCTCGAACGCCCGCAAGAAGTCGGCCATGTACGTCAGGGCATCGGTGGCCGACGCCGCCAACCTGGCAGCCTTACCATGCAGAAACGGTTTCACGCTTGGGGACCTCGCTTGGGGGGGGAAGCCGTTCCCCGGCGGCAATGTCAATGCCTTGCCGGGTGGTGCCTAAGGGAGCAATCGGCCTTCACCAAGCGGGTGGTCGAAAGATTGTGAAACTTGGAAGCCTGCGCGCTTTGCGACAAAAATAGCGCGCGTAACAGTTGCGCAAATATTGCGTTTTGCAAAAAGCTGTAACAACCTATGGCAAAATGCGCACCCCCTAGGTTAGCTAGAACGTTCACAGGCTGGGTGAAGGAATACTCCGCCCTCCCCACACGTGGGGCATGGTTCGCAGTAGGCAGAACCATGCGCCTTAGTTGGTAGCATTGCCATGTGGTTGAAGAATCATACGGTCCAGCGGTTGGGCGGCGGACGCCTGGAACGCTGGGGACTTGGCCTGTGGTCCCGACTGCAGATCTCGGCACTTCAGTCCTGTAAGGATCAGCAGGTGGTTTCCCTGCTGAAACAGGTCCGCAAAGAAAGGACCTCGCTGCTGAGCGCTTTCGAAGCATACAACATTTACTCGCTGGCTCGCTCCATGAGCCGGCTCCCCGGCGACATGGCCGAGGTGGGCGTTTTTCAAGGCGCTTCCGCTCGGCTGATCTGCGAAGCCAAGGGCGACAAAACGCTGCGGCTGTTCGACACATTCCAAGGGTTGCCCGAAGGCTGCGACAAGGACAACGGCATCCATCGCACCGGCATGTACGCCTGCAGCCTGGAATCGGTCAGCGAGTATCTCTCCGGCTACGACAACGTGGAGTACTACCAGGGCTTGTTCCCCGACTCCACGGCCAACACGCCCGACGCCCGGTACTGCTTCGCGCACTTCGACGTCGACCTGTACGAAGGCACGCTGGCCTGCCTGGAGTACTTCTACCCCCGAATGGTGCCCGGCGGGATCATCGTTTCGCACGACTACGGCCTGCTGGCCGGTGTCGAAGCCGCCTTCACCGAGTTCTTCGCCGACAAGCCCGAACCGGTGATCGATCTCCCCACCACGCAGTGCATGGTGGTCAAGCAAGCCTAGGCAGCCGCTGCCCCCCTCGCGGCAGGAACCGCCACATACGGACCACACGGTGGCAGAACGCACGGTCCACTGGCTATCATCACGACTAGTGCTCGCGGCCGGGATGGCGCAAATCGCGCTCCCGGCCGCGAACGTTTGTTCGGGCACCGCGGACCGCCCCCGCCCGCGGTGTGGTCGTGATCTTCGCTGCTCCTTCATCCATTGAGGACGATTCCCATGCGTTGCATGTCGCTGCCGATGATGTTGCTGGCTGCCGGCCTGATGGCCGCGGGCGTGCAAGCCGACGAAGCCAAGCCGCGCAGCCTGTTCAATGGCAAGGACCTGTCGGGCTGGCACGTCGACATTCCGGCCCTGGACAAGAACCCCGAGGGCAAAAGCGCCTTCATCGTGCGCGATGGCAAGCTGGTCAGCCTGGGCACTCCCCAAGGACACCTCATCACCGACGACGTCTTCGAGAACTACCGTCTGGTGGCCGAGTACCGATTCCCCGGCAAACCCGGCAACTGCGGTATCCTGGTTCACGCTTCGACGCCCAGGGCTTTGTACGGCATGTTCCCCAAGTCGCTCGAGGTGCAGATGATGCACCAGAACGCCGGTGACTTCTGGTGCATTGTCGAAGACATCAAAGTGCCCGACATGGAGAAGCGTCGCGGCCCCAAGGAGAACTGGGGCATCACCGAGGGCAAAGCCCGCCGAATCCTGAACCTCACCGACGACTCGGAAAAGCCGCTTGGCGAATGGAACACGATGGTGATCGAGTGCGTGGGCGATGAGATCAAGGTCTGGGTCAACGGCGACCTGGTGAACCACGGTTACGGCTGCACCGCCACCAAGGGTCAGATCGCCATCCAGGCGGAAGGCTCCGAAGTCGAGTTCCGCAAACTGGAACTGACGCCGATCAAGAAGCTGTCGGAGAAAGCTCCGGCTGGCGAGTAAGATCGGACCGCGCCCAAGCTGTTCGACCATCGCCATCAGCAGAGTGCCCCCAGCGTGCCGCCGCGCGCACGCTTTGCAGTCGCGGGTCTCAGGCCGCTGGGCGGCTTACTCCCACCACGACCGCAAACGCTCGGCCAGCGTGCGTTCCTTCTGTGGAACGTCGACGCCCCGGGCAAACTCGGCCCAGGCCTTGGCATCGCGGCCGTAGTACCGGCCGGTGGAGGCTTGCAGCGAGTCGATCGTAGAGCTGACCACGGCCGGATTGGGGTCGTCCAGCGCCACGGCCAAAGCCTGCACCGTGGCCGGCGACTTCAGTGTGCCCAGTCCGCGAATCGCAGCCAGCCGCACGGCCAGGTCCTTTTCGCTTTCGACCACGCGGGCCAGCACGCGGATGTCGTCATCCGTACCTCGCTTCACCAGTCCCCGCACGGCCGTTAGCCGCACAAACTCATCCTCATCGCTGAGGGCGGCGTTGAGCACCTTCTGGCTGGTCGGAGCCGGGATCTGAGACAACGCCTTAACAATATGGGTGCGGAGGATCGGGTCCTGGGTATCGCGGATCTCCAGGGCGAGTTGCTGGGCGATTTGTTCCTGTTCTTCGGGGCTCTTCCGCCGGGCCGACGCAGCTAGTGCCTCGTAGCGTTCGATCTTCTGATGCGGCAGCTCGAAATCGGCGACATCCTGTTTTTCCCAGAACAGAATGCCGGGCGGAAATCCAGCGCTGTTGCAGCCAGCGGCTGGAATCGAGACCGACATCAGGAGATAAACCAGGAGTCGTCGCATACGCCTTGCAGCAGTTGAGTTGCTAGCGTGAATTCGTACGGAAGACGGGAAGGTGCCGGGAAAGGGCGTCGCAGAGTAGCAAAGGGAGCCAGGCGGAGCCAGACGATTTTCGCCCCCCGCATCAACTTCCTTGGATCCTGCCCCGTCTCAACCAGGGATTGCTGGCAAGCCTGGGCCTGCTCAGCCGAATACCCTATCGGAGTTTCGCCCGCGGAAGCTCTAACAGTTTGGATAAAGTTTGCGGGAATGCAGCACTGCTGGCAGCCGGCTTGCAAGCAAGCCAATCTCGCGGGCGGCTTTCATGTCCGCCGGCCGGCAATGTGCTATCATAAGAGCGCCGCCGCAACCTGCGCTGGCGGACCACTTCTGAACCAGGAGAGCGAGCATGCCCGACCCTCGGGAGCATATGGAAAACCGGCCCTGGCTGGAGCAGATTCTGGCTCGCATACCCGGGTTTGCCGGGTACTTGGACCTGGCCCGGCGCCGCGAGGCCGACGCCCTGCAGCGCAGCTTCCTGGCCGATCGCTTGCAACGCTCCAAGGCGGCCATCGACGAAGTCACGCGCGACCTGACCGCCCGCGGCATGATCGACCTCTTGGGCGAGTTCGACCGGCTGCGGGGACGGCTGGATAAGCTGATTGCCAAGATTCGCGGCGCGATGAACGGCTATAGCGGCTTCTTCGACCTGGTTCAGGTGGATGCCGCCGTGCTCGATCGCGTCTACGAGCACGATGTCGACATGCTCGACCGCGTCGATTCGCTGGCCGAAATGGTCGAAGACCTCAAGCACTCGCCCGACCCTGCCGAGATTACCGGCAAGGTTCAGGCGTGCATCGATCAGGCGCAGGAAGTAGAACGCGTGTTCGACATGCGGACCGAGATCCTGCAAGGGCTCGATTGATGGCGGCTAGCGCTGCTGCCGGTTGCCTAACCAAGACAGCATGGCTGGCACTGCTGCTGCCCCCTGCATCCATCTCCTTTTTAACCCGAGGACACTGCGATGGGGATCCGCCTGGAAGTCATCCAGTATTTCGACGAAGGCAACCGTTCGCTGGTCCACCGCATCCCGCCCGAGGGCTCGGCCGACATCAAGTACGGCGCGCAACTGATCGTGCAGGAAAACCAGGAAGCGGTGTTCTTCCGCGACGGCAAGGCGATGGACCGCTTCGGGCCCGGCCGTTACACGCTCACCACGATGAACGTGCCGATCCTTACGCGGCTGCTGACCATTCCCTGGCAGAAGTCGCCGTTCCAGGCCCAGGTGTACTTCATCGGCAAGCAGACGTTCCTCGATCAGAAGTGGGGCACCCGGCAGCCGATCGCCTTCCGCGACCCCGACTTCGGCATCGTGCGGCTGCGCAGCTTCGGCAAGTACTCGTTCCGCGTGGTCGATAGCCCGCTGCTGCTCAATACGCTCGTCGGCACGCAAGGCAAGTACACCACCGACGACGTCACCGCGTTTTTGCGCGATTTAATCGTCAGCCGGATGACCGATCTGCTGGGCACGCTGGGCATCAGCCTGCTGGACCTGCCCGCCCGTTACGACGAGGTGGGCTCCGGCACCCGGGCCAAGGTGGCCGAGGACTTCTCCAAGTACGGCCTGGAGCTGGTCGACTTTTTCATCAATGCGATCACGCCACCGGACGAAGTGCAGAAGGCCATCGATCAGCGCAGCAGCATGGGCGCGATCGGCAACCTGAACGCCTTCATGCAATATCAGGCCGCCCAGAGCATGGCCAAAATGGCCGAACGCGGCGGCGATGCCGGCGGAGCTATGGGGATGGGCATGGGCGCCGGCTTTGGCATGATGGTGCCCGGCATGGTGCAGCAGGCGATGGCCGCGGGGGGACAATACCCGGCCGCCGGCACCGCGCCGGCCGCTCCGCCTCCACCGGGCGCCTATCAACCGGCGCCGCCCCCGCAGCCGCCCCAGCCGCCCCGCCAGCCGGTGCAAGCGCCGCCGCAGAGTGATATGTTTGCCGACCTGGCCGCCCAACCGGCGCCGCCCCAGGCTGAACCCATGCGGCTCGATCCCAAGCAGCTTGTCCGCAGCGTGGCCGAGGGCGCCGAATACCGCGTGGTCGACACGCCACAAGGCTTCGACATCACCGTGCCGATCGGCACCATGCGCAAGCAGGTGGTGCACGTGCAGTTCGGCGAGCGCGACGACGAAGGGCACGACATCATCCGCTTCCACTCGGTGTGCGGCCCGGCTTCCGAGCGCAACGCCATGCAACTGCTCCGCTACAACACGCGGATGGTGCACGGGGCGTTCGCCGTGGTGCAGCAGGGTAACGAAGAGAAGATCGCCATCCAGGCGAACCTGCTCTCGGAAACGGCCGACGCCCTGGAAGTCAACCGCGTGCTGGCCGCCGTCGCCTGGCAGGCCGACCGCGTCGAAGAAAAACTGCTTGGCGGCAAGGATCAATACTAAGGGCCGCAGTTCGTCCCCTAATTATCCCTGAAAAACAAGAAGCGATTCACGGAAGGATAACGCTCATGGCCGATGCCCTAGCCATCGTATTGGCTGCCGGGAAAGGAACCCGGATGAAGTCGGAGCTGCCCAAGGTGCTGGTACCGGTGCTGGGGCGGCCCATGGTCGAGTACGTGCTCGACACACTGGATCAGGCGGGCGTGGAAAAGACCGTGGTGGTGATCGGTTATCGGGCGGAGCTGGTGCGTGAGTCGCTGGCCCACCGCTCCAACCTGCGGTACGCCGAGCAGAAGGAACAATTGGGCACCGGCCACGCGGTGATGATGTGCCGCGAATACCTGTCCGCGCACGATGGCCCGGTGGTGATCCTGGCCGGCGACTCGCCCATGATCCAAGCCCGCTCGATCAAGGAACTTCTGGCCGCTTACGAGCGCGACCGCCCCGCCTGCATCCTCGGCACCGCGCATAAAGCGAACCCGGCAGGGCTGGGCCGCATCGTCCGCGACGCCAACGGCACGTTCCAAGGCATCGTCGAGGAAAAGGATGCCACCGAAGAGCAGCGCAAGATCACCGAAGTGAACCTGAGCTGCTACCTGTTCGACGCCCAAAAGCTGCTGGCCGCGCTCGACCAGGTGCGCAACGACAACAAGCAGCAGGAATACTATCTGACCGACTGCCCGGGCATCCTGCTGGCCCAAGGCGAGAACGTGCAGGCTTTGCCGATCCTCTCCGATCGCGAAACGCTCAGCATCAACAACATGGAAGAGCTGGCGATCGTGGAAGCCGCGCTGCGCACGTAGGAGCCGCTGTGCGGACCGTGAACAGCACTCGTAGGGCCCGCTGTGCCGACCACGAACTGTGATCTATTGGTAGAGTCCACTGTGCGGACCACGAATAGTGTCCACCGACAGGGTCCGCAATGTGCTCCGACCGTCCCAGTGCGACGCGACGCCATCATCATAAATGCACCGATGCGCCACACACGGCTCGCGCTGTTGTGACAATCGCTGCGGAATCGCTCGCCGCTCATCACGCCAAACCAAGCACCATCAATAATCCGAGATCCGCTTGCCATCGGTCTTGAGCGGATCGGCCACGCTCACGTGTACGGCCGGGATATCTGGCGTTTGCAGCCGCAACGACAGGGTGTGCGCGCCGGCAACCGTCGGCGTGCCCCCCAACAGGCCGCGCACCAGCAGGTGCTTCGGAACCTCGGCTCGAAGACGAGTTCCTCAGCGCGCAGCGGCTCCCCATCGCCCTGCGTCAGTCTGGCGTGCAGCCGCACTTCATAATCGGCCCGGCGCCAGATAGGCGCGTGATGCATCGGGCCGATCATCAGCTTGTGTTCGACCCCCGGATGCTCAACAACAAACTTCGTCACCCGCACGACATCGCCCGCCTGAAACGCGTCGGCCGCCGCGCCGTCGAGGAACCGCTTCATGCAATCTGGTCCGCTGCAAGCTCGCTGGTTCCACCAGGCATACGCGGCGAAGATAACTCCGAACACGGCAAAAAAGCTGGCCTTGCCGTAGGTCGACTGGAGCAAATCGGAGCGGCAATGGCTATCACATCCATTGAAGTTCCGTCAGGCGATGCCTGCCCCACTTACTTGCGCGTCACATGCGGTTCGCTATATCCTCACCCTACCACTGGGCCGCGTACCGGTTGGCTACCTCATCGGTGAGACGCACGCCCAAGCCCGGTGTATCCGGCACGCGCACCATTGCCCCTTCCCGCGCCAGCGGCTCAACCAACAGTTCTTCATAAACCGCCGTGTCGGTGGGATCGAACTCCAGCAGTTGCAGTTCCGGCATCGCCGCCATCAGGTGCAGTGTTGCCGCGAGCCCGACTCCGCTGGAATAGTTATGCAGCGAAGGCACGATTCCCGCCTTGATGGCCGCGCGACAGATCTGCCGCGTCTGCTCGAAGCCGCCGCACCGCAGCACGTCGGGCATCACGTAGTCGCACGCCTGATGTTGCCACAGCGGCTCAAAGCCGTAGGTCGTAAACAGGTTCTCGCCCGTGGCGATAGGAAATGGCAGTTCTCGCCGCAGCACGGCATGACCTTGGGCATCCAGCGGCGAAAGCGGCTCTTCGTACCAGAATGGCCGGAACTCGCTGATATCGCAGCCGACCCGCAGGGCTGTTTCGCGATCAAAGCCCGTATTGATGTCGATCATCAACTGGGCGTCCGGACCAATCGCCCGCCGCATGGCTTCCACGCGTTTGAGGTCGCGATCGTACTCACCCGGGTAGCCCAGGTGTGTTTTCACATGGCGAAAGCCGGCATCGATATACGACGCCGCGACATCGGCCATATACTCCGGTTCGTCCCAGTGCAGATCACTGGCGTAGGCTTCAACCTCGTGCCGCTTCGCTCCGCCCAGCAATTCGTACACCGGCACGCCTTCGGCCTGGGCCCAGATATCCCAGCAGGCGACCTCGATCGCGCTGATGCCGCAAACCACCGATCCGCCCGGCTCCCAGATCGCCCGCGACGCAAACAGCTTCTCCCACACGGCGGCCGGCTTGGTTGGATCGAGCCCCACGGCCATGCCGGCGAGGCGCTTCTCAAGGATGGGCCGAATGATGGCCTGGTCGCCGTAGGCATCGCCCAAACCGGTCAAACCGGCGTCGGTATCCACCAGCACCAAGGTAAACCGCCGCTGGTGCCGAATCCCGCGTGCGTTGCCCTGGGGACGTTCCAGGGGGCGTTCAAGCTGCACCACGCGCACACCGGTAATCTTCATATCGCGCCTATTGAGCAAGACGGGGGCAAGAGAATCGGCCCCTCCCAATCCGAGAAAGCCGCCGGTGGCCCGCCAGTATAGAGAGCCTGCTAGCACGAGCAAACGGACAAGCTGCCGGTCCGCACGCTCGCCGACCGCAAGCAGCGCGCAATAAAAGCCGCCAGCAGCCGGTCCCAGTCGGCATGCTGGCGGTGTGGAGAGCAAACGCGATTGTTGCGTCTGTGGATGGTTTGCGTGGGTCGCGTACTTCGCTTGGCTGCTGGCAGCACAAGCACCGCCGCAAAACGGTTACTCGCGCTCCAGCTCTTCGAGCTTGCGCTTGTACTCGTCGCGCTCGCGGCGGGTAGCTTCCAGGTCGAACATCAAATACTTGAGGTCCAGCCGCAATTGGCTCAACGCATCCTGGACCAGGTTCAGAATCCGACGTCGCCGGCGGGAGCTTTCCAATACCCGATGCATGGTGGGCAGAATCCGCTCCTGATGCTCCTCGGGCAACTGCTGCAATAGAGCCTGCAACTCGGCAATATCGTGGGGGAGGTCTTGCTCGATGCGGGTTTGCTGAGTCATGGAGGTTTCCTTGCAACAGATGACTGGAGGCACCAGCCGAGATTGGCATTCTCCATTCCACCCCCCGGACAAAACAAGCACTTTGTGTAAATGATTACCACGAAGAAACTTACAACAAAAGCCCAACACCCCACCGCGGGGTGGGCTTGTTGCAAATCGGCAACGAGCTGATCTGGCTGCCGACTGCAAATCTTGATACAAGCCGCTCTTGCGCCGCCGTTGTCGCCGCAGGCCAACACTGTGGTTTTTACACAACACGGGGCGCACCTTCCGGTTGCGTGCCGCCGCTGCCTGGCGGCGACAGCTTCCCCCATCCTGTGGGATCAACGGCTTGGCAATGAACGTAGGCAACGCGATGCGCTGCATGGTCCTGGGCCTGCTTGGGCTGGCCGCGTTGCTGGGTGCGCCCACGGCAGCTACCGCGCAAGCCCTTGTGCGAGAAGCGTTTGAGGACGCCACGCCGTCGTTCGCCCCGCTGGCGGCCGATACCCAGTTCCAGACCCGCTGCCACGCCCGGGTTCAAGACAACAGCCACAGCGGCCAGGGCTCCGAATTTATCGAAATTGCAGCCCTGCACGGTACTTACGTTTATTACGGCATGCCTGTCGGGCCGGCGGCGGTAATCGCCGACCTGAAGCCTTCGATCTGGGTGAAGGCGCCGCGTGGCGGCGTCCAACTGCTGGCGCGGGTCATTTTGCCGCACGCTCCCCACCCCAAGACGGGCGAGCCGCTGCATGTGCTGGTGCGCGGCGACATCTACCGCCAGGCCGGCACTTGGCAGCGGCTGCAACTGTACGACCTGCCGCAACTGGCCGAACGGCAAGCCCGGCTGCTCCGGCTAGAACACCAGACCAACGTCGACACCAAGGGCGCGTACCTCGATCAGATTGTGATCAACGTGTTCTCCGCCCCTGGCATCAACCAGGTGTGGATCGACGACCTGGAACTGCCCGGTCTGGTGGAGCCCACACGGCCCGCGGTCGAACTGGCCAACTGGCAGCAGCCCCAAGCCCGTTCGACGCAGCGCAAGGTGCGCGAGGTTCACCGCAGCGGCATGCAACTGCTGGTGGACGGCAAACCGATCTTCCCCCGCATCATCGAACACCGCGGCGAACCGCTGGCCATGCTGCGCCAGTTGGGCTTCACCGGGGTCAAACTGCACCAGCCGCCCAGCCGAGCGATCCTTGAAGAAGCGGCAGCTGCCGACATGTGGATTGTCTGCCCGCCGCCGGCTCCCCAGAGCGATGGCCGTTCGCTCACCGTGGCCAACATCGGCCCCGAGTACGAACCGGTGCTGGTTTGGGATCTGGGCGAGAACCTGACCGGCGGCGAGTTCGATCGGCTCGCCCAATGGGCAGAGCTGGTTCGCCGGGCCGACCGTCACCTGAACCGGCCGTTGATGTGCGATGCGCTCACCGATCTGCGCTTGTACAGCCGGCACGTCGATTTATTGCGGCCGTTCCGCCGTCCGCTGGGCAGCAGCCTGGAACTGGTGGACTACCTCACCTGGCTGCGCGAACGTCCGCGGCTGGCGCGTCCCGGCACACCGATCTGGTCAACCATTCAAACCCAACCCAACCAGGCGGTGATCGACCAGGTTCGGCTGCTGGACCCCAGCGCCCCGGCCCCCGCCCTCCGCAGCGAACAGTTGCAACTGCTCGTCTATACGGCCGTGGCCGCCGGAGCTCGAGGGCTGGTCTTCGAATCGCAGCAATCGCTCGAAGGCGACGACCCGCCCACCAAGGCTCGCCGCGCATTGCTCGAACTGCTCAACCTCGAACTGGAACTGATCGAGCCGTGGGTATCGTCGGGCACGCTGGTTACCACGCTCACTAGTCCCGACGGCGAAATCCGCGCCACGCTCTTGCAGTTGCAGCGTTCGCGACTGCTGCTGCCGTTGTGGCTCAAACGCGGAGCGCAATATTCCACCGGCCAGTCGGCCAGCAACGGCGTAAGCCTGATCGTGCCGGGCGTACCCGACTCGAACCAGGCATTTGAAATCCTGCCGACCTCGCTCCGCCCCGTCGATCACAAGCGCGTGGCCGGCGGCGTGCGGGTAACGTTGCCAGAGTTTGGTCTGGCGTCGGCGGTGCTGCTCACACAAGACCCGCTGGAAATCACCAGCATGTCGCGCAGCGTGGCCCGGCACAGCGAACGCTCGGCCCAACTGCTGACCGAAATTGCTCAGGCTCGCCTGGCCGAAGCCGAACAGCTCGGCCGGCAACTGGGTCAGGCAGGCCAGCAGGTTCACCTGGCCTGGATCTCGGCCGCCCACGGCAAGGTTAAAGCGGCTCAGGCCGCGCTGGCCAGCAAACAGTGGGAGCTGGCCTACCTGGAAGCCGCCCGGGCCATGCGACCGCTGCGCGTGATGGAACGCCATTATTGGGACGCCGCCTGGCAACAGGGCGGAGCCGTGGTGGCTGATCCGCTGCTGGTTTCCGGCACCACGTTCCCCGGCCATTGGGCGTTCGTCCATCGACTCAATTCAGTCAAGGTAGGCTCCAATCGCTTGGCCGGCGGCGACTGCGAGAACCGCGAACGCATGGTCGCCAGCGGTTGGAAACATGTCCAACATCCGCAGGATGGCTTGGAATCGTCGGCCGAGTTGGTGCCTGGCACGCCGCACTCGGGCCGCTTCAGCCTGAGGATGCGCGTCTGGCCGCAGGACGCCGAGAATCCGCCCGAACTGGTCGAATCACCACCGATCTGGATCACTTCGGCCCCGGCTGAAGTAAAAGCGGGCGAGTTGGTTCGTATCCGCGGATATGTCCGCGTGCCGGCTCCCGTGGTGGGCAATGTCGATGGCCTGATGGTGATCGATAGCCTGGCGGGCCCGGCGCTGGCCGAACGCATCGCCCTGGCCGAACAGTGGCGCGAGTTCACGCTGTACCGCGTGGCTCCGCGCGACGAAGCCATGACCGTGACCTTCGCGCTAACCGGCATCGGCGAAGCGTGGATTGACGACGTCACCATCGAACCGATGGAGCTGCCGACGCCTACGCCGGCCCTGGCAACCCATCCCACCGGCGTATACCCGGTAGGCGGTATGACGCCGCAGCCTGGCTTGGGCGGTCCAGCCGTTGGCGGCACGCCCGGCGTACCTGCCGGCCGCTCTCCGCACCCGCAGGGTGTGTACCCAAACGGCGTCCCGGTGCAAGGCACGCCCGGTTACGCGTCGCCAGGTTACACGGCGCCCGGCTATCCGATGCCAGGCACCTACGCAGTTCCCAACACCGTACCGAATCACACGGTGCCGAACTACACGACGCCCAACTACACGGTACCCGGCACGCAGCAAGCTCCTGCGCAGCGTGCTCCCGTTCAGCAGGCGCCGCAGCAGCACCTGCCGCCACCGAGCTTGCCGCCCGGCCAGCCATCGGTGCCAAGCTATCCTTCGGCGTCGGCCAGTGCCCGCACTGGCACCGTGACACCGTTTGTGCCGCGGCCTTACCCCGGGTACGATCCGCGACCGGCGCGTGTGGCGGCCCAGCCGCCCGGGGCGATTCAGGCGTACGAACCCGGCACGGCTGGCCGCAACGTGGGGGCCAGTTCCGCCCCCGCCGTGCAGCGGTAACCGGGGCGTAAACGGCCCGATGCTGCCGTGCCAGACGAAAAAAGCGGCACGTTCCAACCTGAACTGGGGGATCAAGTTGCGCCCATTTGGGGCGAACCGGCCAGCGTAGGGCGCGAACCTCAGCTTTCTTGCAACAGTCCGGTTGAACTGGCGGGGCGAATGTGCCATAAATACCGTAACAGGTCGCTGCGGCGGCGTGGCCGGCTCGCTTTGTTGGCTACCCGCTGAACCTGCCCGGCCGGTACTAAGCCTGACGAACGTTACGGCGGCCTGTGACAACACAATACAAACTCGGGGTGTGGCGCAGCCTGGATAGCGCGCTTGACTGGGGGTCAAGAGGTCGGAGGTTCAAATCCTCTCACCCCGACTTTGCTTGAGAATAGGCCCTTCGGCGAGAACGTCGAAGGGCTTTC
>CALBRZ010000059.1 GCA_937927735.1 uncultured Planctomycetales bacterium
GGAGCGTGTCGCTCCACCAATGCTCAGGCGTGCCCATGTGGTAGACCGTGCGGCCACCTTTGCGCTGTTCGTCGATCGACTTCACTTTCTTGTGCTCGGCCAGGCTGGGGTGCGGCGTGAACGTGCCGGTTTCGGTATCGAATCGGTACACGGCCGTGTTGGTCGTGACGTAGTAGCCGCGGCCGTCGGCGGTGGGCGAAAGGTCATGCCCACCTTTGGTCGGCAGCTTCCAGCGCTTCTCGGCAACCAGTTGCACCTTGCCGTTTTCCTCGCGCACGGCGACCAGCAGTAGCTCCACGTCACCCAGCGCCCAGATCCGCTGGCGGTCGGCATCCCACTCGGCCCCGTGCGCGCCAACCAGCGGCAGCGTGGCCAGCGGCTCCGGCTGGTGGGGTTCGGTGCCGATGGCGAACAGTTGCAGCTCATCGCCGCCAAAGCTGGAAGCGACCGCCACGCGATTGCCTGGGATCAGGCAGGCACTGTGGGCATTGCGGCTGTAAGTGTAGAACCGGCAGGTCTTGTCGTCGCGGCGGACCAAGGCTACGCCGCCGCTGGATGAGGTGATCAGGATCTCGTCCTCGTACGGTTTGCAGTCGTCGGTTGAGGCAAACGTGCGGTGGGCCTTGGCGTCGATCGCGGCCGAGTCCGCGGCCTTCCAATTCCAAAGCCGCTGGGGAGCTTCTTGGCCAGTTGCATCAGCCGGGATGATGAACACCTCGGAGGCTCCGCACACGATCAGCGATGACGCAGGCTCGGCCGCAGTCACTACCTGCCCAGCCAAGGCAGCCGTGCCGATTAAGCCGACCGCGACCAACCACCGCGAAAGACTCAGCATGAATTGTTTCATGGAAGCAAGGCTCTCGTTGAGCTGCGATATTTGTGATTCCCTTGGGTAAGAGTGTACCTGGACAGGCGGGCGGACTCTATCAGATCCGTAGGCGAAAGGCTCCAACGTTCGGCGGCTTGTCGTGGGGCAATCATCTGATGGCAGGGTCGGCCAAAGGGGTAGATCATGTTTGGCCTGTTCAAACGATGGTGGCGAAAGCCTGATCCGGCGGCATCTGAGGAAAGGGTGATCGTATTCCTCAATCCGCTGGTGATGATCCTGGCGGCCCCCGAGCGGAAGAAGGGCAGCCCTTTAACCGCGGAGGAGGTCCTGCCATCCGCGACAAGGCCCCGTGTGCGTTGATGCCGCGGTCCCAGGCGGAAGCGTTCTATGCAAGCCTCGACGCCCAGATACCGGTGTATCGCATCAACCCGGAACGCGTCGTGGAAGAGTGGCAGGCGATCCGCGACCCGATCGAGTGAACTTAAGCCAGTGTCTGGGCTTACCGATGCCATGCCTGGCATCGCTTGGTTGCTGATGGCGCTTAGCCTTGGGCTTGGCGGCCGGTAAAATGCGGCAATTGAAGCCGAACCAGGTTGGCACAGTCCGCGGCTGTGGTTGGCCGCATTTGTCTGGGCGATCCAAAGCAATGAAACGTCCGTGGTGGCTATCGGCATTGACGTGGGATGGAGTGCTGCCGCTGATGATGATGGTCGCGTCCGGCTCTCTGGCCGTGTTCTTTCCGCGGAGCGACACGGCTGATCTTGCCGCGGTGGTGTTGTTGCCGATGATTGCCGCGCTCGTTCGGGCATCGATCGGGCTGCGGCAGCTTGCGGCGATCTGCGGCAAACATCCATCGATTTTGCGCCAGGTACTTTTTGCCGCCGCGATCGCGACCCTGCTCATGTTCGAGATGTACAGCGGTTTTCTCGTGCGCGGCAGGGCGCCTTGGCTGTTCTGGTGGCCTGCCGGCGCCTTGTATGTGGTTTATCTGGCGTTCATGGTCTGCTCGGTGCGGCCGGGCACGAACCTGCCGCCCAAGAGTTCTCTGGCTGATCCGCCCGGCAAGTGCAACCGGACTGAGCTTGGATTACGATCGTGGGTTGCCCAGCGGCCATCTGGGGGCAGGCACGCGGGCCACTGCATAAACGTGTTGCCAGAGAATCTCGCCGGTTGGAGACAAGCATGCTTCGCTTCGCGCTGCTTTCGCTGATTGGATTGTGCGTGCCGACGCTGGTTTGGGCCCAGGGCAATGCGCCTGCCGCCAAGGCCGATGACGGCAAGTTGCGGATCATCTGCTTTG
>CALBRZ010000060.1 GCA_937927735.1 uncultured Planctomycetales bacterium
GTTTAACCACTCAACCGGCATTCATCCAAGACCGCTTTTTGGACAGCCTCTAAGGGGTTTGCAGCTTGTCGTCGGTATGTCGCGCCGCCAGCAGGCTATCACCAGTCTCCTCGCCATCGCGTTGGGCAAACAAATCAGCGGCGTCGTGGTCCTCAACGCCCCCAAGTTGTTCCTGCCCCGCCTCCTTGGCGATGGGCACAAACTGCATTGCCCCCCTATTTGTTACCAGTCGGCGGAATACTTCTACAGACAGTTCGTCGATCACTTCGACACTGCTGCATCCGGTTCCTCGTGGCGTGTTTACTAGCCTGTTTCGCGACGTTAAGTCGAGCAACTCACGACGTGCTCGATCAAGAATCATGTGCAGATTGTCGCCGTCAGGCATACCTGGCCCCCACTGGATGGATCGTCAGAAGGCCTGTTCAAGAAGCGAACGGTAACGCACTGGCTTTGCCCCAGACAGTTACATAAAATAACTTTGATAGATCGCTCTCAAGCAGGCCATACCCCATACAGAGATCGCCAAATTAGCCTACCACGCGTATCCAGTCTGTAAACCGCGCCGGCCGCACAAAACCATGCAAGCTCTTTTTAGCACGACAGTTAGGAAGCTTGGAAACCCACGTTCGCTTGGCTCCTATACTCAGCGCGGCGACTAGCCCTTTTCTGCCCGTTGGCGGTAGTACTTCAGGCCGGGCACAAAGAACGAAGCGGCGGCGACCAGGCCAAAGATCGAGATGCCGTACCGAGGCCAGATCGCCATCGGGATGGCCGTGAGGTACAAGAGCACCGCCTGGATGTAGAACCGGCCTGAAAGCACGCCCGCCTTGGCCAGAAACGTGCTGCCGCTGACCAGGGCCAGCACCGGTGCCAGGCTCAGCACCGGCAGCCGCGGCACCAAGAGCCGCTCCACCAGGAACAACACCCCAATGGCGATCATGCTGCCTGCCCAAATGTGGGCGATCTGCCGTTCAACAAAGGTTACCGGCCCGGCGCGATGCCGCAGCCACCAGAATACGGCGGCCCACGTCCCCAGCCCAACGGTCCATAGCCCCACGTACGGCCAGGCGGACGTCACACCGGCAAGCTGCATGGCATTCGTCAGCACGCACACGATCAACAGGGCCGCGCTATGCAGCATCCACAACAGGCCCCAGTTTTCCAGAATCGTGGCGTGATGCGTCTCGCGGAACCAGCGGCCGATCACCTGGCGGAAAGCGCCGCTGCGAGCGGCGATCGGTTCGCCGGCCAGGTAGGCCCGCAGATCAGCCGCCAACTCGCCGGCCGTGGCGTAGCGCAGCTCGGGCAGCTTCTGCAGGCAGTGCAGGGCGATCATTTCCAGGTCGCGATCGGCCTTGGGGTTGAGCACGCGGGGCGGCACCGGGTCCTGCTCCAAGACCAGCAGCACCGTATCGACCGGCGACGCTGCCTGAAATGGCGGCCTGCCGGTGAGCATCTGGTACAGAATTGCCCCCAGGCTGTACACGTCGCCGGCCGGGCCCAGTTCACCGCGACCGCCGGCTGCCTGCTCGGGCGCCATGTACGCAGGCGTACCGATTACCGCCCCCGATCGCGTCAGGCTGGCCGCCGCATCGACCTGCCTGGCCAGGCCAAAGTCGCTTACGTGCGGCCGATTGTGCTCATCGATCAAGATGTTCGATGGCTTCAAATCGCGGTGCAGCACGCCATGGCCATGCGCAAAGTCGATCGCCTCGGCCACCACCGCCAACAGCTCGGCGGCCTCGCGAGGCGGCAGTGGCCCTTCGGCCAGTCGCCTGGCAAGCGTGGTGCCCCGCACCAGCTTCATGGTGAAGTAGGGGCGGCCTGCAACCGCGCCCACCTCGTACAGCGGCACAATGTGCGGATGCTCCAGCCGCGCGGCGGCTTCGGCTTCCAGACGAAACCGCGAAACTTCTTCGTCCGACGCACCATCGCCCGAACGCAGCATCTTCAGCGCAACGGCTCTTCCCAGCGCCGGTTGATATGCCTGGTACACCACGCCCATCCCGCCGCGTCCCAGTTCCGCCTGCAACCGGTACGTTCCAAACTCGCAGGGCAGCCGCAGCCCTAAGCCTGAGCCGCCGCTGGGCGACAACGGCGATGGTTCGATCGTTCCCGCATTTCCTGCGACGACAGCCCGATTCACCGGTTGTGACTGGTCGGCCGCGGCGTCCGAACCGCGGCCCCGGTTTTCCCAGGCCAAAACGTCCGACGCCATGTCCTCGGCAATCAGCACGGCCGGCCAGAGCCGCATCAGTTCTGAAGCTAATTGTGGTTCGCTGCGGCAAACTGCTTGGACGTCGGGCATCCGGCCAGCACGCAGCTCCACCGTCAGTGCCTCAAGCAGCTCCGCCAGACGATCATCATCGGCCGACGACGAAGCCGGTTTGCCTTCGCCGGAAGTGGGGCACGAACGTTCCGCCGGCGCAGCGGCATCGGCAGCAACATCCTCCGGCAGCTTTGGGATGGAATCGCGCTGGGGCGAGGCACTCATTCCACACTCTCGGCGGCGTCATCGGGTGGCGGCGGACATAATTCCACCACCACCTGTTCCAAGAACTTGGCCAGCGTGTCGGCCGCCACCAGGGCGTTCTCCTTCAATTGGTACAGATCCTTGATGCTGCCGGGCCGGCGGAACACGGCCCCCACGGCAGCGCCCAAGCGGGCCGCAGTCGTCTTTTGCTGGACGAGTTGAAACACCTCGGGCGGGAGCGTTTCTTCCGAGGTATCGCTCACGACACGCACGCTCAGGCAGGGCACGTTATGCCGCTGGCAGGTCTGAAGCACCGCAGCCGTTTCCATGTCCACCGCCACGGCCCCGGTCTTGCGGCGCAGCGTTGCTTTCTCCTCGGCGGTGCGAATGATGCGATCGACCGTCAACAGTCGGCCCACGTGCAGCGATGGCAGTTCGCTGGCCTGCGCCGTCACCGACACCGCCAGCGGCTCCATGCCGCCTTCGGTGACGACCTCGTTGGCCAACAGAATGTGATTGCGTTTGAGTGCCGGATCGAGTCCGCCGCAGAAGCCGGCGGCGATCACCACGGCTGGCCGATGCCCCAGAATCAGGGCCTCGGTCGCGTGAGCGGCCGCCTGACGTCCCACGCCCGACTGCACCGCTACCACGTGGCAGCCAGCCACTTCGCCTTGCGCTACCACAAGCTTGTTCCCTCGGCTGCGCACCAGACCGCTCATGCGATCTTCAAAGCAGCCCATCTCTTGCGACAGCGCAAATACGAGCCCTACCTGAGCAGGCAACGTTTGCCCTGTTTGCGGCGTCCCCTGGTTCAACAGGTACTGCCGCGCCGCCTCTCCGGCGGCCTTGAGCACCTGTTCCTTGCCGGCGTACAGCAGCCAACCTCGAATCAAATGTTGAAACGCCATCGTTCGGTTCTCGGTGAAAAAGCCAGGGGCAGGCAGCTACCAGCCAGCATGCTGGCAGTGAGGGCGGCAGCGTTTGGTCATTAGGCTACCTGGGCCCGCTGTCATTGTAGCCGATGTCAAGCCCAACTGCCGTTTACCTCTCTCGGCCGGGCGAGTATGCTCCCGCCGCTTTTCCCTGGGAGCGGTCTCGCTTCGCCTGCGGTGCTATCTGGCCCACTAACCGGCGGGCGTCCCCGGCCATCCCTTCGAATTGGAGAATGTCGCATGATGCAGCTTCGCTGTCTGCTGGCATGGCTGGCATTGGGCGCAAGCCTGGCCACGGCCGACGATTTCCGCATCCGCAACACCGTGTACGCCGGCAACCGAGCCGTGGCCGAAACATTGACCGTGTTCCGCGGCGGCCTGGTGTACGACATTCTCCGCGCGCCCGATGAGGTCGTGGTGTTCGACCCGGTTCGCAGTCGCTTTGTGCTGCTCAAGCCTGCGCGCAGCATCCGCACCGAAATCACGCTGGATGAGATCAACCGCCTGGTCGAAGGCCTCAAGTCCGAGCTGGTCAACCGCGGCGGCGGCTTGCAGCAGTTCCTGGCGTCGCCCACCTACAACATCAAGGAGGATAAGGGCAACAAGGAAGTGCGTTTTGAAGGCGAGTACGCCAACTACACCATCAAGACCACCAAGGCCGCGAACCTGATCGCAGCCCGGCAATTCTCGCAGTTCTCCGATGCCTACACGCGGCTGAACGTGATGAACAACCCGGCCCTGCTGGCCCGCGGACCGGTCAACGCCTGGCTGGCCGAGCACGAGTACATTCCCACCAAAGTGGAAGTGACGTACTACAAGAAAGCCGTCGGCATTCGCACCAAGCAGCAGACCTTCCGCAGCGAGCACATGGTGACGTGGCTGTTGTCGCAGGACGACCTCAAGCAGCTTGAACAGATCGAACGCTGGTTGGTGACCTTCGAGTCCGTGCCGTTCGACGAATACCGCCGTGCCTCGGCCCTGGGCGATTGAGCCGGGGCTCCCTCGCAGCATCTTACGCAGGCGGACGCTACTTGCCCCTGCACCCGTGATGGCAACGCCAGCGACGCGCGCAGGGATGGCCGCGAGAAGGGGCAATCTCACGGCCTCGCTAAGCCGCCGCGCCGCATGCAACCGAAGATAGGAGCATGCCCGCCAGAAGTATGCCTCTTGGCCACCGGGGCTGCCAGCGGCGGCAGCAATGGCGTCAGCCACGATGGCAACTGCCCGCACCGAACCAAGCGACGATCTCCCCCATCGCCACGATTCATCCTGACAGCCTGCCGCGACATGGTGCCCAAAGGCCTCGCCGCCGCTCTGCTTGCCGCTTGGGCAATTGCTTGCCCTGCTGGTGCGGCGCGCGCCGATTCCGGCGATCGCCCGCGCACCATGGACCATCCTCGGTATCACGCGCGGCCCAGTGACGCCGAAACCGACGACGTTCGCCGGCTCCCCAGCATCCGACTCTCGCGGCTAGATCCCAACCTGCGTCTGGAAGAACGCGACGTCGAACAGGCCGTGGAGCCGATCTACCGGCCGCGTTCGCTGCCCTCCTCGCAGTGGGTGGACGAAGAACCGGTAATACCCGTGGAAGAGCCGCGGCCACGATCTTTCCAGATGGCAAGCATCACCGCCACGCGTCTGGTGGACGATACGTTTGCCATGATCGATCTGGAAACGTTCGGCGTGTGGGCTTTGCCACTGGCGGAACGCGCTCCGCTGATCCTCACGCCGGGCTTTGGCGTGCACGGGCTTTCAGCCGAAGTGCCACCGGGGCTGCCGGAACTGCCCGACGAGGTGTACGACTTCTATCTCGACGTGCGGGTGCTGTACAAGCACAACGAGCGGTACGCGCTCGATCTGGCCATCACGCCCGGCTACTACAGCGACCTGCACAACAAGAGTTCCGACGCCTTCCGGCTGGGGGCGCGGGCACTATTGGTCACCACGTGGTCGCCCACGATCAAGACTGTGGGCGGTATCGTGTACCTGGATCGCGAAGACTACCCGGTCGTGCCGGGCGCCGGCCTGATCTGGACGCCGACGCCCGATTGGGACATCCACATCGCGATGCCCAAGCCGAAGGTGGCTTACCGGTTTGATCCTAACCCCGGCCGCGAGCGTTGGGCCTACATCGCGGGCGAGTTTGGTGGCGGGGCCTGGGCCTTCGAGTACGAAGGTCAGGACGACATTATGAACTACAGCGATCTGCGGCTGCTGGTCGGCATGGAACAGCGCGGTCCAGCCGGACCAGCATTCCGCATCGAGGCCGGTTACGTCTTTGCCCGCAAGGTGGAGTTCGATCGGGCGCCGGGCAAGTTCGAACCCGACGACGCCTTTCTGATCCGCGGCGCGTTCACCTATTAAGCGACCACCGCGGCAAGCGGCGCGTTAGTCCAACTCCTGGATCTTGATGTTGCGCCAGCGGACCTGCTTGCCCACCTTGCTTTCATCGTTGCCGATGCCATGCACCTGCAAGGCGATGAAGCCGCGCGGGGTCATCGAATCCTTGAGATCGGCGGCCGGCACGCCGTTGATCCAGGTCTTGATCGAGTCGCCTCGGCACTCGATGCGGAAGTGGTTCCACTCGTTCTGCTTGAACGCGGCCTGGGCCGCCTTGTTGTCGGCCAGCGTGTTCAGCCAGCCCCGGCGGCCTTCGTCGTAGATACCGCCGCTCCAGGCACGGCTCGAGGGGTCGATCTCCACCTGATAACCGTGGACGCGGCCGGCGGGAATCTTGATGGTGCGGTCGCCGGCCTTCACTTCGCGCGGCTCGTCAAACACCTGGCTGCGAATCTGCACGCCCGAGTTCAGAGGCGGATCGACCTTAAACTCCAGTTCCAGGATGAAGTCGCCGTATTCCTTCTTGGTGCACAAGAAGCTGTTGGGCGTGGCCGGCACGGAGGTACCCACGATCACGCCGCCGTCTTCGAGGTGGTACTTGGCCTTGCCGCCGTGCTGGACGAAGGCGTCGAGGCTCTTGCCGTCGAACAGCGGCACCAGCTTGTCGCCCTCGCCGGCCGTGGCGCTGGCCGCCAGGCAACCCAACAACGAAACCACCGCCGCCGCGGCGCGGACCGGCCGAGTCCAAACAAACGTGCGAATCATATGCGCGCGATTTCCTGTGAAAAGGAGCAACTTGGGCAGGACGTACAAGCGCTCTATGGTAATTGCCGGCGGCCGCCCTGGCTACCGCCGGCCCCTCCGGCAGCGCCCCGCGGAAGACCAGCGGCGCGCCATCCGGATCACCATCCCACCCGATGGCGGTACCCTTGAAACCCCGAGCGTGGCAACGCACAATGACCGCTCGCACAGCGCCCCGGCCGAGAGCGGCCGGCATGTTCCACGCCAAGCACTACGGCTCCACTCACCAGGGAAGCAGTTCGATGTCGGGCAATAGCGTCATCCTTAGCGGTTTTGGCGATGAAGCCGCGAACCAGAAAACCGCCGTCCAGCAGTTCTCCGCCTTTGCCGCACTAGGACTGCAATACTTCAGCATCCGCTTCATCGACGTCGGCGGCGGCATCAAGAACGTGATGAAACTCACCAAGAGCGAAATCACCGACATCCGCCACCTGATGGACGAATACGGCCTGAACGTGGCCTCGATCGGCTCGCCCATCGGCAAGGTCAAGCTGCTCGATCAGGAAGACGGCACCAAGAACGAGTACATTCCGTTCGCCAAGTACCTCGACAAGGAGGTCAAGACGGCCTGCGAGCGGGCTCACGCCTTCGAAACCAAGCTGATCCGCGGCTTTTCGTTCTACCATCCCCGCGGCACCGATCCCCGGGCCCACATCCCGCAGGTGGTCGATCAGCTCGGTCAGATTGCCGAAACCTGCCACCGCAGCGACCTGATCTACGGCCTGGAAGTGGAAGCCAACCTGGTGGGCCAGAACGGTGAACTGCTCGCCGAGATTCACCGCCAGGTGGATCACCCCGCGCTGGTGCTGATCTTCGATGCGGCTAACCTCTCCACGCAGGGCTACAGCCCCGACGAGGTGTACCAGCAGTACCTGGCGATGAAGCCCGGCATCGGCTGGATGCACATCAAGGATTACAAGCACCCCAGCCCCACGCAACGGACCGACCACGTGGACGAGGAAGCCCTGAAGCACTTTGTGCCGGCCGACCAGGGCGACAGCGCCCACGAGTTGATCCTCCGCGACTTCCGCGATTACATCCCCACCATCGAAGCCCGATTGAAGCCGCGCGGCGTGCCGGGTGTGTTCCTCGACCTGGAACCGCACGTGAAGGGCGGCGGCCAGTTCGGCGGCTTTAGCGGCCCCGACGGCATGGGCGTGGCTTTGCGTGGCCTGTGCCGGCTGCTGGATTACGTGAAGATCGATTACCACCTGCGCGACTTCGACGACGTACGTGCCGCCCGCGGGTTTTAGTCCAAGCCGCGTAGAGATCCGTTGAACCTGACAAAAAACCGCTGCCGCGTTACCGGAATGCTCCCCGGTAACGCGCAGCGTTTTTTTCATGCGCAACGCGGGCCAACAACGGGCCAATCAAACGTTGGTTGCAAGTCGCGGCAGTTCAGATTGAGCACCAGTTGGTGGTTGCGAGCAACCACCCTTCAGATTTTGTTGGCGGTCAATTAACGCTGAGAAAGCCGCACGGCGGTGTTATTGGCCACCGCCCCGCGGCGGGTTTCACAGTTAGCTGATGGGGGCAAGCACCCACCGTACTAATTGGCTTCGATACCCAGCAGCAGCTCCTTGGGGATCTCGGTAATCGGGCGGATCTCAATGTCGCGATAAAAGACCTCGGCGCCCTCGGACTGGATCTGGATCTTGCCCTTGGTGAGCGGCACTTCCTTGCCGTCGACCTTGTGCCGCAGGCCGGTCAGCACCATGTTGGGCTTACCGTTGCACACGTGCACGGCCGTTTGGCCCAGCACGTAGATTTCCACAGTGTTCCACTCGCCGGAGGGATTTTCCGAACGCGGATTGCGGACAATACGGCGGGTCCAGCCGACGTGCTTTTGGCCCTTGGGGTCAAAGACCAGCGGGGAACGCTCGTCGCTCTTCACACCATGCACGTCGACGATCACGCCGGCCACGCTCCAGAAGTCGCCGTTATCATTCTCCTGGATCTGGCACTCGAACGACTTCATCCAGAAGCCGCTGCCGGCCCCGTGCGGACCGATGCAGTGGTACAACAGGCCGCTGTCGCGCACCGTATTCTCGCGCGGCGGCCACTTCTTCTCGCCCCACTTGGTCTTCAGCCGCAGGTGGTAGTTCTCGAACTCTTCGGTGGTCGTGATCGCTCCAAAGATTTCACCTGAGATGCGAATGGCCGGAGCGCCATCGACCTCGACCACCGTGTACACGTTGGTGGGATCGTTGTTGAGGCCGACCGGCTCGACATACTGGCCCTGCTCGTTCTTCTTGAGATCGCCCTTCACCGAGGGGTGAGGCTTGCCCAGCCAGGTTTCCCAGCCGTCGAGATTCTTGCCGTTGAACAGCTTCCGCCATTGGCCCGGCTCTTCCGCCTGAGCCAGGCCGACGGCGGCCAGAAGCCAGACGCCGCTCAGGAACGTCATTGCGAATTGCCGCATCGTTCAGTCTCCCTTCGCCAGGATCACTGTTGCCAATACTTGGTTGGGGCCGCTTACCGGCGGAGCGGACCAACGCCTCCCCGGCAGCCAGCGGAAGCGCGATTATGGTTCGCGGTATGCTCAGAGTCCACCATTCGCCGCAGGCGAGGGGAAGTGGCTAAGAAGCACATTTCAGTGCGCAGAGTGGCGCCACGGTGGGCCTTAATCTAGCGGCCACACGCGTTCGAAGGATTGCCGTCACCGCAGCTTACGGCGAGAACTCGATAACCGGCCCGGCCACGCGCTCACCGCGCTGCCACACGGCGGCAATCCGATGCAGTGCCGCGGGCTCGGCAATGGCATCGCCATCCAGAATGACCAGGTCGGCACGCTTGCCGGCGGCGAGCACACCCCGGTCGTCCAGCTTCAGCAGCTTGGCCGTATCACCGGTGGCGATGGTGATTGCTTCCAGAGGTGATAGGCCGGCCTGAATCATCAGGTCCAACTCACGATGTTCCGCAAAGCCAGGAATCCGCAGCGGAAACGCCCCCGAATCCGTGCCAAAGCCGACGCGCACTCCCGCCCGTTACAACTTGACCAGGTTCCGCTGGTTCATTCGGACGGCCGCCCGGGCAGCCTCCAGCGAACGGTCAGCCAGCGTTTGTTCCCGCCAGCGCGGGTCGTCGAGTTGTTTCTTCAGCTCAGGCTGTACCGCGTGCTGGAAGAACGGTTGCTCCATCCATTCCGGCCGATCGGCGTAGATGTAAAAGGCTTCATCCAGCGAGATTGTCGCAATGTAGCCGGTGCCGCGTGCCTTCATGGCAGCGATGAACGCTTCGTCCACCTCCTGATCGCGGACACCGTGCGCAATGACGTCAATGCCCGACTCGACCAGGCCCTTGGCGTCGCGCAGTGTGAAGATGTGGGCAAACACCTGCAGGTTCAGCCGGTGGGCTTCGTCGATCACGGCCTGGTACGCCGCCGGCGGAATGGCGGGCATCATGTTGCGGGAATCGACCCACATCTTGATGTAATCGGTACCGCGAGCGTGTGCCGCGCGCACCGCCGCCCTGGCTTCCTCTGGTGTTTGGGGCCGATCAATCTGATCGACGTTGTTTTGCAGCATCGCACCGGGCGCCCCCATCACCGCGCCGATGCCGTAATCGGCCCCCAGCGGATCGGCGCCCGGCAGCTTGCCCTGCCGGGCTTCGTCGCGCAGGGCATAGAACAGCGGCAGGTTGGTGCCCAGCGACACCACAGTGGTCACACCATACGCCTGGTACTGCCGCAGTTGGCGGGTGATGTTGTCGCGGGTGTAGTACTCCGGCCCACGGCGAGCACCATTGGTTTGGCCCAGGTGCGAATGCGCAGAAATCAGTCCGGGAATGATGGTCTTACCCTGGCAGTCGATGACTTGTGCGCCCTCGGGAATCGCCTGCCCGACATCGGCGACGCGGACGATCTTATCGCCCTGAATCCAGATCGCCTGATTCCGGGCAGGTGGCTTGCCGGTGCCGTCGATCACCGTGGCCCCTTGCAGGATGGTGAGCGGTTCAGCGGCACGTGCGGCTCCCGGCGTGTCGGACCAGGTCCGCAGCGCAAGCAGCACACATGTCAACAGAACCAACCGGGACACAGCGAATCGACGGCAAGCCATGGTCATCGGAACGCAACCTTTACAGCGTCAGCAGGCGTGGCTTAGTTCTGCGCGGAACGGTCCTGGATATCGAAGCACAAAATCGCGTTGTGCTCGCGCAGATACAGTTTGCCGTCCAGGATCACCGGGTGGGCCCAGCTCGGCCGTTCGCCGCTGTACGGCACCTTGAAGGAGCCCACTTCTTCGTAGTCGGCCGGATCGGCCTTGGCCAGCACCATGGTGCCGTCGGCAAAGTGGAAGTAGAGGCAGCCATCGCCGGCGGCGACCGCGATCGAACCGCGCCCCGAACCGCGTTTCTTCCACACGATCTCGCCGGTCATCAGGTTGGCACAATACGGGATCCCGGCATCGTCGGAATCGCCAAATACATAGTCGCCAACCACGACCACGCCACCGTGCTTGTTGGCCAGAGCCGAGTTCAGCGGATATACCTCGCTGACCGTGACGCCGCCCATGCCATCGGGCGTTTGCCTCAGCAGCGCCCCGCCGCGGCGATAACCGATGGTGAAGAAGATAAGGTCATCTCGCACGATCGGCGTCGCGGCCACGGCGGTAGTGCGATCGAAGGGATACGACCAGAGCAGTTTGCCGTCCTCGGCCTGGATGCCCAGCACCGCGCTGCCGGTAACCTGCACGTAGACGCGGACTCCCCCGATGTTGGCGATCGCAACCGAGCCATGCCCAGCGCCACGGTCGCCTGGGTAAACGGTGGTCCACACGGTTTCGCCGGTGCGCTTATCGAGGGCGACCACGGTCGCCTTTTCGCCGCCGGGCGTGCAGATCAGGCGGTCGCCGTCGACCAAGACCGACTCGCTGTAGCCCCAGCTATCGGCCTTCTTGCCGCCGAAATCGGTCTTGAGGTTCTTCCGCCACACCACCGCGCCGGTGCCGGTTTCGCAGCACACCAGATCGCCGTTGGCGGTCAGGGCATACACCCGATCGCCATCCACCGTGGGGGTGCTCCGCGAGCTTTGCCAGTTGGGCGAACCGCTTGTCCAAGGCGGGCCGAGCCGGGTTGCCCAAACGCGTTTCCCGGTTTCGCGATCGTGGCACAACAGGTATTCGTCTTGATCGTCGACGTCGGCTACACCGTCGCCCAGCAGGTAGATCCGCTGGCCCTGGATGGCCAAGCTCGTATAGCCGCGTCCGGTGCCTTCGCACTTCCACACCAGCGGCGGACCATCCTCGGGCCAACTTTGGAGCAGGTTGGTTTCCTTGGAAACTGCGGTTCGGTCCGTGCCGCGGAAGGTGGGCCACTCGCCTGCGGTTGCGCCGGCAGGCTGCACCACCAAGGCGATCAACCATGCCAGCAAAGTGCATCGTGCGCAAAGCGTCATAACGAACTGCTCCTGCGATTGGATCAATAGTTGCGATCGGACGGTACTGCCTCAGCCCTCTAGCCGGTCAATGCGTACACGCTCTCGCGACCGCGTCTCAGGCACCGGCAGCGCACAACGCAACGAGGATGACTCGCCGCCTCCGATTGCGGCCGAGCGGCAGGGCAAATTCTAACGGCAACCGTAGCCGCCCTGCCAGTACCGCAGTGTCGGTAGCCCTAAACCCGTAAACCAATTGCTGCGGATGATGCCCTGCCCCCAACCGGGCTACTCCCCGACAGCCAGAGTAGGGGAAACCAACGATGCGCACGCATGGCATCCGCGCAGCACGGCAGACTGCGGCGGTACGGTGACACCGAGATAACGCCACTACATACCAGTGGCGCAAGTGGCGACCCTCGCCAGACAGGCTTAGCGCGCAGAGCAGCACATCAGTATCGGCTGCAGCATGTTCAAGGCGCAATCGGGACGAGAGGAGCCAGCGCCCAAGATTTTGATGCTCGAACTGAAAAAATGGCGGGAAGCCGTCACACCTTGTGCTCGGCCGGTTGCTCGTACATTTGATACTCGAGCACGAGCCGGATCAGCTCAGGCAGACTGTCGACTTCCATCTTCTTGACGATGCGCGCCCGCCGCGCTTCGACCGTCTTATAGCTGAGGCCCAGCTCCTTAGCGATCGTTTTATAGGGCTTGCCGGCCACGATGCCTTGGAGCACTTCGTACTCACCCTGGCTGAGCCGCTGGAGCCGCTCACGGACGGTATTAAGCCGCTGGTCGCGCTGCCGCCATTCATCGCCCAAGCGCAGCGCCGCCTGAACCTGGTCCAGCAAGCGCTGCCCGGAGCAGGGCTTTTCGAGGAAGTCGATGGCGCCTTCCTTGATGGCTGCGACAGCCGTTTCGATGTCGCCATGTCCGCTCAGAAAGATGATCGGCAGGTGAATGCCTCGCTGCTGCAGATGGGTTTGCAGCTCGCGGCCGCTCATGCCGGGCAGGCGCAAATCGAGAATCATGCAGCCGCGCCGATCGGGCGTTACCGCATCCAGAAAGGCCTGGGCCGACGAATATGTCTCGACATTCAGCGAGATCGATTGCACCAGGACAGCCAACGACTGCAGCATGCCTGGATCGTCGTCGATGATGAAAACAGTGGGTTCGGTCAATGCTGTTCCTCGCGTCAACAAATCGGCAACGTGAAGCGCACCGTCGTGCCGTGCGAGGGTTGGGATTCCGCCCAGATACGCCCGCCGTGTGCCTGCACGAGGGTCTGGCAAATCGTCAATCCCAGTCCCATGCCGTGTGCCTTGGTGGTGAAGAAGGGTTCAAAAAGCTGTTGAGCCGCGGCCCCCGTCAATCCTGAACCGGTATCCTGCACCGAAACTTCCACGGCCGATTCGTCACGCCGTGTGGTGATCGTCACCCACCGGCGTTCGGCCTCTTCCTCGTCCATTGCATCCAACGCATTGCGCAGCAGGTTCAACACAACCTGGGCCATCTGAATGCTGTCGCCCTGCACCAGCGGCAGCTCTGGGGCCAGATCCAGCCGTACTTGGGCGCCGTGTTGCCAGATGTCACTGCGCGAAAGCCGCACGACCTCCTCGATCACTCGATTGATATTCACGCTGGAGTGATGCGGCTCGCGCCGAATCACGAACTCCCGCAGCCTGCGGATGATCGCCGCCGCCCGTTGAACTTCCTGTGTGACCGCGTCCAGATTGCTCAGCACTCGGCCCGGCACGTCGATAAGCTGCTGTAACAGTACGCGGCAGCTCGTCACATAGTTCTCGATGGCCGCCAGCGGCTGGTTCAATTCGTGGGCCAGCCCAGAGGTCATCTCGCCCAGGGTGCTGACGCGGGTGGCATGCGCCAGTTCCGCTTCCAATTGACGCGTTCGCTGTTCGGCCTCTTTGAGCGCGGTGATATCCTGAATGAAACCGACAACTCGTTCGACCGTGCCGTCCGGCCTGCGGACCGCAAAGGCCCGGTCGTGAATCCAGCGCACGCTGCCATCGGGGTGAATGATGCGGCCCTCGGTTTCGTCCCCTTCATCCCCCGCTGGGAAATTCCCGCTGAAACGCTGGCGGAGCTTCTCGGCGGCCGCTTCGCGGTCGTCCGGATGTACCGCCTTGAGGCTGGCAGCGACGTCCGTTTCCGGCGGCGGTGGGTAGCCCCAAAGCTTTTCGAAATAAGGACTCACGTACAGCCTGCGCTGTTCTGCTACCGAATATACGTAGAAAGCCTGGTCGATGTTCTCGGCGATCTCGCGGAAGCGGGCCTCGCTTTCACGCAGCGCGGCTTCGGCTTCCTTGCGCTGGGTGATGTCGACATTGACGCCCACCATTCGCTGCACCGAGCCGTCGGCCCCGCGGATCGCGCGGCCCAGCCCCGCCAGCCAGTGCACGCTCCCGTCGGGCCAGACCACGCGGAACTCCTCGCGGAAGTCGACCCCCTCACGCTGCGAGCGCCACGCCGACTGCTCGATCCGGTTGCGATCCTCCGGATGGATCACGGCCAGAAAATCATCCCGGGTTCCCCCGAACTTCTCGGGCGGAACGCCCATCAGGGCCAATTGACGCTCGCTCCACTGCAGCTCGCCGGTGGCCACCTTCATATCCCACGTCCCCAGCCCGGCCGCATCCACGGCCAGCCGTAAACGTTCTTCGCTTTGCCGCAGCGCTTCCTCCGCCGAATAACGGCCGGTGACGTCGGCCGTCATGCCCAGCAACCGCTCCATACGCCCCCGGTTGTCAAAGAACGCCTCGCCGCATTCGTCGACCACCGAATAGGTACCGTCGGGCCGCGCGCACCGAAACGTCACGCGGTACGTGTTGTTCACCGGTGTCAACCGGTCGAGGGTTTCCTTGAGTTGCGCCAGATCGTCGGGATGGATGCGGTTGAAGAATTGCTTGCCCAGGCCGCTCATCTCCGTGTGCGGCTCGGTGCCGAACATCCGATGGGCATTGAAGCTGCGAAAAACGCGGTCGGTTTTCAGGCACCAGTCGAAGGCGAAGCAGGAGCCCACGTCCATGGCCTGGGCGAGCCGTTTATGAAGCTGCGACAGCGTTTGTTGCGCCCGCAGGGCGTGGGAGAAAACCACGATCAACCACAACGTGGCCAGAACCGCCCCGCGCTGGACGACATCGACCGCCACCGCTTCGCCGCGGGGGACCAACAGCCCCAGGGCGGCAAGCGCCGTGGCCGCCAGGGCGAACCACTGCATGTCGCGCCAGGGCAAGACCATGGCCAACAGCGCCACGGGGGCGTACACGGCCACAGCCGCAGTCCCCCAAGGCGAGAACACATCGGCCGCGAACGCAGCCGCAAGCAACACGATGCTAACGCCGCGCACCGCCGGCACGGCCCGCGGAAACAACGGCGGGAATGCTTCAACCAGTCCGGGTACTAATGCTGGGTCAATCGTGCCTTGGGTCAACTTGCCGCTCCGGCGGCTCTTATTGACCGTTGCGCAGCTAAGGCCCGCTCATGGAGTGCGTTGCACTGCGAGGATTGAGTTCTCCGGCAGGGTAAACGGCGTTGTGACGCATCAACATGAAAGCGGATCGTTAGCTACGCGAATTATCAATAAAAAGCCTCTGGGACTCTATTTACGCGTGCGACGCCTCGTTAGGGACCAGCAGCCGCCGGCAAACGCAGGACACCGCAATCGCATCCGTGTCCGCCTGACCGCTACGGGCCAATTCAGCGTGAAATCGCGGCTATTGTATGCAATCCATCCTTCGAGGGGCAGGGGCCCCCACCCATCGACCATCTATAAAAATCGCCGGTCGCGCGGTTGATCCATCTCCACCGCAAGCACTTTCGTCAATCACTTAGACAGTAAGAGATTTTTCATAACCACGGATTCAGCCCCTATGAACGTAGGCGTTGCGGCATCCGCCATATAACGCGCCGGCGGCGGCGACCTACCCGCCCCCCTTCCAGCGGTTACACTCAACGGCCGCGTCCGTGCCGCCCACGCCAGTACGCAGAACGCCCGGCGGCTCGTCGCAACTCGCGCTTCGGGCGTACCAACTACCGAGACCGAACCATCCGGCAATGGCCAGAGCGAGGCCTTAGAAGGCAGGGGCATCTCCTAACTCCATCTGCGATCGGCGGCTTGGCGTTTGCCCCCCACAGTCGCCGCACCCGGCAAAGTCTGCCCCGCTGCCACAGACGCGCGGGCCATTGGGCTTGGCTGCTGCTGCCCGGTTCCGTCCGGGCTAAGGACCGCTATAATCGGGCGTGGCCGTTTGACTTCTACCGAAACCACGAGCAGGAAACGATGAAACACGGTTTTGGCATTATTGGCTGCGGGATGATTTCGAGGTTCCACGCCAAGGCAATTGATGCCTTGGAGAACGCTCACACCGTGGCGTGCTACGACAGCTTCCCCGCGGCGGCGGAAAAATTGGCGGCGGAGATCGGCTGCCGGCCGTACGCCTCGCTGGATGAGATGCTCGCCAATCCCGAAGTCACCGTGGTGGTCATCGGCACGCCCAGCGGTGCCCACATGGAGCCGGCGGTGGCCGCTGCCGAGGCCGGCAAGCACGTCATCGTGGAAAAGCCGCTGGAAATCACCCTGGAGCGGTGCGACCGGATCATCGAGGCCTGCCGCAAGAACAATGTGAAGCTGTCGGCCATTTTCCCGTCGCGGTTCCACGACTCGGCCGTCAAGCTCCGCAAGGCCATGGATGCCGGCCGCTTTGGCCGCCTCACCATGGGCGACACCTACGTGAAGTGGTATCGCACCCAGGAGTACTACGACAGCGGCGCGTGGCGCGGCACCTGGGAGCTGGATGGCGGCGGCGCCCTGATGAACCAGGCGGTTCACAGCGTCGACCTGCTCACCTGGTTGATGGGCCCGGTGACCGAAATCTCGGCCTACGTCGATACCCTGGCCCACGAGCGAATCGCCGTCGAAGACACGGCCGTGGCCTCGCTTCGCTTCGCCAACGGCGCGCTGGGGGTCATCGAAGCGACGACCGCGGCTTACCCGGGCTATCTCAAGCGGGTTGAGATTCACGGCTCACACGGCTCGGCCGTGATGGAAGAAGAAGACATCGTCAAGTGGGACTTCGCGGAAACGCTGCCCGAGGATGCCGAAATCAAGGCAGCCATGGAAGCCCGCCGCAGCACCGGTGGCGGCGCCAGCGATCCCAAGGCGATCGGGTTCCACGGCCACATGCACCAGTTTGCCGACGTGCTGGCCGCCATCGAAGAAGACCGCGAGCCGGCGATTAACGGCCCCGAAGGCCGCCGCGCGGTCGAGATCATCCTCGGCATCTACTACTCGGCCGAACTGGGCACCTCCGTCAAGCTGCCGCTGGCCGGCGATCCCCCGCTGAAGGCTCGGGAGAAGAAAAAAGGCTAAGCCGGCACGATGTACTATCAGCACGTTTGCGTTGAGTCCCTGGCCTACACGCTGCCCGAGCGGATTGTCACCTCCGACGAGATCGAAGCCCGCCTGGCCCCCGCTTACGAGCGGCTGCGGCTGCCCGAGGGCCGACTGGAGTTGATGTCGGGCATCGCGTCTCGGCGGTTCTGGTCGCCCGGCTTGCTGCCGGGCGACATCAGCGTGGTGACGGCCGAACAGGCCCTGGCGGCTGCGGAGATTCCGCGCGACCGCGTTGGCGCGCTCATCCACGGCTCGGTCTGCCGCGACTACCTGGAACCTGCCACGGCGGCCGGCGTTCACGCGCGACTGGGGCTGCCGGCCCGCTGCATGGTGTACGATGTCTCGAACGCCTGCCTGGGCCTGCTCAATGGCATCATTCAGGTGGCCGATCAAATCGAACTGGGCCGGATCGACGCCGGCCTGGTCGTCGGCACCGAGGACAGCCGCTCGCTGATCGAGACCACCATCGCTTACCTCAACCGCGAAACGTCGCTCACCCGGGCCGACATGAAGCGGGCGATGGCCTCGCTCACAATCGGCTCGGCCAGCGCGGCCGTGCTGCTGGTGCATCGCGATCTGAGCCAGACCGGTAACCTTCTCTTGGGCGGCACCTTCTTGGCGGCCACCGAGCATGCCGCGCTGTGCCGCAGCGGGCGTGACGAAGCCGCCGGCGGTGGAATGCAGCCGTTGATGAATACCGACGCCGAGGAACTGCTGCACCAGGGCATCGCCGCCGCCCAGTCTTGCTTCCCCAAGTTCCTCAATCACTTGGGCTGGGCCACGCAGGATATCGACAAGACGATCTGCCACCAGGTCGGCAAGGCGCACCGCAAGGCCATGCTCGAAGCGCTGGAACTGCCTGCCGAACGCGACTTCACCACGTTCGAGGTGCTCGGCAACACGGGCAGTGCGGCGCTGCCCGTCACCTGGGCGATGGCCGCCGAGCAAGGCCACCTGGCGGCCAACGAGCAAGTGGCGCTGCTGGGGATCGGCTCCGGCATCAACGTCATCATGCTCGGTCTGAAATGGCAGCAAGCACGCATCGGCCGCGGTACCGAATCGCAGGCACTCGCCACGGCGAGTGCGTAATGCGCGCTGGCCCGCCACGCGATAAAGACGGCGGCAATCGGGCAAACTCTGTCGATTGCGATGTCGAGGGGGCCCCCTCGTACTTACCGTGTTTCCCTCACCGCGCAGGACATGACGGCCGGAGCGCCAGCTAGCATTTCTTGGGGGATTTCTTATTGCCCGCTGGATTCTGTTTGGGTATTGTTCTTTCACCTGCAATAGGCGGCGCATCCGTCCGATAGAGGGTGTAGAGGGCCTGTGCTCGTCACCACGAGCGGGCCCGGCACGGCCGCCGGTTGTATGGAACTTTGAGCAACACGGTTACACGCCGGTTGCAACAGAGGTCGCGAGTTTCTCAACCAAACCTTTACCTCTTATTGACGGCCGATACCTGCTGCTTCCGAACCTTTCCCGACGCTCAGGACCGCGTATGAGTCCTCGCCGGAGTTGTGCCCATCTTGCGACAACGCTACTAGCGCTGCTGAGCCTGTTCGGCAGCATGTCGCCGGCACTTGCACAACCCCAGTTGCGTTCGGCCCGGGCGGAGCATGAGATACCGCAAGGCCCGGTCGAGCAGCGAACGGAAGAGCTGTCCAGCCCGGTTGAAACGCTTTTCTGCCGCGGACGTTCGTCCCTGCGGCATCATGCGTCGTTGCAGCAATGGGCAAGTCGCTTCTTTGCCCGACTCTCGACAGAACCCACGGCCTGGCATCCTTGTGGTGCTGTGGCGTGTGAGCACGCGCTGCGCAATGGCCTGGGCTCTCCTCTACGTCTTTGATGGTTGCGCCCCGCCGCCAGAACTGCGCCATCTCTGCGATTAGCCAGTGCGGCTAGTGCTGTGCATGGTGGCAATGGTTCTGCACCCGTCGGCGTTATTGCCGCAGGGTGGATCGCGGCCTGGGGACGCACACGCTTGATCACGTGCTGAACGCATTAAGCAGCACCTCGCCCCCGATGCGCTCGGAAGTTTCGCCCTGCGCGAAGTGGACGCGGTAGCCGCCACGGCGGCGATCGGCAGGGACCGGGAGAAATCCCCATATCCCAACGCTCGCCTCGCGGATAACGGTAAGAGGAACCACTGCTACAGCGTTCAGCAACCTGGCGATCCGACACCAGGCAATGTGCGCACTCCTAGGACCGGCGATCGCGGTGCTCTGACTGCTTCGTGAAGCCGTTGATTGCGACGAAGTGAAGCTGTGGCAGCGCGGCACGTCTTGCACCTGGTGCAAGCGAAGTTGCCGCCGCAGGTTCTCCAACCAGAAAAGCCGGTCCTAATTCGAGGAGCCATCACCATGCAACGCCTGGTCGAAGGACTGCACAAGTTCCAGCGTGGTGTATTCAACAACCGCAAGAACCTGTACCAGAAACTCGTCGACGGCCAGAATCCGTTGGCGCTGTTCATCACCTGCGCGGATTCGCGCATCGATCCCAACCTGCTCACCCAAACCGAACCCGGTGAGCTGTTCGTCATGCGCAACGCCGGCAATATCGTGCCGCCCTACGGCGCGGTGCACGGCGGCGAAGCGGCCACGATCGAATACGCCGTCAGCATCTTGAAGGTCCGCGACATCGTGATCTGCGGGCATTCGCACTGCGGAGCCATGTCGGGCCTGCTGAATCCCGAAAGCATCGACGGCTGCTGCGCGGTCAAGTCGTTCCTGGCGCATGCCGAAGCCACGCGGCGGATCGTGGCCGAGAACTACACGCACATCACGGACCCGGCCGCCCGGCTGATGGTCACCGTGGAAGAAAACGTGCTGGTGCAGTTGGAAAACCTGCGCACGCACCCGGCCGTCGCCTCCGCCATGGCACGTGACGCCCTCCATCTGCACGGATGGGTTTACAAGTTTGAGACGGGCCAGATCTTCTCGTACGACCCCGAGCAGGGCCAGTTCCTGCCATTGATGCCGCCCGCACCGTCCGCCGCCGACACCGAGTTTGCTGCGGTCGGCAACTGACCGCAGTCACCGGTCACGGCTGACCGCCCGGATCGTTGGCGCGGCAGATGTGCGTTCGCCCCGGCCATACGGGCGGCCCCTCCAGTTCTCGGTCACGAGAACAGCATGATGGGGTTCGCTTGCCGCCTCGGGCGGGACACCTTTTCCAACATGGTGCGTCCTCCTGCCCCCTGCCGCATTCGCTGGGGTGCGGAACCAGCATTCCGCAGTTGGCATGGCGGTACATTTTCCCGCCAGCGATCCATCCTCCGACACGGTCGATCCAGCCGTGACCTGGTGCGTCCTCAGTCGGCGCATCGCCGCTGACCGTCCGCATTGGCAGCTAGTACCCGTTGCGGCCGGCACCGGCCACGCGTACCACGCCCCGGCCACGATCGCCACCAGGCAAACTTGGCCGTCGTGGTCCGACGCTGCCGCGGTGTCTCGCCCTACTCAATCCAATCCATCCAACGAGTTCGTGCCATGTCGAAGGAATCGAATCACCATCCACCTGCGGACACTTCCGCCACAGTGTCCCCCACACTGCGTTCGTTTTGGGAAATCATCAAGTCCGACGGGCCGGCATCATTTGTTGTCTTCCTGGTTGCGTTGCCGCTCTGCATGGGCATCGCCATCGCCTCGGGCATGCCGGTTGCCGCCGGCTTGATTACCGGGATCGTCGGCGGCTTGATCGTTGGCGTACTGGCGGGGTCGCCGCTGCAAGTCAGCGGGCCGGCTGCCGGGCTGACCGTGATCGTCTACCAGATCGTGGAGGACCTCGGCATGCCGATCCTGGGGCTGGTGGTACTCCTGGGCGGGGTGCTGCAATTCATCGCCGGAGCCCTCGGCATTGGCCAATGGTTTCGGGCGGTTTCCCCCGCCGTGATCAAAGGCATGCTTGCCGGCATCGGCGTGCTGATCTTCGCCAGCCAGTTCCACGTGATGGTGGATGATTCGCCCAAGGGCAGCGGCCTGCAGAACCTGGCCACCATCCCGCATGCGATCTTCAAGGGCCTGTCGCTGCCGTCGTGGGGCCCGCCCGAAGAACGCGAGATGCTCACCGACAAGCTCCGCAATATCGGCGAGTTGCAGCGGAGGCAAATCAGCCTGGAACAGTCGGTCGCCGAGCTGGCGCCCGCCGAAGCGCAAGAAGCATTGCACCCTGGCACCATCGGCACGGGGGCCGCCCACCTGCGGCTCGATGCCGATACCCCGCGTCTGGAGCAGCTCGTCAACGAGCAGCAGGCGATTCTCACCGCACTGGAAGAATCGGTCGAACGTTTTGAATCGATGCCGCTGAAGTTCCATAGTCCGGAGCGCAGCGAACGCATTCGCGAAGCGGCCGATCAGGCCCTGGCAACCACTCGTCAGGCGCTGGCCACGCTTCAAAGCGACGGCGCCAACGTGGCCGACGCCATGGCCACCCAGGCTGCCGCCGTAACCGCCATGGATCAGTTGCAAGCGGCCATGAAGAACCACAATTGGGCCGGCGCCATTGGCCTGCTGACCCTCGCGGTAATCGTGCTGTGGCAGAGTGTCGCGCCGCGCAAGCTGCGGATACTGCCCGGCCCGCTGCTGGGCGTGCTCGTCGCCACCATTTTGGCCTGCGTGTTGGTGTTGCCGGTGCTGTACGTGGCCATCCCCGATAACCTGTTCCGCGACCTGCACGTGGTGCACTGGTCCGTGTTCGTCGATACACCTTGGGTCGCGGTCATTCAGGCCGCCTTCGTGATTGCCGTGGTCGCCAGCGCCGAAACGTTGCTGTGTGCCGCCGCAGTCGACCAGCTCCACTCCGGCCCGCGCACCCGGTACAACCAGGAACTGGCCGCGCAGGGTGTGGGCAACATGGTGTGCGGCTTGCTCGGCGCGCTACCGATGACCGGCGTGATCGTCCGCAGCTCGGCCAACTTGCAAGCCGGAGCCCGGACGCGCTGGTCGGCCGTGTTCCACGGTATCTGGCTCTTGGTGTTCGTGGTCGGACTATCGACGGTGCTGCGGTACATCCCCACCGCGAGCCTGGCCGCCATCCTGGTGTACACCGGTTACAAGCTCGTCGACATCAAGGCCGTCAAACAGCTTGCCAAGTACGGCAAGGCCGAGGTCGTCATTTACATGGCGACGCTGGTCACAATCGTCGTCTGGGACCTGCTCACCGGCGTGATCGTGGGCGTGTTCCTCTCCGGCATCCGACTGCTGTACAACTTCAGCCACCTGGAAACGGAGCTGCAGATTCATTCGCACCCGAAGCGAGCGAATCTCGACCTGGCTGGGGCCGCCACGTTCGTCAGCTTGCCCAAGCTGGCCGCGGCGCTGGAGCAGATGCCCAAGGGGACACACCTTTCGATCCAGTTCCAGAATCTGGATTACATCGATCATGCATGCCTCGACTTGCTGATGTCGTGGGCCAGGCAGCACGAAAGCTCCGGTGGAGCGCTGTCGATCGACTGGGACGGCATGCACGCCAAGTTCCGCGAACGCAAAGTCAACGGCGGCTTGCGGCGACACGTCAGCCAGAACGGGCAACCTGAGCCCGAGCACGTGACCAGCGCCGACTCGTAGCCAGGCGGTCAACACCAGTCCTTCTTTCACGGAATGGGCGGCGGTAACGTCGCCCGTTTCTTTGCGCACTATCGTCGGCTATTCTTGTGGGGCGTCCGGGGGCAAGTTCCCCCGCAACAATCGTCCCCGGCAGAGGCACACCGTCCTACCTTTTCGCAGCGAGCGATCGATGGCCACCACGGACCCACCGCCAGCAACTTCTTTGACCGACCAGCAAGCCGCCAGCGCTGATGCCCTGAGGCAGATCTTTGTCCGCTCGCAGATGACCGAGTTCGTCGATTCGCCCTTTGTCATCAACCGGGCCGACGGCGTCTACTTCTGGGACGTGGACGGCAATCAATATCTCGATGCGCTCTCCGGCATCTATGTCGCCAGCGTAGGGCACAACAACCGCCGCGTGATCGACGCCATCACCAGGCAAATGGGCGAACTGAGTTTCGCTCCGCCGATGCACGGCACCAACCCGGCTGCCATCCGCCTGGCCAATCGGCTGGTGGAGCTGGCCCCCGGCGATATGGCGGCAGTGAAGCTGCTCTCGGGCGGGTCCGAAGCCACGGAGGCCGCCATCAAAATGGCCCGCCAATTTCACAAGCTCCGTGGCGAGGCCACGCGGTACAAGATCATCTCGCGGTACGAAAGCTGGCACGGCTCGACCATGGGCAGCCTGTCGGCCTCGGGCCTGGCATCGCGGCGGGCGGTCAACGAACCGCTGGCGCCCGGCTTCATCCATGTGTTCCCGCCGACCTGCCAACGTTGCCCCTACGGCAAGCGTTATCCCGGCTGCGATCTCACGTGCGTCTCGATCATCGGCCGCATCATCGAGATGGAAGGGCCTGAAACCGTGGCCGCCGTGATGCTCGAACCGATCGGCCATACCGGCGGCGTGATCGATCCGCCCGACGAATACCTGCCGCAACTGCGTGAAATCTGCGACCGTTACGGCGTGCTGCTGATCTTCGACGAAGTCATCACCGGCATCGGCCGCACCGGCAACATGTTCGCCGCCGAAACTTTCGGCGTGCAGCCTGACTTGATCTGCCTGGGCAAGGGCATCAGCGGCGGCTACGCCCCGCTGGCCGCCCTGATGTGCCGCAAGCATATTGCCGACACCTTCTGGGGCGATCCGGCCGTGAACCCCGGTTTTGTCGAGGGCCACACCTTTGAAGGCAACCCCATTGCCAGCGTCGCCGGCCTGGCGGTGCTCGATGAGATCGTCGAGCGCGACCTGATCGGCAACGCCCGCCGCATGGGTCAGCGGCTCCGCGAGGGGTTGGAACGGCTGCGGCGGCACCGCATCGTGGGTCCGATCCGCGGCAAGGGCCTGTTCCTGGGCTTTGACCTGGTGGCCGATACCGATGGCCGCCGGCTCGATCCGCCGCTGGGGTTGGCCGTCGGCCGCCGTGCCCTGGCCAACGGCCTGTTAACCCGCTTCGATCCGCACTGGATCGCCGTGGGTCCGCCGCTGGTGATCGAACCGCAGCACGTCGACGAAATCGTCGATAAGCTCGACCGCAGCATCGAAGAAGTGCTCAGCGCACGCTAACCAGCATCGCCCCCGCCCCGGGGCCATTGATTGCGGCGCAGCAAGCGGCGTGTCACAATCTGCGCGCACCGTTCCGGGATCGCTCGAACTGATCCGTCCTTTCATGGAGCGCGCAATCATGGCTGGGGGCATGGTGGTTCGCCGTCTTGCAGTATGCCTGCTGCTCGCATTGATCCATACGATCGCGCTCTCGCCAGCCGCGCTGGCCGAGGCCGTCCGCGTGGGCACGTTCAATTGCGAGTTCCTGGTCTACCGCAAGATCCACGTGAAGTACGGTCTGCCATTCGACGAACGTGACTGGACCGACGAACAACGACAAACCTGGTCGCAGCCGGGCTATCGGCAAGCCCGATTCCGCGAAAGCGTGCAGGCTGTGGCAACGGCCATTGGCCGCATCAATGCCGACGTGCTGGTGCTCACCGAAGTCGGCCGCGGCCAGGATGTCACCGCCCTCTGGGACGAAGTCCAACGGCAGGGCGGCCGCTATACGCACCGCGTGGAGGCCAACAGCACCGACACCGCCACCGGGCAAAGCGTTGCCGTGTTCTCGCGGTATCCGCTATCGAACTTGTCCAGCACTATCACCGGCCGCGAAGGCTATGACACCGAACTGGACGATCCCGAAACTGAGCAGGATACCGGCGTCAGCAAAGGGCTCAGCGTCTCGGTCCAACTGGCACGGCATTCCGTGCGGCTGTTCGCCTGCCATCTATCGAGCGAACGCGGCGGCCACGAACAGGACGCTCAGAGAATCGCCCAGGCCTCCATCGTCCGCAGAAATTATCTACCGCTCCTGAACGAGGGCGAGCACATTATCGTGGCCGGCGATTTGAACGATCACCGCGGCCAGCCGGCGCTGCGCCGCATCCGCGGCAAAGATGATATCTGGGATGACCTGGTGCAAACCGGCCTGGCTCAGTTCTTTCCCCGCGACAAGCTCGATACGCGATATACCTACGTCTTCCAGGGCGAACGCCAACAGCTCGACCACGTGCTGCTATCGCGTTCGCTGGTGCAGTTGTGTGGGCCAGGCGGCGTTCGGGCCGAAACAGTTGCTACCGAGACACGGATCGGCCAGACCGACCTGCTGGCCTCGGACCATCGCGCATTTGTTGTGACACTCCAACTGCCGTGACGCGTGCGGCGGTGACCTGCGGCCGCTACTCATCCGGCCCAAAGTCCAGGTTAAGCTGTTCGAGCCGGCGATAAAACTTGGGGCGATTCATGCCCAACAGACGTGCGGCCTGGGTCTTGTTCCCGCGTGCCTTGTCCATCGCCCAACGGATGCACTCCAGTTCGATCTCGGCCAGCAAGGCTTCCAGGTCAATCGGTTCTTCTGTCCGCCGGGGCCGTTTGGCGAAGTCGTTGGCCAGCACAATCACTTCCGGCAAATCGCGGGGCTCGATCAAAGGGCTTTGCGCGTGTTCGTGTGCGTACCGGATAACGTCGGTCAGCTCGTCGACGTCTTCCGGCCACGGGTAACCGATCAGCAGCCGAATCGTCTCATCCTTGAAGCCGCCGATCTGCTTGGCACTGTGGGCGTTGATCTCTTCCAGCAAAGCCTGGGCAAGCAGCGGCAGATCTTCCAACCGGCCGGCCAATGGCGGCAGCTCGATCACCGCCGTGCTAAGCAGCAAGGCCAGCTCCTGGTGGAAACTTCCGTTGATCTCGGCCGACAACAGCGGTTGCCGTGCCGTGCTGACGATCCGAAACGCCGGCGGCTTCTCCACCAGCAACCGATGCAACTGTTGTTGCGCATCCAGCGACAGTTGATCGACGTCGTTCAGCAGCAGCGTCCGTGCGGCGTGCAGCCCGTTCTCCCAGCAGCGTTCGATCTCGGCCAACACCATCTCGGTTGGCAGGTCGGCGCACTGGACGCCCAGCAGCGGAAGTTGGGCATCCTGGCTGCCGGCATGGATCGCCCAGGCGACCTCGGCTCGGCCGCTGCCCGGCGGTCCGGTCACCAGCACGCTGGCCTGGGTTTTGGCCGCCATGGCAATTTGGGCCCTTACCCGCGTCATGGCTGCGCTGGCGCCCACAAACCGCTGCCGATGGCCCAACCGCAGGTTTCGCCGCCGCATACGTTGAAGCTGCGCGTGCAACTGCTCCGGCAGCGGGTCAACCGGCACGAGGGACGCTGACAATTGAATATCGGGCAAGAGCTCCTTGCCTCCGGCACCAGCGGGCCCCAGCGATTGGGCGAGCACCAGATCAACTTCGCCGTCGACCAACCCCAACGGGATAAAGCGGAACCACATGCCGGGCGGCGTGGCAATCGGCTCGGGCACCGCCACGGCGTCGGCTGGCGTCTGCTCTCCATTGCCCTGCGGTGTTTCGATGGCCGGATTGCTCTGCGGCGACATAGCCTGACTGGGAACCGCGAGATCGCTGGGCTCGGGCGGATACACCTCCGCTGTGCAGACTTCCCCAGCAAAGGCGGCTGGCGGTGGTGCCAGCGAAGCCGCAACCACGGCGACCACGCTGCCATCCAGCGAACTGGTGTACTTGCACTCCTGGCCGAGCAGTTCGTCGGCCGGAATGCCCAACCAGGTTGCGGCAGCCGCGTTCACGTAAACTATCTTGCGTTGCCCATCCACGGCGTAGATGGCGTTCTCGGCCGCGTGCAGGTGTTTGAGCAACGAAGATTTACAGCGCGGGGCGGCTGGCATTGCGGCTCAAAGGCGGTACAAGAGCGTGAATCCAACAAAGACCGGGCGGGTTGCGATCCGCGAATACCGTCTGCGGCCGGGCCTGCCCCGCGTTACGGCCCACCGTTCACCGAACCGAGCGTCCACCTGGCAGCATCGCTATGGCCTCCACCCGGGTGCTCGCTATATCGTTTCGATCCCGAATTGTAACATAGTGTGAATGAGCGCCATTCGCGACATTCCGGAAGTAGCCGGTCTGGACGGCTACGGTAACCTCGTCCGTATTCCGCCCGAGCAGGATGTACCGCTGACGGGGAGAATCCGGGCGATCATCGACACTGCCTCGTTTCGCCGCCTGGCTAAGGTCAGCCAGACAGGCCTGGTCTCACTGGTTTATCCGGCCGCACACCACTCGAGGTTTGAACACTCGCTGGGCGTGTATCGTATGGCGCTGCTGTTCTTGCAGCGGTTGAGCCACGATCCACGCTTTGCCCAGGCCGTTACGGCCCGCGATGCCGAGGTCTTCCTGTTAGCCGCGCTGCTGCACGACCTGGGGCACTGGCCGTTCTGCCACCCCATCGAGGATATGGGCCTGCCGCAGGTTCCGCACCACGAGGCGTTCGCAGCCCGCTTTCTGTTAGAAGGTGAACTGGCCGATCTGCTGCGGCGAGATTGGTCGATTGAGCCAGAAGAAGTGCTGGCGTTACTGAATGATCCGCCCCAACGAACGGCGTGCAAGATCCTGGCCAGCATGCTTTCGGGGCCGATCGATATCGACAAGCTCGACTATCTGATCCGCGACAGCCTGCATGCCGGCGTCCCGTACGGCCGCAATTTCGACCAGCACCGCCTGATTCGCAGCCTGTGTTTGAACGAGGCCGGCGACGGCCTGGCCATCACCGAGAAGGGCAAGACGGCCGCCGAGATGATGGTCTTTGCCCGATATGTGATGTTCAGCGAGGTCTACTGGCACCATGGCGTCCGCTCGGCCACGGCCATGTTGCAACGGGCGTTCTACCGGCTCCAGCATCGTGTGGACATGGAGTCGCTGTTCCGCCTGGGCGATGGCGAGTTTGTCGATGCCCTCCGCCAGGCGGCACTTCGCGCCCCCCAAGACCACCACACCCTGGCGCTGCTGGAAGGCCTGTTCGGCGAATCCCGACGGCTCTACAAACGCGTGGCGCAGTACAGCTTCTTTGAGCAGCGCGAGGTGTACGATCGTCTGGCCCGGCGGCCCTTCCCCTGGCTGGTTCGTTGCGCCGAGCACTTTGCGCATCTGGCTGCCAAACAGACCGGGCAAACCATCGGGCCTGACCAGGTGCTGTTCGATGCTCCGCCGGCCGAACGCGAAGTGGAGTTCCGCGTCTACGTCCACTACCTCAAAGAAAACCGCTACCGCCTGCTCGGCGACGTATCGCCGGTGGTTCGGGCGTTAGCCCAAGAACAGTTCGACGACTACGTAAAACGCGTCCGGCTATTCGCCGAGCCCGAGGTGGCCGGGGCCCTGCGTGCCATCGACGACTTGCCGGCCCTGTTGTATCGTGCGGCCGAAGAAGCCGATGCCGCCGAACCCGACGCCCGCGGCAACTACGCCAGCTAACCACCCCTTAAACCGGGTTTGCCGTTCATGCTCAACGCCGTCATTCGCTTTTCGCTCCAGAACCGGCTGCTGGTGATCGCGTTGGCCGTGTTTCTGCTGGGCTACGGTTCATGGCAGGCGGCACAGCTCCCCATCGACGTCTTCCCCGACCTGAACCGGCCGCGAGTGGTGGTCATGACCGAGACCCCCGGCATGGCCCCCGAGGAGGTCGAAACCCTCATCACGTTCCCGTTGGAAACCGCCCTCAACGGCGCCAGCGGCGTGCAGGCGGTCCGCAGCTCGTCCGGCGTGGGCCTCTCGGTGATTTACGTCGAATTCGACTGGGGTACCGATATCTACAACGATCGCCAGGTGGTCACCGAACGGCTGGCCCTGGCCGCCGATCAACTGCCCGAGGGCATCCGGCCGCAGCTTGCCCCCATTTCGTCGATCATGGGGCAGATCCAGCTCATCGGGATGGTGAGCGATCCCGAGAAAACCTCGCCCATGGAACTGCGTACGCTGGCCGACTGGGTGGTGCGGCAGCGGCTGCTGACGATCCCCGGCGTTTCGCAAGTGATTGTGATGGGCGGGGAACGGAAACAGTTCCAGGTACTGGTGAACCCCGATGAACTGCGCCGCTACGGCGTCACGCTCCAGGACGTGAAAACCGCCCTGGAAGAAAGCAATCAAAACACCACCGGCGGCTACCTCAAACAGCAGGGGCCCGACGAGTTCCTCGTGCGTTCGCTGGGTCGGGTGCGAACCGCCGAAGATATCCGGCAGATCGTGGTCGCGCACCGCGAGATGCAGTCGATCCGGCTTTCGCAGGTTGCCCGTGTCATTGAAGGCCCCGAGGTCAAACGCGGCGAAAGTTCAGCGTTTGTCCGCCGCGCCGACGGCGAAGGCTTTGAAGGCGGCCCCGCCGTGGTCCTGACCATCACCAAACAGCCTGGGGCCGATACGCGCCGGGTAACGCAGGACGTACTGGCGGCGCTCGACAGCCTGCGGCCTTCGCTCCCGCCCGACGTTCGCTTCTATCCCGAGCTGTATCTCCAGCAAACGTTTATCGACCTGGCCATTGAGAACGTAGCCGAGGCACTCCGCGACGGCAGCTTGCTGGTGGTGGTGATTCTGTTCCTGTTCTTGATGAATCTCCGCACCACGTTCATCACGCTGACCGCCATCCCACTGTCGATTGTGATGACCGCCGTGGTCTTCGCCACGTTCGGCCTGTCGATCAACACCATGACGCTGGGCGGCTTGGCCGTAGCGATCGGCGAACTGGTCGACGACGCCATCGTCGACGTCGAAAACATCTTCCGCCGGCTGCGTGAGAACCGCTACCGGCGGCACCCAAAACATCCGCTGCTGGTGGTGTTTCAGGCCAGTTGCGAGATCCGCAACTCGATCGTATACGGCACCATGATCGTGGTCCTGGTGTTTGTGCCGCTGTTTGCCCTGCACGGGATGGAAGGGCAACTGTTCCGGCCGCTGGGCGTGGCGTATATCGTTTCCATCCTATCGTCGCTCGTCGTGTCGCTAACCGTGACGCCGGTGCTGAGTTACTGGTTGCTGACGCCGCGGCGAGCCATCGCGGGCCGCGAAGAGCCTGCCCTGGCCGCCGACGAAGACCAGCAACCGGCCACCGACGACGAACGACCGCCGGCAGAGCACGATGGCCTGCTGCTGCGAATTCTCAAGTCGATCACCGGCGGCGTGCTGCGGTTCAGTTTGCGGTTCCCGGCACTCATCCTGGTCGTGGCCCTGGTAGGCGCCGTGGCGGCAGGCCTGGTGGTTTATCAGCCGCCGGGCGTGGCATCGGTGCTAAAGGCCGTTGGCTATCCGAAGCTCGACCGCGACTTCCTGCCGCCGTTCAACGAAGGGGCCGTGCAGATCAACGTGCTGCTGCCGCCGGGCACGTCGCTGGCCACCTCCAACCGCATCGCCCAACAAGTGGAGGACCGGCTCAAGCAGATCGGCGAGATCACGGCTTTTGTCCGCAAGACGGGCCGGGCCGAGCTGGACGAACATGCCGAAGGCGTGAACGTCACCGAGATCGTTGCGACCATCGATCCGGGTTCGGGCCGGTCGCGCGAGGAAGTCATCGACGAGATCAGTCATGCCTTACAGGATGTGCCAGGCATTGTGACCTCGGTCGAACAGCCGCTGGCACACCTGATCTCGCACATGCTCTCCGGCGTGAAAGCTCAGGTGGCGATCAAGCTGTACGGCGATGACCTGGACGTGCTCCGCCGCATGGCCGAGCAGATCCGTTCGACGATTGCCACCGTGCCGGGCATCCGCGACCTGCAGGTGGAGCAGCAATCGCTGATCCCCCAACTGCGGATCGAGGCCGATCCCGCGCGGCTGGCAACCTTTGGCCTGCGGCGGGCGGCGGTCAACGAGTACGTCGAAACCGCCCTGCAAGGCGAGATCGTGTCGCAAGTGCTTGATGGCCAGCGGACGTTCGACCTGGTGATGCGGCTCGATGAACCGTTCCGCGAGGATCGCGACGCGCTGCGGCGGCTGACCATCAACCTGCCCGAGGGCGGCACCGCCAAGCTGGAAGACGTCGCCAACATCTACGAATCGATGGGCCCCAACGTCATCAACCGCGAGCAGGTACGCCGCCGGATCGTCGTGCAATGCAACGTGACCGAAGAACGCGGCCTGGTCGACGTGGTCGACGAGATCCGCGCGCGGCTCGCGCCGCTGGAGAAGGAACTTCCGCCCGGCTACTTCATCGAGTACGGCGGTCAGTTCGAGAGCCAGCAATCGGCCTCCGCCGTGCTCGGCCTGCTGTTTGTGATCTCGCTGATCGGCATGCTGCTGGTGCTGTACAAGATGTTCGGCTCGATCAACCTGTCGCTCCAAGTGATGGCCGCGCTGCCGATGGCCCTGATCGGCTCGGTGGCCGCCCTCTGGCTCACCGGGCAGACGCTCAGCGTGGCCGCCATGGTGGGCTTTGTGTCGCTGTGCGGCATCGCCTCGCGTAACGGCATCCTGCTCATCAACCACTACCTGCACTTGGTCAAGTACGAAGGCGAATCGTGGACCCGCGAGATGATCGTCCGCGCAGGTCAGGATCGCCTGGCCCCGGTGCTGATGACCGCCCTGACCTCGGGCATCGGGTTGGTGCCGTTGGCGCTGGCCGCGGGCGAGCCGGGCAAGGAAATCCTGTACCCGGTGGCCACCGTGATCATCGGCGGCCTGTTGACCAGCACGCTGCTGGAGTTTCTGGTGCGGCCGGCGTTGTTCTGGACCTTCGGCATTGGTTCTGCCCGCAAGGTCCTGGAGGCCGAAGGGACCGCCGTCGAACTCGTGGAAGAAAGCGAAGCGGCCCGCAACGAAAACAACTCGCCGAAGAACTCGCTATAATCCCGGCCGCATGAGGCCAATCCCCTAAGCATTCAAGAAAGCAGAACAATGTTCCATTTTCCCTTGTTGCGTGGCGGCGTGGCAGCCGCGGTGCTCTTCACGGCGTTTTTGTCGGGCTGTGCCGATAAGCCCCAGCAAAACCAGCCCCAGGATACGCCTAAAGCCTCGCATGAGCATGCGGAGAAGGGGCCGCACGGCGGCATGCTGATCGAGCTGGGCGGCAACCACGAGTTCCATGCGGAGCTGCTGCACGACGAAGCAACCGGCCTGGTGACCGTGTACCTGCTCGACGGCAAAGCGGCTAACCCGGTGGCCATTTCCGACCCGCAGATCACCATCAACGTGCGTCTGCCCGAGGGCGGCGAGCAGTTCGCCCTGGAAGCTGATCCGAACGAGGGCGATCCCAACGGGGTTTCGTCCCGCTTTGTCTCCCGCGATCCCAAGTTGGGCGAGGCCCTGCACCACGAGAAAGCCCAATCGCAACTGGTGCTGAACATCGACGGCAAGCCGTTCCGCGGCACCATCGAGCACCATCACGATCATGACCATGATCACGACCACGATCTTGGGCATAGCCACGGCAAATCCAAGCAGCCCTCGGCCCCGGCCGGCGACCCATCCTGACCGGCCTCGTTGGCTGTTCGGCTGCCTTTCCCCTCGGCGGCCGGGTTGGCCCGTTGCGGCAGGTGCTAACCGCTGCAACCGTTACAGCCTGCCCTTGCAGACCACAAAAAGACGCTCAGAAAGCCACGCTCGGCGGCAGGAAAGTGCCTGGCGAGCGTGGCTTTCGGCTTATAATGGCCTGATAAACTGCGCAAAATAGAGAGAAGCGTGCACGCGACTTGGCGGTTTGGCCGTCCCCGCGTGCCCAATCTGCGCCTCTTGCCCCGGACCACGAGAGAGGTAACGCGATGCGTCAGGTCATTGCCGCTGGTGCTTTGCTGATTGCCATCCAGGCTACCGCGCAGGCGGACCCGCCTTCCGATCGAGGCCCGCAACTGGGCGACCCGTATACCACCGAGTACCAGATCGGCGTCGTCATCAACAGCAGCAACGGGCCCTGCGTGGGCTTGTTCGCCACGGCGCCGGTGCCGGTCGATTGGCCCGAACAGTCGGTGAAGATCGTCACCGAGGACATCTCGCCGGCGGTGCGGCAGTACGGCTACCGCATGGTCGACACCGTCAAGCAGATGGTGGTGCAGATTCCGCAGTTGCCGGCCGGGCAGGAAGCCCGGGCGTTGATCACGGTGGAAGTCACCCGCCACACGCTCAAGCCGCCCGAGGACACCAGCATTTACCGGCTGCCCAAGAAGCTGCCGCTGGACGTGCGCAAGTACCTGGGTGACAGCCCCTATATTGAAAGCCGCCACGCCAAGATCCGCGCCCTGGCCAAGGAGTTGACCAAGGAAGAGAAGTCGGCCTGGGAAACCGTGGAACTGATCTACGACACGGTCCGTGAGAAGGTCAAATACCAGGAAGGACCGCTCAAAGGCGCTATCCGGGCGTTGCAAGACGGTACCGGCGACTGCGAGGAACTCTCATCGTTGTTCATCGCCATCTGCCGCGCGGCCAACATCCCGGCCCGCACCGTGTGGGTGCCCGGCCATTGCTACGCCGAGTTCTACCTGGAGGACGAAGATGGCAACGGCTACTGGTTCCCCTGCCAGCCGGCCGGTGCCCGCGAGTTCGGCGGCATCAGCGAAACGCGGCCCATTCTGCAAAAGGGCGACGACTTCCGCGTGCCTGAGCGTCCCCGCGATCGCCAGCGCTACGTGGCCGAGTTTCTTACCGGCAAGGGCGGCAGCCCCAGCGTGCGTTTCATCCGCGAAGTCATCGACTAACGCGGCCCAAGAACCGCCATCGAACATGCGGCCTGCCACGTTGAGGCAGGCCGTTTTTCATGCGCGTTCAGCCCGTCTGGCCGAAGATGGCGGCTGCCGAAACCGGCTGCCAACTCTGCGACCACCACGGCTGCGGCAACACGGCCGGCGTCACCGTGGCGGCCAGCGGCTCGTGCTGCTCGTCGTCGCCCAGCACGGCGGCCAACACCGTAGGCAGCACGTCGCTAATGTGCCAGGGGCCCCCTTGGCTCGAGCGGGAGGCCTCTCGTTCGATGCGTTGCAGGCGGGCGAGCCGTACGGGCAGCATGTTGCCATCCTCCTCGCTTCGGGTATGGAACGCGCGATCACTGGTGCGCATGTTCACTACGCATGATTCTACCCAGCAGTGTACAGGCGTCAACTTTTTGATGATTGCTTTTTTGCCAGCCGCGGCGGGCGCATGCCTGCCCACTTCGCCCCCTAGCCCGTTGCAACGTCCAGGAGTTATGTCAAAATGGCGGCTCGCGCAGCGCCGGCCGCCATCTGGCCGGTCGCGGGGGAAGATTCTTATGTCTTAAGCTGTTCCCGAGGAGTGACTTATGGCGCGTCCGGTTACGCTGTTCACCGGCCAATGGGCCGACCTGTCGATCGAAGATATGGCCCGTATGACGCGCGAGTTCGGCTACGACGGGATCGAGCTGGCCTGCTGGGGCGATCACTTCGAGGTGGATAAGGCGCTGGCCGAGGACGGCTACTGCCAGGCCAAACGCGACCTGCTGGAAAAGTACGAGCTCCAGCTTTTCGCCATCAGCAACCACCTGGTCGGCCAGGCGGTGTGCGACATCATCGACGAGCGGCATAAGGCCATCCTGCCCCCGTACGTGTGGGGCGACGGCGATCCGGCCGGCGTCAACCAGCGGGCGGCCGAGGAACTGAAGGCCACCGCCCGGGCTGCCCAGAAGCTGGGCGTGGAAGTCGTCAACGGCTTCACCGGCAGCAGCATCTGGCACCTGCTGTACTCGTTCCCGCCGGTTCCGCAGTCGATGATCGATGCCGGTTTCGAGCTGTTCGCCGAGCGGTTCCACCCCATTCTCGACGTGTTCGGCGAGTGCGGCGTGAAGTTCGCCCTCGAAGTTCACCCCACCGAAATCGCCTTCGACATCTACACGGCCCAGCGGGCACTGGAAGCCCTGGACCACCGCGAGGAGTTCGGCTTCAACTTCGACCCCAGCCACCTGCACTGGCAGGGTGTCGATCCCGTGGAGTTCATCCGGGCGTTTCCCGATCGCATCTATCACGTGCACATCAAGGATGCGATCGTGAACCTCAACGGCCGCTCCGGCATCCTGGCCAGCCACCTCAACTTTGGCGACTATCGCCGGGGTTGGGACTTCCGCTCGCCGGGCCGCGGCGGCGTGAACTTCGAGGAAATCATCCGCGCCCTCAACGAAATCAACTACCAGGGCCCGCTCTCGGTCGAGTGGGAAGACTCGGGCATGGACCGCGAACACGGTGCCCGCGAGGCCTGCGAGTTCGTGCGGCAGTTGGATTTCACGCCGAGCCAGCGGGCCTTCGACGCCGCGTTCAGCGAGTAAGGCGGCCTGCCGCGACGCACGTTCAGAAAGCCTATTCGGCCTCCCCGCCTGGGCGCTACGCCAGCGCCCGGGCGGCGGCCGTGCAGATGGCCTGATGAACCGCTTCGATGCTTTGCGAAGCGTCGATCACCACGATCTTCTCCGGGGCGCGGGCAGCTTCGGCCAGAAAGCCCTCACGCAGCCGCTGCTGATACTCCAGCCCCCGCTGCTCCAACCGATCCAGCGACCGTGTGAGCCGCTTGGCGGCCACGGCCGGATCCATATCCAGCAGAAAGATCACATCGGGCATCACATTGCCCACGGCAAAGTGCCCTAGCTGCCACAGCTCATCGGTCGGAATCCCGCCGGCGTGTCCCTGGTAGACAATGTTGGACAGCAGGAAGCGGTCGCTCACAACCACCTGGCCGGCCTTCAGCGCGGGGCGGATCACTTCATCGACCAGCTCAGCCCGGGCTGCCATGTAAAGCAGCGCCTCGCAGCGGGGCGAAATTTCCGAGGCCGGGTCCAGCAGCAGATTGCGGATCGCCTCGCCGGTGGGCGTGCCGCCGGGATCGCGGCAGGTGACGACGTCCAGGTCCTGCGCGCGCAGCCAATCGACGAAGAGCTTCATCTGGGTCGATTTGCCCGTGGCATCGACCCCTTCAAACGCAAAGAACATCTCCCCTCCGTGACGGCGTTGGCTGCGGCAGCCGGCAAGCGTCGGTCGGCATCCTAGCGGAGCAAGTCCTGCACCACCGTCACTTCGCGGATCTGGCCGCTATCGGGCTCGAAGACGCGGATCTTGATCTGCACCGCCTTCAGCGGCACCGGGTACGGCGGCGAGGTTTCCCGCTCGCC
>CALBRZ010000061.1 GCA_937927735.1 uncultured Planctomycetales bacterium
TTTAACCACTCAACCGGCATTCATCCAAGACCGCTTTTTGGACAGCCTCTAATGCAGTCCCCATACTCTCGAGCCCCTCCTCTGGCAACACACGGAGGAACTCATTGAACTCTGTGTAACTCCAACGTTGTTTTGGGTGCACCTTCTTCGCCACTGCTACAAGCTCATGAACCGGTGCAGAACTGGAAGCTAACAGCCTAGCACAAGCCACCGACGCTGTTGTGGCGGCCAATGTCTGCATTGCGGCACGACGAGTAATACGAGGCTCCATACAACTTCTCCACAGGTAACCTGCAACAGCCACCAGCAAACAACACACCAATGAGATTTTATCCAGTCTATATCCACATCGCAATATACAGTGGAAACTTCCCCTGCAGATTCTTCTGAAGCCAACCACCAACCCTTTGGGCACTTCATTGCCTAGAAAAAAACGGCAACCACAAGCGTCACCACACATAAGCACCCAATCCATCACAACTTAATATATTCACTTATTAGGCCGTCACCATGTTGTGGACCACGTCGCGAATCCAGCGCAGTTCTTCAACCGGGAGCCCTTCGCCGAACTGCACCGTGGCGTTGTCGCTCCGGGCCAGGATCGTCTGGCACGGCCGGCGGAAGTTTAGTCGCGTCATCGATGTCCACACGATCTCCAGTTCTTCCAGTTCGTCGGCCGGGATCGTGGTCGTGCTGCGATAAATAGGGCTACGGCTGGTGACTGTCAGGGCTTGCGGGGTCAACTCCACATAGGTGCGTTGCAAGCCGCGGTGAAGAGCAGGCAGGCCTATGCTAAGCAGCGGCAGACCTACCACGCCCCCGGCCAAGATCAGCAGAATCGTCAGGAACTCGCGGCTCATCTCCTGCGCACCGGCACCAAAGAAGAAAAGCCAGGCGGCGATCAGCGGCGCGATCAGGCTGACCACCATTGGGAAAGAAAACGCCCGCAGAAACCCGCTGGAGGGAATCTCCAGCACCAAAGTATCGCCTTCGATCCGATACGTGCTGCGTATGTTGGGCGGTGTCTTGGGGATCTCGGGCCGCACGCCCGTCCGCTGCGCCCGCTCGCGCAGCGATTCATCCAGCTCGTGCGGTTGCCGCACGATGGGATTGCCGTATGTGCTGTCGACCAGCGGCAGGCTGAGGAACTTGGCAAACCGTTCGGCAGCTCGCCGGGCAGAATCGGGGTTATGGCTTTCTTCCAGGGAGATCGTATCTCCCGACGCGGCACGCAACCGCACCGGGTACACCACGTAGGTGCTCTTGTCCGTGCGGCGCACCTCACTGGACACCGTCACTTGCGAAAACTGGCTCAACGACCGCGATCGGCTGCGCCACGGCAACAGCAGGCCCCACTAGGTTGTGATCGTGCCATGGCGGCGATCGATGATCGTGCCGCTACGGCCGAACATGATCACACAGCCCACGATCGCGAAAACGGCCCCGAAGAGGATCCCTACCACGTCGGGCAGTTCGTTGCCGTTCGGGCCTTTGAAGTGTACGGCATCGGACTTGAACAACACCACCAAGCCGACCAGCAGAAACGGCATGCCGAAGAAGAACAAGCAACCGCCGCCGGTCTTGATTTCGAGCCGGTCTTGGCCCTCATGCGAGCTCATGCTTGGCGCCTTAAGAATCGCGATCCGGTGGCTTCGTTGGCCGGAAACAACTGCTGCGTCGGGGTCGCCGCCCGTCCCTAGTCCAGCCTGCTTCCCGGTAAGAGGCATTCGCCAGAAGCGGCACAATATTTCCCAGCTGCCAGGGCGGCAAGCAGCCCACCACCGTTTCACCAAGCGAAAGCCACCGCGTACGCGTTACCGGCCCGCTGTTGCTGCGGGATCGGCGGCAAGAACCACCGGCACCAAGTAATCCCGAAAGCTGGCTCGGCAGGTCGGCAACCAGCAGGCTAGATGCACCAGGACCGACCCATCTTGCGAAGCCGGCCCTGATAGGCCGCGGCGGTTTACTCCCACTCGTCGAGCGTGACTTGCAATGGAACCTTCACCCCGCCGCGTTCGACCACCAGGCGGACAGTATCGCCGCCGGGATAGTTGGCAATGATGTCGGTCAGCACTTTGAAGTCGGCGACGGGCTTGCCCTGACACTCGACGACCACGTCGCCGGGCTGCACGCCGGCTTTGTCGGCGGCGGAGCCAGGCCGCACGGTGTTGATCAGGCAGTTGGGGTTATTGAGCGTTCCGCCCACCCCCAAGAGGCCTCCACGGCGCACTTCGATTTCGGTGGAGCGCAGCGCGTTTTGAATCCGCCGGATACCTTCGTCGCTGATCTTGGTGCCGTAGAGCTCTAGCCGTTTCAGGCCGGTTAGCCGGGTGAGATAAGGGACGGCCTGGTCGTCGACCCGTGGCCCGTAAAAACTGAGCCGCTCCAGTTGGCTCATGTGAGCGAAGATTTCCAGGTCTTCGTCCGTGCCGTGCCAGCCTTTGCCCACCACAGCGCCGACGGAGTTCGTCGGCACGCCTGCCAGGAACACCATGCCGGTGGCGTAGCGGCCGCCCAGCCGCTCGAAGCTCTGGTAGGCACGCTCCTCTTCGAGAAAAGCCAGTTCGTACAGGGCCGTCGAAGCGTGGCTGGCTGCCGTACTGACTTGCGGCTCGGCCAACCGCTCCAGGGCGGCCCTGGCTGCCTTGGCCGTGGAACGGTCGCCTTCCCAAACCATGCGCCGCAATAGAGAGATGCCGCGAATGACGGTTTCCAGGCTGCCGCGTTCGATGGCCTGGCTCAGCGGCTCGATCAGCTCGGCCCCGCCCTCGGCCAGGGCGGCACTAGCCCGCTCGCGCACCAGGTACGAATCGTGGTCCAGATCGGCGATGAGCTGGCGCCAATGGTCGGGCGAACGGCTGCCGGCGGAAGCACGCTCGGGGATGCTGGCCGAAGCAGCAGCCGCCTGGCTCGGCTCGGCCGCAGGCGGCGGATCGGCTGCCGCGGGCCGGGCCACGCTCAGAATCGCGGCCGCGGTTGCAAGCATCGCCGCGCGGGTCCAACGCATGCTGTGTTCCCCTTGGATAACATCCTTGGTAAAGACGGTGCCCGGCGCGCCGCCGTGGCGAGCATTCCCAGATTTTACCGTATCCGTCCAGGCGAAACGACCGCACGCCGCCCGGACCTCGGCTTTCCCCATCTGCGCCGGGGGCGTAAAATCAGCCGGGTTTTGTGATAAGTTTGTGACACAAGGCAATTTGGGCAACCACATCGCGGCAGAAGGGCTCCCCTCTGCTGCCGCCTGCCGGCACGGCCCCGGAGGGCCAGGGATTCTCGATGGGCATTGAGTCGGATACCGCTACCGTTGCTGACCCTGGTTCGCCCAGCGTGCCCTGGTCGGAGCCGATCCGCCGCTTGTACAACGCGCTGACGCGGCTGCGCCCGCTGGCCGAGCAACTGGAGGCCGCCCCCCCGCCCGACGGCTTCGAATGGTTCCAACTGCTCAAGAATAAGCTGGTTCCGCAGGTTGCCGGCGAGCCGTGGCTGGTGGTGGCCGTAGTGGGCGGAACCAACATCGGCAAGTCGGTGGTGTTCAACCACCTGGTGGGCGAGAACGCCAGCGCCGTGAGCCCTCGGGCGGCCGGCACCAAACACCCGGTGTGCCTGGTGCCCAAGCATTTTGCCGATCAGCACCGGCTGGCGGAGCTGTTCTCCAGCTTTGAGCTGCGGCCGTGGAACTCGGCCGAGGACGCCCTGCAAGAACACAACGACCATCTGCTGCTGTGGTGGCTCGGCCGCAACGTGCCTCCGCGGCTGCTGCTGTTGGATACGCCCGACATCGACTCCACGGCCGAGGTCAACTGGGAACGGGCGGACCACGTGCGGCAAGCGGCCGACGTGCTGGTGGCCGTGCTCACTATGCAGAAGTACAACGACGCGGCCGTCAAAAAGTTCTTCAAGCACGTGGCCGACGCCGACAAGTCGGTGGTAATCGTCTTCAACCAGGTGGACCTGGAAGCCGACCGCACATTCTGGCCCCAATGGCTGGATACCTTTCGCGACTCCACGGGTGTCAAGCCGCAACTGGTATACGTGGTGCCGTACGACCGCCAGGCAGCCGAGCGAGGCGAATTGCCCTTCTACGACGTCGGCACCGATGGCCGCACGCCGCCGGGCAAGCCGTCCTCGCTGCGCGACGAACTGGCGGCCATGCACTTTTCGGAAATCAAGCTCCGCACGCTGCGCGGGGCGCTTAGCGTGGTGCTCGACGACAACCAAGGCGCCCCGGCCTGGCTCCGCAGCCTGGCGTCAGCCGCCGAGCGCTTCCGGAAGGCGGAAACGGCCCTCAACCGCTGGCAAGGCGTGACCACCAAGTGGCCCGAGCTGCCCACCGCCCTGTTGCGGTTTGAGTTCTTACGCTGGTGGGACGAGCGCCGCGACCCGATCACGCGCACCATCCACACCACCTATCGCAAGGTCGGCCAAGGCATCGGCTGGGTGTACCGCAAGCTCGTCGGCAACGAGTCCAACACCGAAGAGACGCTGCTGGCCGATTATCTCCGCCGCGAGAAAGAAACCGTCACCAAGATCTTTGAGCAGCTTTTTGGCGAACTGGAAGTCATGGCCAGCAGCGGCGATCCCGTGCTGTCGCCACGACTCTCCCGGCTGCTGGGCGGCAGCGAACGCGAAGCGCTGCTGCGACGGCTGCAACAAGCCCACGACCAGTTGCCGCCGCTGTCCGACGATTTCCGCAGGTATCTCCGCAACGAATTTGACCAGTGGGCCAAGAGCAACCCCGGCACATTCATGGCCCTGCGGATTGCCGACAAGGCTGCCGCAGGCGTGCGGCCGGCCATTACGACCACCTTGGCCATTGTCGGCGGCGGGCCGCTGTTCGACGTGGCGGCCAACCAGGCGCTCGACCTGGCAATCACCGTGGGCGGCGGTGAAGCGATCGCCGGTGCCGCCGGCCAAGGCGCCACGCACGCCCTGGCACAAGTGTTTCTGTCGTGCCTCCGCGAGTACACCCGGCAGCGTGCCGAGTGGTTCACCAACTGGCTGCGCACGAACCTGCTGGGTGAACTGCTCAACGAATTGCAGCAAGGCGCCCAGATCACCAGCACCGAAGAATACCGGCAGGTGCAACAAGCGCTCGCCGACCTGCGGCACCTGACGGCCGCATAAGCGAAAGTTCCTGAAGCTCTAGTGGCGCCTTCGCAGTTGGCTGCCGCGATCGGCATCCAGCGCGTCGTCATCGAGCGTGCGGTCTTGCAGAGGTTCGTCCGGCGGGGCGTGGTCCGCCAAGGCCCCGGCGTCCTGGTTGGCCATCGCGGCGATCCCCCGGTCGAACATTTCCCAGCGATTGCAGAACTCCAGGTACGGCCCGGCCAGCCACGCTTGCCGCCAGCCGCGCAGCTCGACCACGGCCGCACGTACGTCCGGGTTATTGAGCAGCCGCTGTTTCAGCGCTTGCATGACCGAAGGCGGGAAACAAATCTCCGGCGCGATCGCCGCGGCCCTGCTCACGGCGTACTTCATCGCCGCCAGGAACGCATCGAGCTGGAGTTCCTCGAACGTGACGTACGGTTGCGGCTCGATCGGCGGAAACTGGCTTTCGCGGGCTTCGTAGCTGGCCCTGATGAGACGGCCCGTGAGCCAGTCGCCGTGCTGGTAGGCCCAGCGGGCCGGCACGCCTTTAATTTGGGCAAGTTCCCGGCCGCTCTCCGGCATCCGCCGCGCGATCTGAAACAGCAGGTACGGTTTCATGCCGGCTGGCCGTTTTTGCGGCGGCGTGGTGTTCCACCAGTCGATCAAGAACTGGAGGGCCGCCTGGCTGCCGTAATCCAGTTCCCAGGCGTTGCGGAAGTCGGCCAATGAAACCGGTGCCTGCACCGGCGGCGTGTGCTCCAGCTCGGTCGGCAGGCACAACTCCCGCGAAACCTCGTGCACCAGGTCGCGTTTGTTCTGCCGCTCGAGCATCTCGCCCAGCGCCGTGTGCAACAGCGGCAGGGTTTCCACGTCGCTGGCGGCGTACTGGAGTTGAGCCTCGGGCAGCGGCCGCGTATTCCACGGCGACGCCTGATGTTCCTTGGGGGTGCGTCGCCCCAGCACCGTGAAATTCAGGTAAGCCAGCGAGATGGTGCACTCGGCGTTGAGCAGCCCCCAGGCCGCCTGGGTGTCGAAGATGGCGGGCAACCGCTTGAGATGGAACTTATCGCGCAGCAGTTCCAGATCCTTCTTGCCGCTGTGCAGCACCCATTGGACCCCCTCGCCGGTCACCACGTCGATAAAGGGGTCCATGGCCGAGAGCCGCAGAGCGTCGATCAGGTAGATCTGCTGGCCGTCGGAAATTTGAATCAGACACAGCTTGCCCCCGCCACTGCCCAATTCGAATTCGGTGTCGATGTAAAACGTACTCGCATGCGCCAATTGCTGCGCAGCCTGATGCAGCCCCTTGGTCGTGTCAACAAAGGAGTAATTCGCCCTCACGGTCTTCCCCTGCGTGGGTGCGACTGGCCCGGTTATTTATGCCGTTAAGATAGAGTTTGCCCCGGCAGGTTTCCACCATTTCGAGGGGCAGTTTGGCGGAAGTTGCGGTAGCCCCGGAAAAACGGTACCGCAGCGTCGTATTGGGCCGACTTTACCGCCCCGCGGCTGCCCAAAGGTGGGGGCTAAAACAGGGCAACCAATCAGATGGCGGAGAAGGCAATGGCCCTCTTGCCAAAACCGGCACGCTGTTCTATTCTTCATCGTCTGGGCGGCACGCCACGCCAGGCGTTGCCGCGACGACCGTTACCGGGCGGCTAGCTCAGTTGGTTAGAGCGCTATCCTCACACGGTAGAGGTCACTGGTTCGAGTCCAGTGCCGCCCACTC
>CALBRZ010000062.1 GCA_937927735.1 uncultured Planctomycetales bacterium
GGCTGCGACTCGCTGGCCGTGGCCATCGGCACATCGCACGGTGCCTACAAGTTCACCGGCAAGCAGGGCCTGCACTTCGATCGCATCAAGGCGATCCAGGAGCGGCTGCCGGGCTTCCCGCTGGTGATGCACGGCTCCAGCAGCGTGCCCAAGGAATGGGTGGATCGGATCAACGCTGCGGGCGGCCAGTTGCCCAACACCTCGGGCGTGCCTGAGAAAGATTACCTGCCGGCTGCCCGGCTGGGTGTGACCAAGGTGAACATCGACACCGACGGTCGTTTGGTGTGGTGCGCCATTCACCGCGAAGTGTTCCGCGACAAGCCGAGCGACTTCGACCTGCGGACCGCCGGCAAGCCGTTCATGGCCGCCTATGCCGAATTCATCACCCACAAGAACGAGGTGCTGGGTTCGGCCGGCCAGCTGGAAGCCGTGCGGGCGGCGCTGGCTGGCGCGAAGGCGTAAGCCGTAACCGGCTCGCTAACCGCCGCACTCGTCGCCCCGTTTGAGGGCGGTGCCCACCTGATGACGATTGTTACCCTGCCGCCGGCCCCTGAATTTGCAGAAGCCGGGGGCCGCGCGGGGGTTGCAATCTTCTGTACGGCGCGCACAATAGCGAGATTCGCGTTTCCCCGGGGCCGCGGCTTCGTTGCGAAACGCCTCAAAACTTACCCAAAATGTCGACGCGGGCCCGATTCGCCGCCGGCGTTTTGCCCTATTTGCGGGGCGAATGCTTGCCGAGGGTGACGGGTGCCGTGTTCCTTGATAACCTGTTGGATTCATACGGTGTTGGAAAGGTCGGGGAGGCCATGACCAAAGCTGAAGTGCTCAACGCTGAAATCCGCGATACTCGCGGAACCCGGGCCGCCCGGCGAATGCGGGCCGCTGGCAAGGTGCCTGCCGTGTTGTATGGGCACGGCCAGGAGGCCGTCAGCCTGGCGTTGCCGGCCGATCGCCTGGCGGCGGCCGTTCGTCACGGCCACCGGCTGCTGCAGTTGCAGGGTGGCGTGAACGAGCAGTGCCTGATCAAGCAGTTGCAGTGGGATGTGTGGGGCAAGGAGCTGCTACACGTCGACCTGACGCGGGTATACGCCGACGAGCGCGTCAAAGTCGAAGTGCCGATCGAACTTCACGGCGAAGCTCCGGGCATCAAGTCCGGCGGTGTGCTGACGCAGGTGCTGGCCACGGTTGAGGTTGAGTGCCCCGCCGCGGCCGTGCCCGACAAGATCCAGATCAACATCAACCACCTGGAAGTGAACCAGGCGTTGACGGTGGCCGACCTGGACCTGCCCGAGAACGTCAAGGCCCTGACTCCGGCCGACGAGATCGTGGTGCATTGTCCGGAAGCGGTGGAAGCGCCTGAAGAAACCACTGAAGGTCCGGCCGAACCGGAACTCATCCAGCGTCAGAGCGGTGAAGCCGGCGAGGAAGGCTAACCGGTATGAAGCTGGTGGTGGGCCTGGGCAACCCAGGCAGCAAGTACCAGGGCACGCGGCATAATGTCGGGTTCATGGTCGCGGCCCTGCTTGCCCAGCAGGCCGGGGGCGAATCGCCCCGCCACCGTTTCGAGGCCGACACGGTGGAGATCAGCCTGGGCGGAGAACGCGTGCTGCTGGTTTGCCCGCTCACCTACATGAATCTCAGCGGCAAGAGCGTGCTGGCCGCGCGGGATTTTTATAAGATACCCAACGACTCGATCCTGGTGGTGTGCGACGACTTCAACCTGCCGCTGGGACGGCTCCGGCTGCGGCCGGGCGGGTCGGCGGGGGGCCAGAAGGGCCTGCAAAACATCATCCAGCGGTTGGGTACCCAGCAGATCCCCAGGCTGCGGCTGGGGATCGGGCCGGTGCCCCCGAGCTGGAACGCGGCTGATTTCGTGCTAGGTAAGTTCACCAAGCAGGAACAGCCCGAGGTCGAGTTGATGGTCGCCCAGGCGGCCGACGCGGTGCGGCTGTGGTGCCAGGGCGGGATTCAGGCGGCGATGAACCGCTACAATTCCGACCCCGAACGCGAGCCGCCCAAGAAGAAAGAACGGCCGTCTCCACCGCCGGTGGAACCATCCTCGCAGGAGAATCCGCCTGGGGAGACGCCGGGGCAGGGGGCAGCGGCCAACCCGCCCGATAACTCGCCGACCTGACAAGCCGCGAGGCGGAACTTCGTACAATCAGACCGGCACCGTCGCCCGTGCTGCCACCCGGAACGGACCGCGAGCGGTGCTCCCCCGAAACCTTCACGACGAAGCCTGAGGAGTAACAACTTGGCTGTCAACGTTTACGAAGGGATGTTCATCTTCGACTCCAACCGCTACGCGCGCGATCCCGTGGGGACCTCCAGCCGGCTCACCGAGCTGGTGGAGAGCTTCGGCGGCGAGATGCTCGCGAGCCGGTTGTGGGAAGAGCGCCGCTTGGCCTACCCGATCAACGGCCATCGCAAAGGCACCTACTGGCTGACCTATTTCCGCCTGGAAAGCACCCGGTTGGTCGAATTGCAGCGGGCCTGCCAGCTCGAAGAGAGCATCATCCGCCAGCTGTTCCTGAAGATCGATCACCGGATCGCGGATCACCTGGTGCAACTGGCCCGGGGCGAAGTGCCCGCGCCGGTGCGTCAGGAAGAAGAGCCGGCTGAGGCGAGCAGCTAACCCGGTTCCCCCCGGAGGTGGAATTCACGACCGGCGGCTAACCTGCCCTGGCTAGGTTTGTTAACGTGTACAGATGTCGCCTAGTTGGTTGCTTGGCGGGCGTCATCGTCGTGAGGAGGTAAGGGCCATGGCAAGCTATAACCGTGTCGTGCTGGTGGGGAACCTCACCCGCGACCTCGATCTGCGCTACGTCGGCAACAACACGGCCGTGTGCGAAGTTGGCCTGGCGGTGAACGAGCGCCGTAAGGCGCCCAACGGCGAATGGGTCGAGGAAACCACCTTTGTCGATGTGACCCTTTGGGGACGCACGGCCGAGGTCGCCAGCGAGTACCTGTCCAAGGGCTCCAATGTCCTCATCGAGGGCCGCTTGAAGCTCGACACCTGGGAAAAGGACGGCCAGAAGCGCTCCAAGCTGCGGGTGGTCGGCGAGCGGATGGTCATGCTCGGCGGTCGGGGCGGCCAGGGCGGTCCTCCCAGCGGCGGTGGTGGCCCCAGGGCTTCGCGGCACGACGAGTACAGCGCGCCGGCCGACAGTTTCGACGACGGCCCGCCGCCCGCGGACGATATCCCGTTCTGAGCGGACGGTAGCGCAGGGAACCACTGGCACACGGATCGGCAGGCGGCCGGCCCATTCCTTCGGAGGCTGGCAGCTGGAGCCGGGCCCGACGAATCAAACAACCAATCCCACGCGGGCAGCCGCCCCACACGTGGCGATTACCGGCGCCGGATGGCACGAGCTCCATCGGGTGCGGTGGTTGCCGGCGGTGCCCCGGTTTTTTCGAATCCATACGGCATCTGACCAGGAACTACCACCATGGCCAAATCCTCGACCAAGAAACGTCCCAAGTTCAAGCGGTTGCCTAAGGGGCGCAACGGCGGCATCGAACTGCTGCTGATCCAGACGGTGGAGCATCTGGGCAAGCAGGGCGAAGTGGTTGAGGTGAAGCCCGGCTACGCCAACAACTACCTGCTGCCGCAAGGCTTGGCGACGATCGCCACCGAGCACCACAAGCGGATGATCGAGAAGCACAAGGCGCGCCTGGCCGAGATCGAGAAGGCGCGCCTGGCTGGTCTGCGTGCTCGGGCCGAGGAACTGAGCCAGATGAGCCTCAACATCGAGGCCAACGCCAACGACGAAGGCCACCTGTACGGCTCGGTCGGTCCTTACGAAATCGCCGCCGCCCTCAAGGCCCAGAAGGTCAACATCACGCCCGACCAAGTGCGGCTGCAGGGCCCGCTCAAGGAGCTCGGCCTGTACACGGTCAAGATTCACCTGGGCCACGAGATCGAGGCCGACATCAAGGTCTGGGTGGTGCCGACCGTCGGTGGCGACGACCACGCCTAAGTCGTTGTCGCCCGTTAGGCTCTGCATACCTGCGTGAAGTCAACCGTGCGCCCCTGGCCCCGCCAGGGGTGCGCCTTTGCGCACGCGTTCTTACCGCCGGCATGTAGCGCACGCCGCGCGTAACATGCGCGGCGGTGAACTGCCCGGTGATGCTTCTGCCACGAAAGTCTGGCTTGCACCGCCGCTTCTGGTGCGGCGGGCCGAGTGCCTGTGTCCCGTTTAGCTTGCCGAGCGTCATGATGAAGTTTGCCGCCCGACGTTTCGACAACGACCAGGTAGTTCAGGTCGAGATCGCCGGCGATCGCCTGGTGCGGATTGCGGCTCTGGACGCGGGGGGCGCGCCGGCTGGCCCGCTGCCCTACGTGGCGCCGGCGTTCTGGGACATCCAGGTGAACGGTTATCGGGGCCAAGAGTTCAGCTCGCTGGACCTGACCGCCGAGAAGGTCGCCAGCATTGTTGAGGACCACGTGCCCTTTGGCGTGGGCGCGATCATGCCGACGCTCACCACGCAAAGCCCCGAGGTGCTGTCGCACGGTCTGGCGGCCATCGCCGAGGCCTGCGAGAGCTCGCCGGAGGTGGCACGGCGGGTGCCGGGCATCCATCTGGAAGGGCCGTTCATGTCGTCCGAGGACGGCCCGCGAGGCGCCCATCCGGCGGAGCATTGCCGTGTGCCCGACTGGGACCTTTTCCGGCGATTGCAGGAGGCCGCCGGGGGCCGGATTCGTATTCTTACCATGTCGGTGGAGTTTGCCGAGGCTCCGCGGTTTATCGAGCGGGCCACGGCCTCGGGAGTGGTGATTTCGATCGGCCACACGGCCGCCACCGGCGAGCAGATCAAGGCGGCGGTCGATGCCGGGGCCCAGTTGAGCACGCACCTGGGCAATGGCGCACATCGCATGTTGCGCCGGCATCCCAACTACATCTGGGACCAGTTGTCCGAAGACCGGTTGATGGCCAGCCTGATCGTCGATGGCCATCACCTGCCGCCCGAGGTGGTCAAGGCCTTCGTCCGCGGCAAGACGCCCGAGCGGTGCATCCTGGTCAGCGACGAATCGGGCTTGGCCGGACTGCCGCCAGGGCGGTATACCAGCAGCGGCTGCGAACTGGAGATTCTGCCCGATGGCCGCCTGGTCATTGCCGGTCAGGATCAATTGCTGGCCGGGGCATCGCGGCCCATCGGCGTGGGCGTGGCCAATGTGATGGCGTTTGCTGGCGTCGACCTGGCGACGGCGGTCGCCATGGCCACCCGGCATCCGGCCCGGCTGCTGTCGCTGCCCGAGCCGGCCTTGCTGCCGGGCGCGCCGGCCAACCTGGTGCTGTTCCACCTGCAGCGCTGTGCTGCTTCGCAGCGGGTGCAGGGTTTGGAGGTGGCCGCCACGGTGCTCGACGGGCAGTTGCGCTACGGAAAATTGTGCGAACCGGCCTAGCCGGTCAACCGATATTGAAGTCGGCGTATTCCGTGTGCCGCAGGGGCCCCTCCGGGGCGGTGTCGCCGGCGCAGCTCCGCGAGCCCGCTTGAGCTTGTGCGGGCGAACAGCTGGCCGGCAAGCGGCGGCAGGGGAGACCGGGAACACCCACGTGGGTGGCAAGCAAGTTGCGTTACATCCCGGTGAAGAATCACGCCTGAAGCAGAAGGTGGGGATGACCCCACCGAAGGTGGCGGTAGAATATAGGATGGGTGCAGCGAAGCGTGCTTCAGGTGAACCGCTTACGCGATCGTCCTATCTTGACAAGAAACTTGCAAGAACGGTAGCTTGTTCAGCTTAGCGTGAACGGCAAACGGCGGGGCAGTAAAGCTGTTTCATAAGAATTTCCAGGCAAAGACGTACCGTTGGAGGGTCGTGCGGTGGCATCCGTGAAAGAACGTGTGATCGATATTGTGTCCGAGCAGCTCGGCGTGAGCAAGGATCAGATCACTGAAGATACGCACTTCGTCAACGACATTGGTGCCGACTCCTTGGACACCGTGGAACTGGTGATGGAGTTGGAAGAAGAGTTCGACATCAACATTCCCGACGACGCCGCGGAGAAGATCCAGACGGTCGGGGAAGCCATTCAGTACATCGAACAGCAAGTGGGGTAGATGAAACGCCGCGTTGTTATCACTGGCCTGGGAGCCGTTACGTCGCTGAGCTGCCAGGTCGAGGATCTGTGGAAACGGATTCTCGCGGGTGAAAGTGGCGTTCGTTTGGTCAAACTCCACGATACCTCGCAGTTTCGCGTCAAAATCGGCGGCGAAATCACCGACTTCGATACCGGTGATTACGTTCCGCCGAAGGAAGCCAAACGCCTCGACCGCTTCTCCCAGTTCGCCATGGTGGCTGGGATCGACGCGGTACGGCATTCAGGGATCGACTTCGACAAGGAAGACCGGTTCCGGGCCGGCGTGATCCTCGGCACCGGCATCGGCGGCTTGTGGGAGATCGAAACCCAGCACACCAAGCTGATCACCAAAGGCCCCGACCGCGTCTCCGCGTTCACCATCCCCAAGCTGATGTTGAACGCTGCGGGCGGCCAGCTCTCCATCGAGTACAAGCTCCGCGGCCCCAACGCCACGGTCGCTACGGCTTGCGCCAGTGCGACCAACGCGATCGGTGAAGCCTTCAAGATGATCCAGCACGGCGATGCCGATGTGTTCATCACCGGCGGCACCGAGGCGGCGCTCACGCCGATGGGGCTCAGCGCCTTTGCCAACATGAAGGCGCTGTCCACGCGGAACGACGAGCCGACCAAGGCCAGTCGGCCCTTCGACGCGAACCGCGACGGGTTCGTGCTCAGCGAGGGTGCGGGCCTGATGGTGATCGAGGAGTTGGAGCACGCCAAGCGGCGTGGCGCCCATATCCTGGCCGAGATTGTCGGCTACGGCGTCAGCTCCGATGGCGGGCATATTACCCAGCCGGACGAAACCGGCGAAGGTGCTGCCCGGGCCATGCAGAACTGCCTCCGCGATGCCGGTCGCAATCCCGAGGACGTGCACTACATCAACGCCCACGGGACCAGCACCGAGCTGGGCGACGCGGCTGAAACCGCGGCCATCAAGGCGGTCTTTGGCGACTACGCCAAGAAGATCTCCATCTCCAGCACCAAGAGCCAGCTGGGCCACCTGCTGGGTGCCAGCGGCGGCGTGGAGCTGATCTTCGCCGTGTTGGCGGTTCGCGATAATGTTGCTCCGCCGACCATCAACTATGAGACGCCGGATCCCCGCTGCGACTTGGACTACACGCCCAACCAGCCGCGGGAACGCCGGATCGACGTGGCGATGTCCAACAGCTTCGGCTTTGGTGGGCACAACGCCTGCTTGATGGTTGCTCGTTACAACGGCGACTGACGCGCGAGCGTTTCGACGTAGAACCACCCAGAGCCCGGGATGGCTGCTTTAGGCTTCCCGGGCTTTGTTTTTTGCGCAATTTTTCGCGCAGGCCGGGGACCAACCGCGCGCGGGGAGAGGGGCGATGGAGGACTCACGGACGGGCTACAAGCATCTGGCTGACTTCTACAGCCGTCACTTGAGTAGCGCCCCTAATGATTTTAAACTGGGTGGAGTTTGGAAGTTGCCTTGCCTGTGCATCCATTCAGCCCCGTTGGATCGGCCCCGAACGTTTCGGGCGCCAGGGAAGCGGAGGGAGCAGCCTGGGGATAGCTGGCAAGCACGCTCGCCATCTGGCACCATCACTCGCCCACCCCGCACACCCGCCGGAGTTTTGAGCATGCATTGGAAACGGTGTCTGATCCCTGCGTTGCTGTTTCTGCCTTGCCTGATGGTTCCGCAAGCTGCTAGCGGTCAAGACAAGCCGCAGCACAGCGCGGTTCGCCCCGAGCCTCGGCAAGGCGCCTGGATGGCCCGCCATCAGAAGTTCAACGAGCGGGTCAAGCAGGGCAATGTCGACCTGATCTTTATCGGAGATTCCATCACCCAAGGCTGGGAAGGTCCCGGCAAGGAAGTCTGGGAGGAGTTCTACGGCAAGCGCAACGCCGTGAACCTGGGCATCAGCGGCGACCGCACCCAGCACGTGCTGTGGCGGCTCGATAACGGCAACATCAACGGCATCTCGCCCAAGCTGGCCGTGGTGATGATCGGCACCAACAACTCGGGCGACAACACGCCTGAGGAGATCGCCGACGGCATCACCGCCATCGTCCAGAAGCTCCGCCAGAAGCTGCCCAACACCAAGGTGCTGCTGCTGGGCATCTTTCCCCGCGGTGCCGATCCCAGCGACGCACGCCGCAAGGTGAACGAGAAGACCAACGAAATCGTCAAGAAGCTGGCCGACAACAAGATGGTCTTCTACCAGGACCTCTCTGAGGCGTTCCTCGAAGACGACGGCACACTCTCCCGCATGATCATGCCCGACCTGCTCCACCTGAGCCGCCAGGGCTACACGATTTGGGCCGAGGCCATCGAGCCCAACGTAAAGAAGCTGATGGGCGAAGGCTAACAACGGCCATTACGCCGCGTGCGGCGGCTTATGCGTGCTTCGTTAGCCGCCGCACGCAGCCAATGCCTGGGCGGCGATATCCAGGCCCACCAGGTCGTTCCACCGGGCCAGCATCCGCTGGTACACCGGGCCAACGTGGCCATCGCCGATCGGCTGGCCATCCAGCGATGTGACCGGCAGCAAAGCAAAGGGGGTGCTGGACAGCCACACCTCGTCGGCCGCGGCCACGTCGGCCAGCGTGAGGTCGGCATACTCCACGGCCAGGCCTGCCTCTGCGGCCAACTCGACCGTGGTCTTGAGGCTGATGCCGTGCAGGATGCGCTCCAGCGGCGGAGATACCAGCCGGCCCGCCCGCAGGATCAAGATATTGGCCGTCGAGGTTTCGGTGACGTGCCCTGCTTCGTCGGTCAGCAGGGCGCGCGCGCCGGGCACTTTCTCCGCGGCTTCGCGATCGGCCAGGTAAAAGTGGACGCGGCTGCGGACCTTCAGTTCCGGCGGCCAGCTCCGCGCCGATGGCTGCGCGACCGACACGCTGGCCAGCGCCTGCCCCGTGCGGTACTTCTGCGCCCACACGGCAAAGGGCAGGGGATAGGTATGCATGCCGACATTGGGACGGCGGATTTCCGTGGGCGCCATTGCCGGATAGGGGCCCGGGGTCACAAAGATGCACAGCCCCAGATCGGCTCCTGCTGGGAGCAGACGATGATTGCGCGCGGCCAACTCCTGGGCCGTTTCTGCCAGAGGCGGCTCGCACGGATCGAGCTTCACCCCCAGAATCTGTAGCGACCGCTTCAGCCGGGCCACGTGCTCTTCGACGTGGAACAGCTTGCCGCCAAAAGTGCGCAATTGCTCCGCCACCGTCACGCCGGTGACGAACCCGGCATCCGTCCAAGGCAACGTGGCAGCCGAGGCAGGTAAGAACGACCCGTTAAAGTAGACGGTGGCTTCATCCATGCCACTGAGCATAGCGCCGCCGGCAATATTCGACAACCCGAGCCCAACGGCGGCCGTGTAGCGCCTGAGAACTTGCCCGCAGGCTTACCCACCCCTCAAAAAAACTTGCGACCAGGCGGCCTGCGGCGTAAACAGCAGGCATTTCCGCAGTCCCCCCATTGGTGTCGCCAGGGGCATGTACCTCCGGCGGCGCACTCCTGCCATCTGCCTGCGTTGCCATGCCGCACGACGACCCGCCTTGCGATGTTCAGCGATGCCCGGCATTACCCGGGCTTAATGGCCGTTGGCTCACGTTGCGACCACCGGTCATCTGGTTGGCCGCTTTTCTGATGGTGGCCAGCGCGGCTTCAGCAGTTGCCACCGAGGCACCGGTAACCCGGATTGAACTGCACCTGGACGAACCGCTGGCTGGCCGCAGCGTGCCCTGGCCGGTGACAACCGCTGTGCCGTTTCCGCGCGGCGCGCTACGCGACGCAGCCCAGTGTCGCCTGGTGGACGACCGCGGCACCGAGCAGCCGCTGCAAGCCCGGGTAGCGGCCACTTGGGACCAGGCGGCCAGCAGCATCCGTTGGCTGACCGTCGACTTCATCAGCCAGCCTGGCTGCCGTTACTTCTTGGAGTTTGGGGCCGACGTACGCCGCGCTTCCGCCGACACCCTGGGCACTCCAACCGTCCGCGTGGTTCAAGCTGCACCGAACGCCGCACCGCGGGTGGAAACCGGCCCGCTGCGCGTGACCTTTGCCGGGAACAAGCCGGACGATAAAGCAGCGGTGGCACCTTTTGCTGGTGCCATCACCATCTCGTTGGACCTGGATGGCGATGGCCGTTTCAGCCCGACCGAGCAGGTCGCCACGCTGCCGCCCGAAGGACGCTACTACCTGGACCAGGCTGGCACGCGCTATCAGGCCGCGACCGCCAGCGTCAATGTGGAGTCGGCCGGGCCCGTTCGGGCAACCGTCCGCGTCGATGGCCGCTATGTCGGCCCCGATGGCAGCAGCATCGTCGACTTTCGCACACGGTATCACTTCTTCGCCGGGCTGCCGCTGATCAAGGTTGTCGATGAGTTCCGGCCGGTTGGTTCCACACGCGGCGTACGTTTCAAAGACATCGCCTTTGGTGTGCGGCTTGTTTCGCCGACCTGTGAGCCGGCGGTAGCCACTGATCCGCGTTCGCTGGCCGTGAACGTCGTGCCTGAGATGGAGGGCGAGAAGCCTGCTGTGTCGTCGTCGCCCACGCCATTGACCATAGAGCCCATGCGGATCAGCTGGACGCCCGGCACGCAAAGCGTCTCGTCGTATCAATCACTTTACCGCCACTTGGGCAACGATGCGTACGAGGCCGCCGTGGTCGCCACCGGCAGTTTCGGGCAGCGGCGGCTCAGCCAGACCGATCGAGCGGCGGCGTGGATGCAGTGGGCCGATGGCCGCGTGGCCGTGACCGGTTCGCTCCGCTGGTTCTGGCAGCAGTTTCCCAAGGAATGGGAAGCCACGTGCGATGGGCTGACGCTGCATACCTGGAGCCCTCGCGGTGGCGAACTGGACTTCGGTGCTCAGGGGATTCGCAAGTTTCTGGGCGAGGCCGGCGAGCGCTACTTGCTGAATTATGTGCAGCGAAGTGGCTCGGCTGAATCGCTTTATGACTACTTCTACGGCGCGTGCAACCAACTCATTGACGAGGACCGCGCCGACGGCCAAGGCATCCGCAAGAGTCACGAGTTCTACCTCCACTTTGCCCCAGCGGCACGCGAGGCCGATGGCGTGCAAACCGGCCGGCTGGCGGAAAGCCCCGTGGCGGCCCTGGCCAGCGGTCGCTGGAACTGCGGCACTGATGTGTTCGGCCCACTGGCTGCCCGCGAGCCGAAGCACAACCCAGGCGACATGAAGTTGCCGCGGCATCAAGCCGCTTCTTCGTATCGGTCATCGCCCTGGACGATCACGCCGGAGCAAGCGGCGGCGGTCTCGGCCCAGGGCGAGGCGGTGATCGACCGGCTGTTTCATCTGGCACGTTACGCTCAGGATGCGTTTGGCGATTACGGTTGGTGGCTGTTTGGGGCCGGGCCGCATTACAGCTACCAGTGGGATGCGCGGACGCAGCGGCATTATGCCGACCCCCGCCGGTTCGACTTTCACACCTATCACAAGGAAACGCAGCTTTGGTGGTGCTACTTCCGCAGCGGCGAGCGGAAGTTCCTGGATTGGGCGTTGCCGTCGGAAAACCACTGGACGGATATCGCCGTCGCCCACGTGCCACTGGAATACTTGTGCGATTGGCGGGGCGGAGAGCGGGCGGATTCCACGCGGCGGCTGGCGTTCGTGTCCGGCGATTGGGCCATCGACAGCCCCGTGCATTACCTGCGTCACCACAACACGGCGGAAGCCTGGCTGCGGGGGGGGACCCAGTTTTGGGCTACGTACCATCGCACGCTGGAAACGACCACGCTGGCCTATTACCTCACCGGCGACGAACGCTTTGCCGAGGTGATCGAATACTGGCGAGCGTATTTCGGCGCATTGGCCGGCGTGAACTCGCACCGTACCGATGTGCCTGAGCATTACCGTCAGCAAGCCTGGTGGGATGCCGGCAGCACCGTCCTCGAAAATGGTCGCCCGCGTCCCAAGACCTGGGCGGAAATGATTCGCGACTATGCGCCGTTTTCGTCAGGACTGCGGCACCAGATGACGCTCTGGTTCAACCTCACCACGCTGTACGAACACACGTGGGACCCGCGGATCGGCCAGGCATTGCGCGAATACGCCGATGCCTTTTTGGCTCCCGCCGGACCATCCGGCGTGTGGCACTGCCAGGACAACAGCCTGCCTGCCCATCCGCCCACGCCGATCATGGCCCATTTCTGGAGCCCGGCCTTGTGGAAGTATCACCGCGTGACCGGCGATCCGCGGATGCAGGATGTGCTGCGGCAGTTCTTCGACGCCTGTTATCGGGCCGACCCGTTCGCTACCAGCGAGCTGGTGGGCGTGTATTCGAATGTGCAGCTCGCGTATGGTTACTACTTCACCGGCGATCCGCGGCATCTGCATCGAGCATGGAGCGAACTGGACAAGCTGGCGGTGGAGGCGGCACCCCTGGCCCGGCCGGAGGATTTGAACCGCCGCATCTATAATCCTCACCGCTTCATTCAGGCCCTGGCCGGCATCCCGCGGCTGTTATGGGCCGTGCAGCAGGCGGCAAAAAGCGGCCAGCCGATCCCGCCGCTGAAACCGCAGCGTTCGCCAATCGCGTTTTACAAACCGGGTTCGCAGCCGCTCGTGCTGCAACTCTGGGGTTTTGATGAACGCGTTGAACTGCTGGGACCGGATGGCCAGCCTGTAACGGCAGACGTGCAGACCTCGCAAAGTCCGGCGGTGGTGCAACCGTTTGACCGCGTAATGCAGGACTTTACCGCCTACTGGCACGACGTAACGTTGCCCGCCGAAGCACCCTCAGGCTGGTACGTGTTGGTGCCGCAATTGGAACTGGGCGTGCTGGCGTGCAATAGTCCTGTGCCACCGCGGTGCCACGCGGCACGGCCTATTCGATTGGAACCAGGCGAGGCTTGCTGGCTGGCGTGGCCTGCCGGTTCAGCTACTTTGCAATTGGATTCCGGCCTGTGGAAGGCTGGCTCGGCCGACGTCGCAGGGCTGTCAATCACGGCCGCCGATGGAACGAGCATTCCGCTAACTGCGGTTCGGGCAAAGCCTGGCCGGTTGATGGCTTCGCTGCCGGGCGACAAAACGCATCCGCTGTTCCAGGGTGGCATGGTTTCGATTCGCAACGCCACCGAACGCCTCGCCTGGTTCCAAGTTGCCGGCGAGGAGAATCCGGACGGGGCCAACGCCGCTTGGGCCGTTTTCGTACGGCCGGATGCAGTCGAAGGCGGCCTCGATAACCTGCCTATGCTGTCAGGCACCGCGGTAGCCAGGGAACATGGTCCGCAGGTGACATCCCCTGATGCGCCCGCCGGGGCGTTTGTTGCAGGATGCCACGGTCAGGCCGCGCTGATCGTGCCGGGCCGCAAGCTGTTGTTGCCGGACCACATGACCGCCGCCGACGGCAGCCAGCACAAGCTGTTCGATCTGAAACAAGGCACGCTGGAGTTCTTCGTGAAGAAGCTCTGGGACGACCGCGTGATGCCGGCGCGGCAGGGCGTGTTCCTCAACAACGGGCTGATTCATGGTTTCAGTCCGTGGCCGCTGCCGGTTGGCCAATGGGCTCACGTGGCGATCGTGTGGCGGCCGTTCCGCCGCGATCCGAGCCAGACGTGCGTGCACATCTACGTCAACGGGCTTGATCGAGCCAACTACCGCAGTACGTGGTGGCCGGGCTACGGCAATCGGCCGTACAGCCTGCCGCGCGACAAGAACTGGCTCGAAGGTTTTTGGGCCCAGACGCTGGATGGTGGAGCTTTCGCTATCGATGAAGTGCGGCTTTCCAGCACTGCCCGCTATGCGGACTTGGACGTGGAGTTTGGCCACAGGCAGACGTTTAACCCGGTGCGGTTTAAGCCGCCCCAGCCGCCGCTGGCCGTAGATGAGGATACGACGCTGCTCTACCGTTTGGACGGCGATTTGAAATCAGTGCCACTCAAGGACGGCACACAGCTTATCGGCAGTTGGAAGTAGTAGGAGCCACTGTGCGGGCCATGAATGGGGCACACACTCCTTATGATATGAAACGTGTCCTTTCGTTATCATAAGAGGCTGTCCAAAAAGCGGTCTTGGATGAATGCCGGTTGAGTGGTTAAACTG
>CALBRZ010000063.1 GCA_937927735.1 uncultured Planctomycetales bacterium
TTACAGCGTCCATACCTGGGATCGCGACCTGCCCGGCCGCGCCCGGGGCGGCAACCTCCAGTACATCCGCACCACGTTGCCGCAGTTCCATGCCTTGGGTGCCAGGTATTTCTCGGCCGAGTCGAGCGACAACTGGGGCCCCAACGGGTTGGGCTATTACATCGCCGCCCGCATCCTGTGGGATATTGACGAAGCGAACCGCGTTGAGGAACTGGTCGACGATTTTCTCACCAAGGCCTTCGGCGACGCCCGCAAGCCGATGGACCAGTTTTATCAATTGCTCGATACCTCCAAGCGTCCGCTGTTGAGTGACGACCTGTTGGGGCGGATGTATCGGCTGCTGCGGCAAGCCAGGCAGGCCACCAACGATCCGGCCGTGCATCAGCGTATTGACGATCTGCTGCTCTATACACGCTATGTCGAGCTCTTCAACGCCTATAGCAATGCCCGCGATGCAGCCCGGCAGCAAGCTTTAGAAGCCTTGATTCGTCATACCTACCGGATGCGGACCACGATGATGGTGCATGCCAAGGCTGTGTATCGCGACGTGGACGCCCGCGACCGCTCGGTCGAGATTCCCGAGGAAGCCCGCTGGCAAGTGCCTGAGGGCAAGAACCCCTGGAAGGACAGCCGGCCGTTCAGCCGCGAGGAGCTGGCGGCGATCGAACAAGAGGGCATCGCCAACCACCAGGTGCGAGATTTTGAAGCAGTAGCCTATAGCCGGAACCTGCGGCCGGCGGCCGAGGCTCTCAAGCTGTCCGAGGTACCGACCGGCACCACCGGCGGTTATCTCCGTGGCGTGCGCAGGTACTACACGTGGCTGCCCGGCAACGGCAAACAAACGGTGCGCATACCGCTGACGGCGAAGGCCGGCATCATCTATACCAACCGCGGCTCGGCCGAGATCACGCTACAGCCATTTGATGGGCATCTGTTCCCCGAGGATCTCACCGAGGACAACCCGCCCGAGTATCTCTCGACGGCCGCGGTACCGCCGGACAAGGCAGAACACGCCGTCGTCCTGGAAGGCCGCGGCGGCTTGAACCTGGTGCAAATCAGCGATCGTTCCGCCGGCACGCAGGTAACCTGGGAAGACGGCCTGCCGATGACCATCGAGTCCAGTATGGAGCGCCCCGCTACGCTGCATACCCGGTGGACGCTGTACTTCTATGTGCCCCGGGGCACCCAGTTCATCGGTGGGTTCTCCGATGGCGAAGGGCGACTGGTCGATCCGATCGGCAACGTGGTCTATAACTTCAGCCGCGAGGCTGGCTACTTCCGCATTCCGGTGCCTGAAGGCCAGGACGGCAAGCTTTGGAAGTTCGATCGCAGTGTCGGCAAGCGAATCCTGATGACCGTTCCGCCCTATCTCGCCCGCAACGAGAAGGAACTGCTGCTGCCGATCGAAGTCATCGAGCGCGATCGACAATAACCTTCTGCTACGCAGCACCTTGAGATGGGGCGCGCGTAGTGAACATCCACATCGGGGTACATCGCGGGAGCATCGCGTGTACCCCGTTTTTATTCACGGGCATTTGACGCCTCCTGAATTGCGCTTTCGCGGCCGGCTGCAAACCGCCTACAATGAGGGGAGCGAGTAGCCTGCTGCCCCACCTCGATGCGATTGGCTTCCGCCGCTCGCGGCCATTTCCCGTCCGTCCTTTCAGGCATTTGGAATATGGGAGCCTGGCTCCATGCTGCGAGTACTGCATCCCATCGCCGCCAGTTCTGAGCTGCCTCGCCCACCCGTATACATAACCTCTCTCGTGCTGGCATTCATCACTACCGTTGGGCTGGCACTGACTGCTAGCAGCCTGGCCGATGAGCCAGCACCGTCCACCGAACAGCCAGCCGACGAAGAAGGCATCCGCTTCTTTGAATCCAAGATCCGCCCGGTCCTGGTGCGGCATTGCTATAGCTGCCACAGTGCGGAGTCCGGCGAAGCGGCCGGCGGCCTGGTGCTCGATAGCCGTCAGGGGATTCGCCGTGGCGGCAGCCGGGGACCTGCCGTTGTGCCAGGCAAGCCCGAGCAAAGTCTGCTGCTCGCGGTCGTGGAGCATCGCGAGGGCGAGCCGCACATGCCGCCCGATCAGCCGCAACTGCCGGCAGGTGTACGAACCGATTTGAAGGCCTGGATCGCCCGCGGCGCACCCGACCCGCGCGATGGCGTGGCCCCGACCGTGGCTCGCCAGGGAATCGACTGGGAAAAAGCCCGAGAGTTTTGGGCCTACCAGCGTCCCGTCGACCATCGGCCGCCCAAGGTCAGCAACCCGGCCTGGGCAAAGCAGCCGCTCGACCATTTCATCCTGGCACGGTTGGAAGCTGCCGGGCTGACGCCTTCCCCCGATGCCAGACCAGCAACGCTGCTCCGCCGGTTGCATTTCGACTTGGTGGGGCTGCCGCCTTCGCCGCTTGCGTTGCGGCTGTTTCTGCAACAGGTGAATCAGCAGGGGCTGGACGCCGCATTGGCCGCCGAAGTCGATCGCCTGCTGGCCAGCCCTCGGTTTGGCGAGCGGTGGGGGCGTCATTGGCTCGACGTGGCCCGCTTTGCCGAGAGCAGCGGCAAGGAAACCAATGTCACGTTCCCGCATGCCTGGCGGTATCGCAATTGGGTGATCGACGCCTTCAATCAAGACAAGCCATACGATCGCTTTCTGACCGAGCAGATTGCCGGCGATCTGTTGCCCTACGACAGCCCCCAGCAGCGGGCCGACCAGCTCATCGCCACCGGCTTCTTGGCTGTTGGTCCCAAGGGGCTGAACGAAAACAACAAGCTCCAGTTCCTGGCCGACGTCATCGACGAACAGATCGATGCGCTCACCCAGGCGGTGATGGCTTCGACCGTGGCTTGTGCCCGCTGCCACGATCACAAGTTTGATCCGTTTTCGATGGAGGACTACTACGCCCTGGCCGGCATCTTCGCGAGCAGCAAGACCTGCTATGGCACGTCGGTCGCGCCGGGCAATCAGGTCGGCGGCGACTTGATCGTGCTGCCCAACCTGCCGGACCAGGTGATCCCCAACCGGTCGATTCCCAAGCAGCAGGTCGAGGAGTATCGCCGCGAGCTGGCCGAATTCGCCCGCCGCGAGGAAGAAGGCCGCAAGCTGCTTCGTCAGCTGATCGCTGAAGGCAAAGACCCCACCGAGGTCATCAGCCTGGCCGACATTCTGCGGGCAATCTGGCGCAAAGGGGCCATCGAAGGCATTCTGAAAACGGTCGATGACGAAGGCCGGGCCCTGCCGCTGGCCATGGGCGTGGTCGACGCTGATCGCATCGCCGATGTGCCGCTGCTTCAACGCGGCGAGTTGAGCCGCCCCGGCGAGATCGTGCCCCGCGGCTTTCCGCGGGTGATGCCGCTCGATGGCATACCGCCGATCCCAAGCGATCAAAGCGGGCGGCTCCAGTTGGCCCTGTGGCTGACGCACCCCGACCATCCGCTGACCGCCCGCGTGATGGTCAACCGGGTATGGAGCCATCTCTTTGGCGAAGGCATCGTGCGCACGGTCGATAACTTTGGCGCCGGCGGCGAGCGGCCCAGCCATCCCGAGCTGCTCGACCACCTCGCGGTGAAGTTCGTTAAGGAGCACGGCTGGTCAGTAAAAGCCCTGATCAAGGAATTGGTGCTGTCGCGCACGTACCGGCAATCGTCGGCGTGGCGGCAAGATGCCTTTGAAATCGATCCCGATAACCGGCTGCTATGGCGGGCCAGCAAGCGCCGGCTGGATGCCGAAGCGATCCGCGATGCCATGCTGGCAGTGTCCGGCCAATTGGATGTGTCGCGGCCTCGGTCCTCGCTGGTGGCCGAGATTGGCGACCGACCGGTTTCGATCATCACCTTGGACCGCCGCGTGCCGCCCGACCTCGACGGTTCGCGGCACCGCTCGGTGTACTTGCCGGTTCTGCGAGACAAGCTGCCTGACGTGCTGGAACTGTTCGATTTCGCGGAGCCGAGCCTGGTGACAGGCAACCGCGAAACAACCAACGTGCCGCTGCAAGCGCTGTACTTGATGAACAGCCCATTTGTGATGGAGCGGGCAGCCGCGCTGGCCGAGCGGGTGACCAAGCACAGCAACGATCGCGACAGGCAAATTCGTTTTGCGTTTGTGCTGTGCTTCAGCCGACTGCCCATGGCTGAGGAACTGCAGCTTGCCAGGCAGTTCTTTGCCCAGGCGGCGGAGACGGACGACGCGGCGGCAGCCGATGCCCTCAAGCTGTTCTGCCATTCGCTGCTGGCCACGGCCGAGTTCCGGAACTTGGATTAGCGGTTGTTCGCATCGCAGTCGGCGGGCGCAAACACCCAGCCTCCTCCCAAGCAGGTGCATTACCATGACCGATCACACATCGCGTGACATGGGCAATGTCGGTTGGCCCACCTCGCGGCGGACGGCACTCAAGACGCTGGCGTCGGGCTTTGGCTACCTGGCCTTTGCGGCGATGGCTACCGAGGCCGCGGAACGTGGGAACGAGGTGCTTGCGCCGCGACAGCCGCATTTCGCCCCCCGCGCCAAACGGGTCATCTTCCTGGCAATGCAAGGCGGCCCCAGCCACGTCGATCTGCTCGATTACAAGCCGCGGCTGCAACAGCAGTCGGGCCAGCGATCCCCCTTCGGACGCGAACGCGGCGGCACCAAGCTCCTGGGTTCGCCGTTCCGGTTCCGGCAGCATGGCGAGTCGGGCCTGTGGCTGTCGGAGGTCCTGCCGCACCTGGCAATGCATGCCGACGACCTGTGCATCATCAACAGCATGCATACCGACCTGCCCAACCATCCGCAGGCGTTCTTGCAGATGCATACCGGCAGTTTTCAGTTCGTGCGGCCGTCGCTGGGAGCCTGGACGCTGTATGGGCTAGGCACCGAAAACGCCAACCTGCCCGGCTTCATCACGCTGAATCCGCCGGCCGATTTCGGCGGTGCCCGCAACTACGGCAGCGCCTTCTTGCCGGCCATCTGCCAGGGCACGCGGATCGGCGGCGGGCAGATCCCCGAACTTTACGCGGCTCTGCTGGGCAGGGACGAAGAACCTGGCCCACCGCTGAAGAATGCCGCCAGCGCGTACGCCTCGCCGCAGCAACGGGCACAACTCGACCTGGTGCGGCAACTGAACGAAGCCAAGTTGCGCCGCGACCAATACCATCCGGAGATCGAAGGCGCTATTGAATCGTTCGAGCTCGCTTTCCGTATGCAGGACGAAGTTCCCAAGGTGCTCGACGTGCGCGATGAGCCGGAATCGGTGCTGAAGCTCTACGGCATCGGGCAAGGCGGGTCCGATCGGTTTGGCCGCCAATGCTTGTTGGCACGGCGACTGGCCGAAGCCGGTGTGCGGTTCATTGAAATCACCGCGCCGGCCAATTGGGATCACCACCGGCTACTCAAGCAGCAGCTTACCAAGGCCGCCGAATCGACCGACCGCGCGATCGCCGGCTTGCTGACCGATCTCAAGCAACGGGGCATGCTCGACGATACGCTGGTGATCTGGGCTGGTGAGTTTGGCCGCACGCCGTACGCGCAAAGCGGCGATGGCCGTGACCACAACAACAAAGGCTATTCGATCTGGATGGCCGGCGGCGGTGTGCGAGGCGGCATGACCTATGGTGCGACCGACGAATATGGCTACCAGGCGGTGGAAAACCCGGTACACCTGCACGACTGGCACGCCACGATCCTGCACCTGCTAGGGCTGGATCACACCCGGCTGACCTTCAACTACGCCGGCCGCGACTTCCGGCTGACGGACATATCGGGCCAAGTGATCCACGACATCGTGGCCTAACAGCCCGTTGAAGTATTCTGCCCGGCGGGTATTTTAGCGGCTGCGGCAACC
>CALBRZ010000064.1 GCA_937927735.1 uncultured Planctomycetales bacterium
GGCGTAGCGCCTCCCTGCAGCTTATGCTTATAGGCAAAGTCGCCGGGCAAGATAGGTTCGTTGGTGGTCTCAAGCCAGAAAATGGGCGCCCCGGGGTCCCACACTTTGACGTCGAAGCCAATCACGTTGGTCAGCATCACGTCCTCGCCCGCGCGGGTGCCGTTGGGCAGGGCGGTTAGGTGGCCCTGTAGTTGATCCACTGGCAAGCCAGCCAGCGGGTTGACCCAATAGTCCACCGTCGATGGTGCCGTGAACGGCAGGCCGGGAACATGGACCCAATCGCCCATGGACTGGCTGCCCAGTTCCGGCATGGGGTAGTGGGGCGAGGTGGTTTCTTGCATGATCGGCAGCCCCAGCACACCCCAGAACCTAGCATCGTGCGGGAACTGTAGCGGCTGGTGGGCAAAGCGGTTCTCACGCTTCGTCAAGTCGCCCAGCGTGTTAGCGGTGAATTGCCGGGCACGGGTGAACCAGCCAGTGCGCGGGTCGGTTTGGCCGCCTTCGCCCCGCACGGAGAGGTCATTGAGGTTGTAGTAATTGCCCACCGACGGGATCGATCCGCGGTTGGGCAACACCAGCAGTTGCCGCCGGTACAGCTTGTTGCCCCGCACAAACCAAGCGACTTCGGCCACCTGCGACATGGCAACCTTCGGCGGCAGGTCCGCATCCCAGCGGCCAGTGAAAGGTTCGCCGCTGCTGCGCGTGGTGAACAGCAGCACGTCGTCCATGTCGCCCACGGACGAGTCGAAGGAGCCATCGGCTTTAATCGGCTTAGCCCCAACCTCAAAATCCGGCTGCCAAGGCCCAGGGCCTTCGATGATTTCCAGGTATCCCTGGTCGTCCTCGGGGCGGATGGGCGGGACGGGGTTTACGGTGATGTACCGCAGATCGAGCTGCAACCGCTGCTGGGCCGCACGCAGCCGCCCGGAGACTTCGATCACCGCGCGATTGTCGGCGATATTACCGGCCAGAAGGCCGAAGCCGTTAACGGCTACCGCCATCATCAACAGCGTAAGCGCCGTGGCGATGAGGATTTCCGTCAGGGTAAAGCCCGACTTGCGTGTTGACCGAAACCGGACGGGGCGGTAGCAGGATTTCATGTCAACTCTCAGCAAGAGGTACCCCCTCGGACTTGGCTGCGCGGGCACTCATGCGGCGGGCACGGGAGGAGCGAAGTGGCGTAGCTCCCCCACAGAACGTGGCCAATCTCGCGCGTAATTCATTGCACCCCGCCCCCTTGCGCTTGTCAAGCTGGTTTGGCCCCTTTTCGCTCCCCAGGGCGGGCCGGTTCCCGCCTCGCCGGGGTCGCTGCGGGCACCGTCTCCGCGCCGCATCGATCGCCGCGGCCATTCCTACTGGGCCTGAAAAATCCACGGCCAAAATGCTTCCCCCCCGGCCGTAACACAGGCAATGCGAACACGCTGCACAACTCGGCAAGGCAAACCATCACCCCGCAGGAGCGGCGTTCCCATGTTCCCCGGCAAGTACCAGGCGGCTTTGGTGGCGGCAATCGTGGCATCGGCCCTGTGGGGAAGCGCATCGCGTCTGGCGGCCGACGAAATGCGGCTGCGGCTGCACGGCAACTGGTCCGACGGCACGCGGCACCTCGACAAGCTGTACCTCCGCGAGCCGGACGCCTCGCCCCGGTTTTGGACCGTATCGACCAGGCCGCAGCGGCTGCCTGAGAGCGTGAGCGCCGGCGGGACCGCCGCCAGCGACGAGCAAGGCCGCGGAACCTGGTATCAGGCCACCCCCGTTGCCTGCGGCGACTGGCAATGCCTGGAAGCCGAATTCGACAGCGGCGTGCACCTCACGCTCTGGATCAATGAGAGCAACGGCAACGTGCTGTACTATGGCCACCACGCCGCGAGCAACACGGCCGTGGCCGGACGCGGCGATTGCCGCTAAGCCACGCGACTCCCAAACTGTGGCGCCGCACCTGCGGGCACGTCGGCATCCGCCGATCAACCAGCACGGGGCCAATTAACGCCGTCTGTCGTCCCCACAAATGCACACGACGGGCACCGGAAGCCCGGAGCCCGTCGTGTGGTCGATCAAACGGACAGTTTCTCCGTTCGGCTGTGGGTCGATTGCTTAACGAGGCTGGGCAGCCCGCCAACCATCATCCACCTGCGGAGCAGCCTGCTGAGCCGGCTGGCTCACCGGGATGATACGAGCCGCCAGATCGCTTTCCTGAGCGACCGCCCGCTGGAAGCTCCAGCTACGCGGAGCCTGGGTGGTCCGGCTGTCCGGATCGATCAACTGCGGATTGGCAGGGCTGTAGTTGCTGCCGCTGGTGTGCGGCTGCGAGGGATACGGAATCGGCTGCTGCGGAGCCGTCTGCGGCACCGGTTGCTGAGCCGGAGCCGAGGTCTGCGGCCGCTCGCTCTGGAACGTCTGCGGAGCCGTCGAGGGCTGCCCGTAGCCCGGCTGAGTCTGCGGGTAGCTGTTCTGGTCCTGGTACTGCGGCTGGCTCGTCGACGGAGCGCACTGCGCACAGCCGGTGCAGTTGGGGCCGCACGTGGCCGGCGAGCAGACCGAGCAACCGGTGCAGCCCGGGGCGCAGGTCACCGGCGAGTAGGACACCGTGCTGCAGGGGCTGCACACCGTCTGCGGCGTGTACTGCACCCGCTGCACGTACGAGGTCACCGGCCGCATCACCGTGACGGTGTTGCCGCACGGATCGCAGGCGGCCACCGGACGATAGGTCGTCACCGGCACGTTGACGATCGTGGGCGAATAGCAGGTGCTGCAGCTGGTAGCGCAACCGCCGGTCGGGCAGGTCGGGCACGTGGTGCAAGCCGGCGCGTAGTACGTGGTCGTGGGGCACGTGCTGCACGCGGGCGCGGCCACCGGCGTGTAGTACGTGGCAACCGGAGTCACGGGCGCGACCGCCACCGTGGGAGCGTAGTACACCGCCCGCGGACGGCCGAACAAACCATAGCGCACCACCATGGGCTGATAGGCAGGCACGGTGGCGCAGGTGGTGCACCCGCCATACTGAGCGTGTGTCTGCTGAGGCCCGGCAACCCAGGCGGCAAGCGCCACCAGGCCGGCGATAACAATACTGTGACGTGACATGCTTCCTCCCAAGGACAGTGTTGTCCGGGCGATCAAAAGGTGTTTCCCGTTTTTCAAAGCGGGCACAATCAAACCTGTCCCTGGTTTGACGCAGCCGCTCGTCGCGTGCCGCTCGTTCCTGCTGCCGAGGCCTCGCCCTGGAAACCGCGGCTGAAACATCGTTAATCCGATCAATGCAGGAGACGCAGGGCGCGATGGCGCCGCGCATCACCCGCTCCAAGTTTTTTTATAGGTCACCCACGAAATGCATCATGCCTGCCGTGGCCGTTGAATATGTGCGACCTCTCCGGAAGGCAGCCCCTCGCACTTCGCCGGGAATCATCGATGCTGCGGTGACAACCTGAAGCAGCTCAGGCTCGCTCCGCCGCGCATCAACGTGCATGTGCGGACAAAAACCATTCCATGAAACGCCGCCAACACTGCGGTGATTGATATGGCCTCAATCCAGGCTCTCGCACTCTATGCGGTGCCGCTGGGATTTATAACCAATCTCAATAACAGGCCGTGACGGCGCAACCATCAATATGCCCGGCCACAATGTCATTTAGAACCCCGGGGCAGTCCACTGTCAAGCAGCCACCCTACAACTTGAGCAATTGTCAAAGGATTCCGATTATGACGATTGCAGCGATAGCGCACGCATTGATGGCGCATGACACGACAACCAGCCTGCGTCATCAAAATGTAGTTTAAGTTTTGAGTTTTGGGCAAAAATCGCAGAGAGTTTCCGGATAGGTTGAATCTTCCGGTTGCGCCGGTTGCCAGCACCGCGGTGCTGGCGCATGGCGGGGCGATTTGGAATTCGATCCGCCCCGTGAACAGGACACCTGGGATGAACGGCCCTGAGGGGAGCGAGACTGCGGCGGCCTGTGGGTAGCCGTCGGCTGAGGTGATCGTGGCACGTTGCTGCCCGGGCTCGGCACCGGCAAAGCTAGCCGCCTGCGACCAGCCGCGGGGAATGGAAGCGACGCCAAGCGATGGCTATCGCGCCCCCACGGTCGCCGGCCGGCTGTCGCCTGCCCTGCGGCCACGGCACGCATTTACCCCCGCCCGGCAGCCCCCCCTCGCCGGAAGGGAATGGTGAAGAATGCGTTTGGAAATCATCGATTGTATTTGATATGATACGCCCGACCTCGCCGGTCGAGGCTGCGCGCCCCCCGCATCGAGGCTGCGTGGCTCCCTGGCGAGCGTGCCTGGATCACGCCAAAGATGGGCGGACCGCAGGCGGACGCTGCCCACGCGGGAAGCGTGGCCGCTGGCTGCCGCGGTTGGACCTACCCAATCCCATTGCCTACCTGGGTTATCCGCGATGCTTACGATTCTTGGTGCTCCCGACCATTCCGAGCGTTTCTGCGATGGACTCAGCCGCCGCTCGTTTCTGAAGATTGGCGGGCTGGCAATGGGCGGGATGTCGCTGCCCCAGTTGCTCCGGGCAGAATCGATCAGCGGCCGGGCTCCGCAGCGGCACAAGGGGATCATCATGATCTTTCTGCCGGGCGGTCCCCCGCACCAGGACATGTTCGATATCAAGACCGAGGCGCCGGTTGAAATCCGCGGCGAGTTCAACCCGATCGCCACGTCGGTGCCGGGCATCCAGATCTGCGAGCTGATGCCGCGTCTGGCCGGCATGATGGAGAAGTTTGTTCCCATCCGCAGCATCGTCGGCTCCGACGGCCGCCACGACGCCAACATCTGCCTCACCGGCTGGGGCCGCAACCAGCCCGGTCCTCAGGGCGGCTACCCGTGCCTGGGTTCGGTGCTCTCCAAGCTGCACGGACCGGCTAATGCCGCCGTGCCGCCATTTGTGGGCCTGTCGCCCAAGATGGGGCATTCGCCCTGGGCCGACGCCGGCAGCCCCGGCTTTTTGGGCGCGGCCTATGCGCCGTTCAAGCCCAACGCCGAAGGCAAGGACGACATGATCCTGGGCGGCATCACGCTCGATCGCCTGAACGATCGCCGCCAGGTGCTCAAGGCCCTGGATACCTTCCGCCGCGATGCCGATGCCACGGGCCAGATCGAAGGGCTCGACGCCTTCACCCAGCAGGCGTTTGGCGTGCTGACCAGCAGCCGGCTGGCCGACGCCCTGGACTTGGGCAAGGAAGATCCCAAGGTCATCGAGCGGTACGGTAAGGGCGACCCGAACAACGTGGCTGACGGCGGCCCGCGTTTGATGACCCACTTCCTCATGGCCCGGCGTTTGATCCAGGCCGGCGTCCGCTGCGTCACCCTGGCGTTCAGCCGCTGGGACTGGCACGGCAACAACTTCAAGCGGGCTCGCGAGGACATGCCGATGCTCGACCAGGGCATCACCGCCCTGGTGGAAGACCTGGAACGGCACGACATGCTCGACGACACCCTGGTGATTGTCTGGGGCGAGTTCGGCCGTACGCCTAAGATCAACGCCAACGCCGGCCGCGACCACTGGCCGCAGGTGAGCTGCGCTTTGCTGGCTGGCGGCGGCCTCAAGACGGGCCAGGTGATCGGCTCCACCAACCGCTTGGGCGAGTACGCCCAGGACCGACCCGTGCACTTCCAGGAAGTGTTCGCCACGCTCTACACCAAGCTGGGTATCGATATCGATCGCACCACGCTGATCGACCGGTCTGGCCGGCCGCAGTTCCTGGTGGATCACAACCGTTTTGCTCCGATGCCCGAACTGCTGTAGTCACAGCGGCATAACCTCGGCACAATGGCGACGCCGGTGGTCGCGGCCATGTACGTCCGCCGGATGACCGCCCGTAGTGCGTTGCGTCCTAGGCACTTCGGACGGTTACCGTCGCGCCATGTGACACGGAGGTTACGCCGATGCTGCACGCCGATGCGCCCACTGCGGTTTACGCTTCTACCGCGCACCAGCAGCACGCTCCGCTAAGCGGTACAGGCACCGCGCCGGCGGTGCTACCGCCCTGGTCGGAGCTGTATGCGCACCGCAAGGCGATGGCGGCCCGCTTCGGCAAGCAGGTCTTTCAGCTTCCGCTCCGCCGCCGCGTACGGCAGGTGCTGCTGGACCATTTGCGCGACGGTCAGCGGGTCCTCGAAGTGGGGGCGGGCCAGCGCAAGATGGGCAGCGAACTGGTCGCGGCCCTGCCGCACCTGGTCTACGAGTCGATGGACATCGACCGCCGCTTGCCGCACGACTACTACTCGCTGGACGACGCGGCAGGGCCCTACGACGCCGTCTTCTCGCTGGAAGTGGTGGAACATCTCCCGCTGCCGGCGATTCAGCCTTGGCTCGCTCAAGTGCAAGCGCTGCTACGGCCCGGCGGGTATTTGATCCTGAGCACGCCCAATACCTTTTATCCGCCGGCCTATCTTCGCGATGCCACGCATTGCACGCCGCTGTGTTATGACGAGCTGGCGGGCCTGGTGAGCCTGGCCGGCCTGGAAGTGACGGCCATCTATCGCATCTATCACGACCCGGTTCATCGGCGGCTGCTGCGCCGCTATACGTTGGGCTGGCTGTTCAAAGCATTAGGCATCGACTACGCACGCCAAATTGTGCTGGTAGCCCGACGTTCTGAATCGTAAACGCTATAACCATTGATGACGCCAGCGCAGTGTAATGCGCTTTATCAATATCGATGTGGCGGCGATGGATAGATGCCGCGGCGTCTTGATCCATCACACGGTTCAGCGCTCATTACCGACAAGCGCCGGGTGTGGTGCCCGATTCTCGAAGCATCTCGGGCAGCGAAGCTTCGTCGTCCAACAGCTCCACCAGCCGCGAAATATCCGCGGCCAGGGTCTCATACTCATCCGGGACACGGCTCCAGTCGCCGTCCTTCCCTGCCCTTTCCAGGCGAGCCGCCGATTGCACGATGGGGCTGGGGCCCAGGTAGCCGGTCAGTCCCTTGAGCGAATGGGCCGCACGGTGCAGCTCCTCGGCATCTCGGGCCTCAATGGCCTGGCGGATTTCGTCGAGCAGTTCGGGGCATTGCGTGCGGAGAATCACCAGCGCGTCGCGTATCAAACTTTGATCGTGCCCCAGCATCCGCGCCAGGTAGCCCCAGTGGATCAGTTGCGTGCCGGCTTCGCAGTGAGGCTCCGCCGCCCCATTGGTTGAGCAAACATCTGATGGTTCCGCGGGCGCAGCGGCGTCGTCGCCATCTGGTGCGGTCACTTTCCTGATGATGCGGTACAGCTCATCGGATTCGATCGGCTTGGCCAGGTAATCGTCCATGCCGGCAGCCAGGCAGCGTTCGCGGTCGCCTTTCATGGCCTCGGCGGTCATGGCCACGATCGGCACACGCGGCGAGCCTGTTCGTTGTTCGTGCTGCCTGATCTGCTGGACGGCTTCGCACCCGCCCACGTCTGGCATTTGCAGGTCCATCAGCACCAGATCGAACGGCTGGTTGGTAACCGCCTCGATGGCCTTTTGGCCGTTGTCCACAATGGTGACCTGATGCCCCCATCGTTCCAGAAAGCCAATCGCCACCCGCTGATTGATCAGGCTGTCTTCCGCCAGCAGGATTCGCAGCGGCGGCGTTGCATCCCGCGGTTCCTCGCCTGCGACTTGCGTCGGCTCGTCGATCACCCCCAGAGCCCTGGCGATGGCCAGCAACAGTTCCGCAGGCAGTACCGGCTTCAGCACACTGGTGGCCTGGATCGCCGAGGGCAGCGTGCCCCAACGGATCGGTTCTACGCTCGACGCCAACAGCAGCAGCGGAACGGGCGGATCGAGCGACACAGCCAGCGCAGCCAAGTCGGCCAGCGCAGCATCGTCCAGGCGCGCATCGGCAATCACCAACTGATACGGTTGGCCGCGCTGGGCCGCCTCAGACAGTGCCCCCACGGCGGATTCGCCTGGTACCAGAATGGTGGTCTCCATCTGCCAGGCATTCAAAAGCTCACCGTAAATCGGTTGCGATGCCCGATCGATGCCCACCAGCAAGAGCCGCAAGGAACGATCGTGCAGGCCCAGTTCCTGGGGCATCTCGGCAATGGATACACGACTTGCGCACGGCTCCAGGTTGCAGGTAAAATGGAACGTGGTGCCCTGCCCCGGCGTGCTTTCCAGCCAGATCCGGCCACCCATCAGGCTGACCAGCCGCGAGCAGATGGCCAGCCCCAGCCCGGTGCCGCCAAAACGCCGTGTCGTCGAAGTATCCCCCTGCGAGAAGGCATCGAAAATCCTCTGCTGTTCCTTGGGACTGATGCCGATGCCGGTATCGCGCACGGAAAATTGCAAACAGAAGCGTTGGTTCAAGTCCTGGTTCGGTTGCGGCAGGGCATTCGGGCCGTCAGCGGCGCAGTCGGTCGCGGGGTCGTCCGCGGGCCGCACCTCCACCACAACCTCGCCGGCCTCGGTGAACTTGATCGCGTTGCCCACCAGGTTGAGGATCACTTGCCCCAGCCGGCCCGAATCGCCGCGGTAACGGTCGGCTAGTTGCGGGTCGATGCGGCAGGCAACGTCCAGGCCTTTCTCCTGGGCGCGAATCGCCGTGATGCGAAGGGCCTTGCTCAGGCAGTCTTGCAGGCTGAATTCGACCTGCTCCAGTTCGAGCTTGCCGGCCTCGATTTTGGAGAAGTCGAGAATATCGTCCAGCAGCCGCAGCAGCGTCTGCGCCGACTGCTGGGCCATGGTCAGGTATTCGGCCTGTTGCCCGGTGAGCCCCGTCCGGGAAAGCAGTTCCAACATGCCCAGGATCCCGTTCATGGGCGTGCGGATCTCGTGGCTCATGTTGGCCAGGAACTCGCTCTTGGCCTTGCTGGCAGCCTCGGCGGCGTTCTTGGCCACTTCCAGTTCGTCACGCGAACGCTTCAGCTCGGCCGCTGTCTGTTGCAGTTTCTCGGCCAACGCCGCCCTGGCTTCGACATGCCGGGCACGATCTTCGGCCCGTTCGCGCAGCCACTGCGCCTCACGCAAGGCCATCTTCTGGGCGTAGGCCTTCTGATGCTTGACTTGCAGGTAACGGATCATCCGCCCCCGGCGAACCAGCGACTTGATATGCGCGACAATGATCTCCGGGTCCTGCTGCCCGCTGATGAAGTCGTCGGCCCCGGCCTCCAGTGCCTTGAGCAAGTGCTGGCGGTTCTCCTGCCGGGCCAGGATTACCAGGCCCAACTGCTTCTGATTTTGCTCGGCCCAAGCCCTGGCGGCACGGCAGATTTCAAACGCATGGATTCCATGGCATTCGATGTCGATTGTGACCACATGGAACGGTTCGGTTTGCAGTCGGTTGATGGCGTCGTGGCCCGAGGGCACCGCCAAGATTTCAAACCCGCTTGCGCCCAGTCGCTGCCCAAGGTCGCTCCAACCGTGGCCGTCGCGGCTGACAAACAAAATCCGGGTGCCGCGCAGGATGCTGTCGCGGATCTCGTCCTCGGCCTCGTCCAGTTCGACCGGGATCGATGATTTCAGCAGGCTTTCGATCACCGCCACAATATCGCGGTGTGGGTTGTCCTTGGATAGGAACTGGTCGGCGCCGGCTTCCAGGGCAGCCAGATGATCTTCTTCGCTCTGGCTATCGGTGAGCACCACCACGGGGATGGCCTGGAGCGACGGGTCGGCCTTCAGCCGGCGGCAGACTTCCAGCCCGGACCGCTCGCCCAGGTACTGATCGAGCACGACCAGGTCCGGGAAGGTTTCATAACAAAGCTGAAAGGCTGCTTCGGCCGTGGCGGCGTGCCGCACCGCATGACCAGCATCCTCGATCAAGCGCCGATAAAACTGCGCTTGAATAGGGCTATCTTCGATGAGAAGAATCTCGCTCATAACGCCGCGCCGAAGCAGGGAAACCCGCTATTCCGCGGGCCGAATACTCGTTTGTGCCGGTTGAATCGCTCACGTCTCACGGCTTGCAGCCGCCAGCCAGGCAGCATGGCCAAGTTCGCAAGTCGTGCTGGATGATTGTGCGGGCCTGGCACTCGTGTCAGCCGCAAGGCCTCGCATGCTACGCATGGTGCTGAATCATGGCCCCCAAGGCACGCGGCGGTTCGTCGCATGCTGGGCCACCTCGATCAGAACCTCGATGATTCGGTCAGGGGGCAATTCCAGTTCGGCCGCATTCAAGTCGCGGGCCGCCTTGGGCATGCCAAAAATCAAACTGCTGGCTTCGTCTTGAATCACCGTGCGGCCGCCGGCTTGGCGCAGCGCCGCCAGGCCCGCGGCGCCGTCGTCGCCCATCCCCGTCAACAGAATCCCCAGCCCCGCCGGCCCCACGTTATCGGCCAGCGACCTAAACAGCACGTCCCCCGATGGGCAGTGAATTTGGCCGCTGGGAGGGATCAATTGTAAGCGATGATGTTCGGCCAGGCTGAGGTGATTCCGGTCAGGCGAAAGCCAGATGCCGGGCGTGAGCCGTTGCCAAGGCTCGGCCAGGTCCACCACCTGGCCCGTCAGTTGACGCAACCAGCGGGCAAAGCCAGATACAAAACCTTCTGAAATGTGCTGGACCAGCAGGATCGGCAACGGGTAGGGCCGCGGGATATTCGAGAAGATCTCGGCCAGTACCGGAGGCCCGCCCGTCGAGGCACATATCGCCACGACCTCAATCTGATCCAACTCAAAACTTGGTTGCGGCGGCGGGCCAGCCGCGAGCGTTGGCGGAATCGTCCGGCGCATCACCCGGGCTTTGGAAGCCGCCACCAGTTCCCGCCGCAGGTCCGGAGCGATCTTGTCCAGGTGCAGCAACACGGCGCCCTGGGGTTTCTGGATCACCGAAACCGCCCCCGCCTTCAGAGCTTCCAGCCCCAGGTCCACTTCCTGGCTTTGCAGGGTCGCGCTGGCTACGACGATGGGCACCGGCGAACGCTGCATGATCAACCGCGTAGCCGCTACACCGTCCAGCTCCGGCATGTGGATATCCATCAGCACCACGTCGGGCCGCAACCGCTCGGCCAGGTTCACGGCCTCATGCCCCGTGGTGGCTTCGCCCACAATCCGGAACGTGGCGTCCTGTTTCAGCAACCGCCGCAGGATCTCCCGCTGCGTGATCGAGTCTTCAACCAGCAAAACGCGGATCATGGGCGTCGGACCTGCGACAATACGGGGAACATTTTGCAGGGGAGGGCGTGCGATTCTCATGCCGATGTCGCAGGCGGGAACTCTGGCTGGTCTGGCCCGACGTTCACACAGCAGCCCGGCGGAAACGCCCCTACAGCCCAAGGCTTCCACGTCCGTGCCAGCCCGACCGCCGGTGTGTACTCCCCTTGCCTAGCCGAACTGGCGAAGGATGTCGATGAGGCTTTCTCCCTGAAACGTGGATTTCACCACATATGCATCCGCCCCCGCTTCCAGCCCTTGGCGCCGATGATGCTCCTGCTCGCGGGCCGTCACCAGAATCACCGGTAAGCCATACTGGGCTTTGATTTGCCGCGTGAGGTCGACCCCGCCGAGCCTCGGCATCTCAAAATCGCTGATCACAATGTCCACCGGATGGGTCCGGAGCTTCTCCAAGGCGTCAATCCCGTCGACCGCCGTGCGCACCGCAAACCCAGCCTGGGTAAGCAGGTTACGTAACAAAGCCCGTGTGGTAGGCGAATCGTCAACCACCAACACCCGTGTCCGCTGGACGGTTACCGGTTGCGGGCTGCGTGGGCTGCGGCGGCGGAACGCGTCGCCCGTCAGATCGAGCACCAATTGCACCGAGCCATCGGGCCGGATTGCCCCGCCGATCACGCCCGGCATGTTCGCCAGCGGGAAGCCCAGCGGCTTGAGCAGCACCTCGCGTTCTTCGTCCAGCTCATCTACGGCCACGGCAACCGGCCCTGCGGCGGCGTTCACCACCAGGTACGGCATCGCTGCCTGGCTGATGGTCGACCTCGACGTGCCAAGATCGACCAGTTCGGCCAGCGGCACCCACGGCACCGCACCGCCTTCCTGGGGAAGCACCGGCCGCCCTTCCAACTCGCGCAAGGCCGCCGGCTGAATCCGGCCGCTGCGTTGAATGTGCGCGGTGGGGATGCCATAGCAATGCCCTCCGCTCCAAACAGAGAGGATGCGAATGGTCGAGATCGTGACGGGCACGGTCAGCTCGAAAGCCGTACCTTGGGGCGACGCATGCGCCAGCTCGATGCGCCCTTGCAGGCGTGCGATGGCATCACGCACCGCATCGAGTCCCACGCCGCGGCCCGATACGGAGCCAACTTCGGCGGTGGTGAAGCCCGGCTGAAACAGGTACGCCGCCAACTCACGCTCGGACATCTGCTGCACGTCCGCCTCGGATAGTCGCAAGTGGCTTAGCAACCGCTGGCGAATCCGTTCCAGCGGCAGGCCGCCGCCATCGTCGGCCACGGCGATGCGCACGATTTCGCCGCGCTGGCGAGCCGTGAAACGGATTGCACCTTCCTCGGGTTTGCCGGCCGCGCGACGTTCCTCCGGCAACTCGATGCCGTGATCGATGGCATTGCGGATCAGGTGCAACAGTGGCGTTTTCAGGGCCTCGATCACCGCCTTGTCCAGCAGTACGTCCCCCACGTCGACCTGGTATCGCACCTTCTTACCCAGCGACTGCGCCAGATCGCGCACCGGCCGGCGCAGCGATTCGGCCAGCATCGTCAACGGCAACAGCCGGGCTTGACGCACCTCGGCTTCGAGCGAGCCCAGGAGCACCTGCTCTCGGGCCTGTTGCTTGCGATGCTCCGATTCGATGCGGCGAATGTAGTCGTAGGCGGCATCGAGCGCTGCCGGATCGGCAGTCAGCCCTTGCGACAGATTCTCCAGCCGCTTGCGCAATTCCGTGATCTGGTTGACCAGGGCCGCTCCGGCTCGCTGTGTAATCTGGACTTCGCCTACCAGGTTCAGCATGCGGTCCAGTTGCTCCGACGGCACGCGAACCATGAAGCCCGACTCGACGGCCGTAGCCACGGCTGCGCGTTCCAGCGGCGTCTCGCCTGCTGCATCTTCGGCGATCGGTGGTTGCCCGGTGGGCAAGGGAGGCTCGGCCGCATCCGCCACGGTTTCTGGTGCTGGCGCGGACGCCGTCGGCGTCCATTCCGCCTGCCAGCGTTCGAACACCAGGCGGACGCGGTCCAGCCGCGCCAAGCCTTCGTTGATCGCGGCCTCATCCACGCTGCGGGGATCACTGCGAAACTGCTCCAGCAATTCTTCCAGGTGCTGGGCCGATTCCTGCAAGGCCTCCAGGCCGATCACGCGAGCGTCGCCCTTGAGCGTATGCGCGTGACGAAAGAGCGAATCGATGATCGCCCGGCGCTGTTGGACGTCGGCCGTCGTTTCCAGGTCCAGAAAGCTTTGCTCCAAGCGGCGGAGGTGCTCCCGGGCCTCTTCCTGGAAGATGATGAAGATGGGATCAACCATCGCGTCGGGCTGCCCGTGGATGCAAGCTAGGTGTTGAAGCGTGCCACGGCTTCGTTCAACGAACGCAGGCGTTGATCGATGGCCACGATGGATTTCTCGGTCTGTTCGGCCGCGGCGACCGATTCCTTGGAGGCGCTGTCGATCTCGGTGATGCTGCTCACCAGTTCGGTGATGGCGGCTTCCTGCTGGCGGGCACCGGCGTTGATTTGGGCCATGGCTTCCCGCGTTTGCTCAATGGCGCGCACGATCTCCTCGAACGCTTCGGACACGCGGCGAACCGTTTGCGTGGAGTCCTGCGACAGCCGCCCCCCCTCCTCGATCTTGCTCACCACCGTTTGCATCGACTTTTGCGTTTGCGAGATCAGACTTTCGATGCGGCCGGCGGCGTCCTTGGACTGATTAGCCAGTTCGCGCACCTGCATGGCTACCACGGCAAAACCGCGGCCTTCCTCCCCTGCCCTGGCGGCTTCAATCGAAGCGTTCAGCGCCAGCAGCTTGGTCTGCTCGGCGATCTCATTCACGGAGGCGGTGATCTCGCCGATCCGCTGCATCTGTTCGGCCAGGCTGAGCACGCTCTCGCCGGCCTCAATACTGTTGGCCTGCACCTGTTCGATCCGCATGGCCGATTCGCGCGTCAGCGACAGCCCTTCGGAGGCCCGCTTGGTGGTTTCCGAAGCCGCTTCGTGAACCGCTTGGGCGCGATCCGAGAACTCCTGCATCGTCGCCTTGAACTGCTCGGCTGTGGCCGTGATCTCGTTGAGCGAACTGGCCGTTTCATTCAGGCTCGTGAGTTGCTGCTGGGCACTGGCAGCGATCTGGCCGCTGGCGGCGGCGATTTCGCCGGTCGTGGTCGAAACCTCGCCAATCACGGCACGCAGCGAGGCCACCATGGTGTTGAACCCTTCGACCAGTTCGCCGATTTCGTCCCGCGAGTTCACCCGGAGGTGAGGCTGCGCGAGATCGCCCCGGGCAACGGTTTGCACGCCGGCCAACAGTTCTCGCACCGTGGACGAGATGCCGCGCGACAGTACAAATCCCACCCCGGCTCCAATCGCAACGGCGAGCAGACTCGACATGATGAGCGTCGCCATCGCCTGATCACGATTGTCTTCCAGCTCCTTGCGTTCCTCGCTCAAGCGCTGCGAAGCCACGTTGCGCAGGGCCTCTGCCGCCTTCTGCACTTCGCGCGTGGCGGGAACCGAACGCGTCTCCATGATGGTGATCGCCTGCGAGAGATCGCGGTCGGCGGTGTTGCCGGCCTGTTTTGCCGCGTGACGCAGTTGTTGTTGGGCCGTACGAAATTCGTTGAGGCGATCTTCGATCGACTGCGTGCTCAGGACGTCGTGCTGATACGTGGACGCCCTGGTCAGTTCCTTGAGCGAGGCCATGGCTTCATCGAGCGCCTTGAAGGCCGCATCGAACTCCGCCTCGAAGTACGCCGCCTGCGTGTCGTCGTGGCCCAGCAACAAGTATCCGCGGTTGGCGATCGTGACACGTCCCAAGGCGATCGTCAGATCGTCGGCCGTCCGCAACAGCGGCACGGCTTCAAATGAGACCTCGTCGCTGCTTTTGCTCATCCGCCGCAGTGCCTCGTACACCAGCACGTTGCTGATGACCATCAACAGCAGAACGCTGCCGAATCCTGCGGCCAGTTTATTGCCTATCGTCATGCGCATCGGGCATTCGCTCTCAGGAATGGTCTGCCAAGGTCACCGCCGTGGCGAAGGTTCGCAGCCGCCAGCATTCGCAGGCAGGCCTGCTTCGCTCAGTGTTGCCAGTTCACTAACCGCTCGTGCTGCAGGAGCCGCACCAGGTCCAGCACAATGCGGTTTTCGTCGAATACGGCTCGAATCCATTCGCCCGGCACATCGGTCGCGAGCGCCGGGGCAGGCTGCAGCTTGCCGTGCGGGATGGCGACGATGTCCTCGGCCGTGCCGGCCGCCAACGCCACGCGGCGGCCACCGGCGTCGGCCACGATATAGTAATGCACGTCGGCCAGGCCGGTCTCCGCCACGCCAAACAGCCGCCCCAGGTCCAAAAGCGCCAGGATCGTGCCACGGCACTGAACCACGCCGCGAATAAACGCCGGCACGCCGGGCACCGGCGTGAAATGCTCCAACGCCCGCACTTCCAGCACGTGCTCCAGCGGCAAAGCATAACGCTGGGTAGTGAGCGCGAAGTTCAAGCAAACCAGCTTGGGGCCCTCGGGCACCGTCGTTCGCAACTGACTGCGCAGCGATTCGGCACGCCGGGCCAACTTCTCGGCCAGCGCCGCCTGGCTGAGCGCGTCGGACGGCGGCGCGGTCAGCGCATGAAGCCGCTGCCGCAGCCGCTCCCATACGTTCGCTGCGTGTGGTAGCTCGCTCATCCGGTTGCCTTGGCCACGGTCATGGCATTTCGCCCTGCAAAGTCAGCATCGGTAGTGCCGGCGGCGCGGCATCGGCATTTCGCGGCGAGCCGCGCCAGCCGTTGCAGCCCCACTTATGGTTGGCCGGAAGCGTCGAGCATCTGGACCAGCTCGCGCAAGCGGCCAAAACACATACCGTCGCCATATTCGACCAATTCGTGCGGATCGTGCTGTTCGATCAGTTCGCGCACCGTGCGGAGACTTTTCGTGGCCGCGGCCACGTGGCCCTGCTGCTGATGCACCAGCGCGAGATGGAAGTGAGCCAGGCAGCAGCGCCGATCCAGGTACAGCGCGCGGCGGCAAGCCCGCTCGGCCGTCGCCAGGTCGCCGGCATCTTCCGCCAGGCCGGCCTGAAGGATGTACCCTTCGACCAGCAGCGGATCTTCTTGCAGCGCCAACTCCACCTGCCGCCGGGCCTCGGCCGTTTGGACTTGCAGAAGCAGGCTATGGGCCAGTTGCAGCCGCCCCTTGGCCCGCGCCCGCGGATCGGCCGCAGCTTGCGGATCGCCCCCAATGTGCGACGTGGCGACCGCGACGGCTTCAACCGTTCCAGCGTCTGGCGGTGCCGCGGCTGACCGATTGGCCATGCCCAGGGCGTGAGGTTGAGGTGGCGATGTCAACGCCGGCGTTTTCGCCGCGTTGCCATTCGCCCCCGGCAGGGGAACCCAATTCGGGACAGGCGGAACCACAGGCACGGAAACGCTCGGCCATCCGCCAGTGTACGCCAAGACGGGCCGCGGCGGGGTCACATCCAACCGGGCGACTGGGGAGTTGTGAGGCTTCTGAAAGAACGTTGCCGACGCAAACCGCCGCACGTCAAACAGGGCGTGCTCGGCATGGTTCCATTCCGTTTCGCCCAGCAGCAGCCAGCCGCCAGGCCGCAAAGCCTCCCAGAACTTTCGCAAGATGGCAGCGGTCACTTTCGGCTTGAGATAGATGGCCACATTGCGAAAGCAGATCAAATCCATCCCGACCGTGCCATTGAGCGGCGATGGGAATGGATCCTTCACCAGGTTCAAGTAGGCGAAGCGAACTTGATCGCAGATGCGCTGCTCGAGCTGATAGCCGCCGTCGCGCGGCTGAAAGTACCGCGGGTCTTCGTGGACCTGCGAATGGCGAAACGACCACGGCCGGTACCAGCCCTGCCGGGCACGTTCCAGAAACTGGGGATTCAAATCGGTTCCCAGGATCGTTACCTGCCACGGCTCCCGCGCGGCCAGCACTTGATCGAGCAGGATCGCCAATGAGTACGGTTCTTCGCCCGTGGCACAACCGGCACTCCACACGCGAACCTCGCGCCGGGCAGCATTCTCGGCCAGTATGGCCGGCAGCACCTGCTCGCGAAGCGCATCGAAATGGGCGTGGTTGCGAAAGAAGTACGATTCGCCCACCGTCAGCTCGGTGGTCACCTGTTCCACGAAAGTCGGCGGTAGCTGAACCTCGGGAAGGCTGGCCCCGGGTTGCCACCGCGGAAACAGCGCCAGCACCTTGGCGACGGCGGCCCTCAACCGCGAGAACCGCGAACCGGAGAAATCCATCCCGGTTTCGCCTTCCAAGTGGCCGCGCAGCCACTCCCACTGCTCGGCGGTGATCTGTTCAACCCGCTCTTCGCTCTTCATACCTGTGCATCCCTGTAACGAGCCGCGGGCAATAGGACGCTGCAAGAGTTGCAGCGAATGCGGCCGCTAAGCCCTGGTTGGCATCTCGGCCAGACCGGGCGCTTCGTCGGGAGCGACAAGCCGGGCAGGATTCAGCAAACGAATAACTTTTCCGTCGCGCTCGATGATCGACTGGATCATGCCAGTCGAGACGCCGAGCGTATCAGCGCTCAAGCCCGATGCTTCTGAAAGCTGCATCAGGTCCATCGCCTCGTCGACTTCAAGCCCGACCAGCCGGCCCGACCAGCGTAGGCAGACGATATGAGGCTCAGCAGGCCGCACATGGCCGGCCATTCCGAGGCGTTCGGCCAGATCGAGCACCGGAATTAAATGCCCTCGCACATAAACCACGCCGCGGACAAAGGCAGGGCACTGGGCGACCGGTTCCACCGGCAGGGCCGGCAGGATCTCCTCGACCGCTGCCACCGGAATCGCGTGCAGGCTCTCACCCAAGCGGACCACCAACACCTGATCGCTGGGCGCAGCCGAGGACGTGGCCGATTGAGTCATCTGCGGGAGCTCGCGATCCGAAGATGGGAACACCGGCCCTATCGATGCGGCCGGCACGTGCAATCGCGGAGCGGAACGCCCACGAAAACTGCTGCAATCCTATGTCCCGTTGAGTGCCACGGCAAGGAGGCTCTGGGCCATGATCATCCCGACCGCCGATTTCAATCCGATGTTCGCGGAGGACGGCGTGCCGTTCCGCGAAAAGATGCTGGCCTATATTCAGCAGGAATTCAGCGACCTTTTAGCTTGCCAGCCTGCGGCCGCCGCAGCCGTACGGAAACTTGCGGAATCCTCTGCTGCCCCCATCGCAGCAACATTGCCGCTAATGCAAACGGCGATTGCGGCTCCATCCGTTACGAGCATGCATCCTGACAGGCGGCAGGACCGCGCGGCGTGAGATCGTCCGAATTGGTTCAGACCACTCGCCATGATTGGGCGTGGCCGCTTCTTATAGGCCAAGTTTTTCGGCCCCATAAAGGGCTTTGACATTCACAAACGAACGAAGGCCTATCAGCACCGGGCGCAGAGTCAGTAGCGGAACGTCGCCGCAATGGGTGAAGTCGTCTGGGGAATTTCGTCCAGCAGAAAGACCTCGCCGCCGTTGCCTAATGTCCGGGCGGCGGCATAGTCGAGCAGTTCCTCGCCGGCAGGTCGGCCGTCGGTCTGGAGCTTAACGTCGCGATGCTCCAGATCGAGCAGGCCCCACTGCGAGGCTCCCTTCTTGACGAACAGCGTGCCGACACGGCCTTCGTTCGCGGCCAGTACGACCTCGCGAACGTCGGTGCTTGCCCGCCGGGCTTGTTTGGCAACGTTCAATTCGTTGAGCGCGCGGCTCTGGTCGCGGCGGAAGTACGGTTCGACCAACGTCCACCCATTGCTTCGCAGTTCATCGAGCGTCCAGCGATCGGGGTTGCCGGGCACCTTGGCCTTAAGCAGCGGCCGATAACTGTTGGCGGCTTCATAGATCGGCGCCAGGTAGCCGACACATGCCAACACCAGAGGCGCCCGTTGCCGCCGCAGTAAGCGTCCCACCTCGCGGTCCACACGGTGGAAGAAGTTGAGGATATCGGCCTTGGTTTGCTCGGACTGAGCAACCTGAACGTGCGCTAGCGCCTCATCACTCGTTTCGCCGCCAGCGGTGAGCAGCGCCGGCTCCGCGGCTTCCGGACGAGCACCGCCGGCTTCCAACGGCGGTAAGGCCAGCTCGTGGATCGAGTATCGGGTGGCTTCGTAGAGCTTTGCAGTCGATTGAGTCAGCGCTAGGATGTAGAACCTGGCATCGCTGCCCAGTAGCGGCACCACCGGCTTGATGTGGAATCGGTCGTTGACGTAGACGGCCTGCTCTAGAGGCATCGGCAAATGAAAACAGCGGAAGAACCCCGGCGAGCAGAAGCACGCCAGCCCTTCGCTCAAATGAGTCCAGGCGTGTACGTCGGCCTGTAACGGCTGCAAGGGGGCAATGATGCGATCGGCCTCCGCCCGGCTTACCCCGCGTTCTTGCAGCTTTTGCTGTGCGCCATGAATCACGTTCTTCAGGCGAATCGGGTTCTGTTGCTGCTGCGGCCCGCTGCGTTCGGTGGGCAGAAAGATCGACACGCAAGGCGGCGTCTTCCAGTCCAGCAGTTCCTGAACATCGTCTTGGCTCAGCACGTTCATGGGTAGACTCCGGTTCGTACCAAGCGCAAGACACTTGCAACTCGAATGCCGAAGATGCACCACCGGTTCGTTAGCCGATGGGTGGCGAGAACTGCTTTCCGGACGCCGCTACGTACGGCTCGGCCAGGGCGGGACGAACGATAGGGAGCAGCATCTGGCCGGGCGGGAGTTGCCGGCAACATGACGACCGCCCCCATGGGGAACAACTCAGGCAAGGTTGCCGCGGAAGTCGGCCGCTACCGTCGCAATGCGACGAGTTGTCGCCCCTGAGCCACGCGGGTCTAGGGGCGCGAGCCATCGCCCGACGTCGGAGACCAGTTCGATTCTCCCTTGCTGCCGGAACATCGGCCGCGCCGGTACGAGAGCTACCCCGCGACTAAGGCGGAGAGGCCGCCCGATGAGCCTCAGGCTCCGTCAGGCAGCGCAACGTCGGATGGATTGCCCAAGGTGCGACCGGCGAGCCATCGGCGCAGCGCCCAGACCTCGATGCGCAGCCTCGCCCTGCAGCCTGGGTTTGGCGCAATCGGACCGATCATCCAATGACCAGGGCTCGGCAAAAATCATGAACCAAGAGCCGGAGAATTTTCCGGACGCCCGGCAGTGCCCAAACTTCCCAGTTCCACAATGACGCACCCGGCATCTCTGGCCCGCCATCTGCTCTATGACGTGCGGGGACCGCATGAGTTACGGCGCGACCCAACAGCAGTAACCCTATCACTGTTCACGAGTTGCCGTTTAGAATCGCCTTGCAATTGGAGGTTACACCGGCGCGTTAATGGGCGTCGGCTACGACGGCAACTACGTCAAATTGTCGCTCTTGTGATCAAACCGGCGGGGCCGGCGGCTGCACGTGGCGGCTCTGCCGAGAGGGCTGCTACAGCGCGCGGCGCGCCCCTTGCAGCACCGCAGTCACCGTTTGTCAGGGTCAAGCGCTCGAATGCCCCGTGCCACGAGCAGGTTATCGTCACGTCGCTTGACCATGGCGGCGTATCTGGCCCTGGGCCTGGCCCTCGTGGCCCTCGTGGCATTGGCCGTTCGAGACACCTGGCAATCGTGGACTGCATTACGAGGTGAGTTGCTACGTAGCGAAATCGACCGCCTGCGGCTCCAGGCTCAGCGCGTGGCCGGGCGCATCGAACGCGACCTGGAACGGCAGCAGAGCCGCGACGTGTCGGACTTCGATCCCGAGGAGTGGCTGCGACAATCCTGGCAGCGGATCCAAAGCGCAGCGCCGCAGCAGGAACGCCCAGCGGAGGTTGCCGCAGCGCACGGCCCGGCATCGTATGCGGCCCTGGTCGATAACCAGGGGCTGGTCGCGTTTCACAGCACGCCCCAGCGTCAGGGCCGGCGGCTCACGCACAGGGCATGGTACGACCGCATCGTTTACGATGTTGGCAACGATGTGCTGCTGATTCGAGGCGAAATCCTCGGCACGGGGCAACCCGCCTACGACGTTGGAGTTCCCGTCCGCCCCTTCGGCAAGGAGGTAGCCACATATCACCTGGGGTTGAACGTCGCTACGTTCGAGCACTTGCTGGCCCAGCGCCGGCACGCGTTCTGGCAGCGGCGGATTTGGATGCTTGCCTCGGCCCTGCTGATTGTCGGCGCGGCCGCCACCAGCCTGTATTACCTGGCGACCCATTCCAGCACGTTGCGCAAACATATGAACACACAGACTCTCCAACGCACCACCGAAGTCAGCCAACTGGCAGCCGGCCTGGCGCACGAGATCCGGAACCCTCTGCACGCCATCCAGCTCAACCTGCATACGTTGCAGCGGGCGTACGAGCGGGGGCAGCCTCTCAGCGGCGACGAGATCCGCTCCATGGTGGAGCAGTCCAGCCGGGAGATCGACCGGATCGAACACTTGATGCAGCAACTGCTGGGCTTTGCGACGCCCGACCAGCCGCGCGATGAAGTCGTCAACGTGAAGGAGGAACTGCACGCCATTGTGGACTTCATCGAGCGCGAGATGGAGCGTCACAACGTGCAGGTGGAGCTGCTGCTGGCCGATGAGCCGCTTTACGTGCGAATGGATCACGGCCGGCTGCGGCAAGTGGTGCTCAACCTGCTGCAAAACGCCCAGCAGGCGATGCCCTCGGGCGGGCAGGTCACCGTTATCGCCACCGGCCAGCGCGATACGGTCGAGATTGTGGTAGCCGACCGCGGCACCGGCGTCGCCGAAGCCGATCGCCAGCGTATCTTCGAGCCGTTTTACTCCACCAAACCGAACGGGACGGGACTGGGACTTTCGCTTGTCCGCCGCTTCGTGGACGAAGTCGGCGGGCAGATCGGCTGCGAGAACAACGAGCATGGCGGAGCCACGTTCCGCATCCTGTTGCCCGCAGCCAAGCATCCGGAAGCCAAGGGACGCAAGTCATGAGCAACGCCCCGCGAATCCTTATCGTCGAAGACCAGGAGTGCGAGCGTGAAGCACTCTCGCGGCTGCTGCGGATGGAGCAGTTCGAAGTGGTCGCGGCCGAGAACCCCAAGCAGGCCATCGAACACCTCGACGAACCGATCGACCTGGTGATCAGCGACCTGCGGATGGGCAGTTCCAGCGGAATCGACCTGCTGCGGTACTGGCGGAGCCGTCGCCGGCAGACACCGTTTGTCATGCTCACGGCCTACGGCGACGTGAACACCGCCGTCGAAGCCATGAAGCTGGGCGCCGAAGATTACCTCAGCAAACCCGTCAATCCCGAGGAACTTCTGCTGCTGGTCAACCGTTGCCTCGACGCGCGGCGCAAGGACGAAACCATCGACCAGTTGCAACAGCGGCTGGACCACCTGTTGGGCTTTGAGAATATTGTCGGCCGTTCGCCGTCGATGGTGCGCGTGCTGGAGAACTCCCGCCGTGCGGCAGCCACCGACAGTACCGTGCTGATCACCGGCGAGTCGGGCACCGGCAAGGAGCTCATCGCCGAAGCCATCCATCAGAACAGCCCTCGCAAGTCGGGGCCGTTCGTGGTGGTCAACATGGCCGCCGTGCCGGAACACCTGGTCGAGAGCGAACTGTTCGGACACACCCGCGGCGCGTTCACCGGGGCCACCGAGTCGCGCATCGGCCGGTTCGAAGCCGCCAACAACGGCACGCTGTTCATCGACGAAATCGGCGACTTCAAGCTCGAATCGCAAGCCAAGCTGCTGCGCGTGCTGGAGAGTCACCGCGTGACGCCGGTGGGCAGCAATGTCGATCGTGAAGTGAACGTGCGGGTGGTCGCGGCCACCAGCCGGCCGCTGGAAAAGCTGGTGCAAGAAGGCCAGTTCCGCGAAGACCTGTACTACCGGCTGAACGTCATCAACCTGCAACTGCCGCCGCTGCGTGAACGCCGGGAAGATATCCCGCTGCTGCTGCACCACTTCTTGCGTTCGCTGTGCGCGCAGGTTGGGCGTGAATCGATCTCACTGGATCCCGAACTGAAGCGCTACCTGGAAACGCACGACTGGCCCGGCAACGTGCGGCAGCTACGCAACTGTTTGGAAAGCATGGTGGTGCTTGCCCGGGGCGACGTGCTCACCATGGCCGACCTGCCGGCCACCATGGGCAATGGCGTCAATCCCTGCGGCCATCACGTGGCGATTCCGCCCGGCACCAAGCTGGAGGACCTTGAGCGCGAAGCCGTGGAGCAGGCCCTGGAACAGCACAACGGCAACCGAACTCATGCAGCCCGGGCGCTGGGTATCTCGGTGCGCACACTCCAGCGCAAACGCAAAGCCTGGGGGCTGACCGACAGCAACAACAAGTCGGACGGCAAATAGCCGATTCAGAAGTCTGCCGCACTTAGTCGCGCAGACGCACGAACACGTCATCGCCCACCACTTTCACTTCATGGCTGCGGGTGGGCTTCGTCGCTGGCATCGTCAAAGCCGCGCCGGTACGGATATCGAACTTAGCCCCATGCCGAGGGCAGGCGATCGTATGGTCCTCCAGGTCGCCTTCGGCCAACGGACCACCATCGTGCGTGCAGACGTCGTCGAGCGCGAAGAACTCTCCGCCCACGCGCAGCAGCACCACCGGCGTTTCGTCGATCTCGACCAGGATGCGGCCCGGATCCGGCACCTCGGAAACCTTGGCGGCAAATTCAAACTCGGCCATGTTCTGTTTCATCCGAACCAGTTCAGCATTCGAATGCGCCAGCGCGCACCGCTACAGAGAAGCAAACGTCAAGCGCCGGCTAATCACGTATCGCGATACTCGCGAATCCGGCGGCCGATCGCTTCGCCCAACGCCTCGCGGACGCTGTCGATCGTGATCCTGTCGAACACTTGCTGGAAAAAGCCCGACACGATCATCCGCGTGGCTTCGCGGCGGGTGAGGCCGCGGCTCTGGGCATAGAAGATCAGCTCTTCGTCCACGCGGCTGGTGGTCGAGCCGTGCGTGCAGCGGACATCGTCGGCCTCGATTTCCAGGCCGGGGATCGAGTCGCTGCGGGCGTGGTTGGAGAGCATCAGGTTATCGTTGCGCTGGTAGCCGTCGGTGCCGTCGGCCCCGGGGTCCACCTTGATCATGCCGCGCCACACGATCCGCGACTGGTCCTGTAGCGCCCCCTTGTACAGCAGGTCGCTGGTGCAGTTGCCGGCCTCGTGCTGCTGGAGGGTGTGATAAGCCAGGTGCTGCTTGCCCTCGGTGAACATCACGCCATTAACCTGGGCGTTGGCTCCTTCGCCGCAGAGGATGACTTCCTGGTTCACCTTGGCCAGTCGGGCTCCCAGCGCGCCGATCGTCCATTGCAACTGGGCGTTGCTCTGCAATCGCGCCTGCTGCTGGGCAAAGTGCCACACGGTGTTGTCCCAGTGCTGCAGGCTGACAAACCGCAGCCGGGCACCGGGAGCCAGCAACAGCTCGATTGCCCCGCAGTGGAACGCCAGCTTGCCCCCGCCCGCGGTTTCGGTCAGCAGCGTGGCCTCGGAACCTTCTTCCATCACCACGGTGATGCGGCTGAGGTCGACGCCCTCATCGGTCAAAGCCGCCAGCACGTGCAGCGGCTCGGCAACCCGTACGCCGCGCGGCACATACAGCACGGCGCCGCCGCTCCAGAACGCTCCATGCAGGGCCGAAAACCGGTCGTGCCCCATTGCGAAGGCCGGGCCGCCAAAGTACGGCCGCAGCAAATCGCCATGTTCGCGCAGAATCTGTTCCGTGCCGCCAAACAGCACTCCCTGCGCGGCCAGCGACGGGTCCAATTCGCTGACCACGGTCTGGCTATTGAGCGAAGCCGTCCGGCCGCCTAGCTGCACGCCTTCGGCCAGCAGCGCCGGGGGCAACTCCGCCTCGGCCGACACCGGTTGCGGCGGCTGGTACTTTTCCAGCCGGAACATCCGGATATCGGTGCGCCGCCATTCCTCCTGGTCGCTCTTGGGCCACTCCATGCGGCCAAACGCCTGCCAGGCCTCGCGGCGCTGCTGGGTCGCCCAGGCGGGCTCCTCGCGCGCGGCCAGAAAGGCCTCGAAGGCCTCGTCGGTAAATCCAGAAGGGGTGATCTTCGTTGCAGTCATGCGTCTGGGCAAATCAATATCTACTTGGCTTGTGGCGCACAGCGACCGCGTCTTGCCGCGAGGCACGCTGGGAATATACCGCCGCCGCGAGGAAACCGTGTGGGTCAAACGTCAGCGTTTACGGCGGCCGTTTTGAGGGAACGAACTGCGAACCCGACGGCGGCGGTTAGCCCACCGAACCTTCCATTTGCAGCTCGATCAGCTTGTTCAGCTCCACGGCGTATTCCATCGGCAGCTCTTTGACGAGCGGCTCGATGAACCCGCCGACGATCATCGTGCTGGCCTCGGCTTCGGTCAGGCCGCGGCTCATGAGGTAGAACAACTGCTCCTCACCGATCCGCGACACGCTGGCCTCGTGGCCGATGGCGACGTCCTGCTCTTCGATCTCGATGTACGGGTAAGTATCGCTGCGGCTCTTGGCGTCCAGGATCAGGGCATCGCACACGACCTTCGAACGCGACTTCACCGCGCCGCTCTCCACTCGCACCAGGCCGCGGTAGCTGCTGCGTCCGCCGCCCTTGGAGATGCTCTTGGAGACGATCTGGCTGGACGTATTGGGGGCACAGTGAACCACCTTGGCCCCGGCGTCCTGGTGCTGACCGGCCGAAGCGAACGCGATCGACAGGATCTCGCCGCGGGCCCCCGGCTCCAGCATGTACACGGCCGGGTACTTCATCGTGAGCCGACTGCCGAGGTTGCCGTCGATCCACTCCATCGTGGCGTTCTCGTAGGCCACGGCCCGCTTGGTCACCAGGTTGTAGATGTTGTTGGCCCAATTCTGGATCGTGGTGTAGCGGCAGCGGGCGTGCTTCTTGACCACGATTTCGACCACAGCCGAGTGCAGGCTCTCGGTCGTATACATGGGGGCCGTGCAGCCTTCCACATAGTGGATCTGCGCGCCCTCATCGACCACGATCAGCGTCCGCTCGAACTGGCCCATGCTCTCGGCGTTGATCCGGAAGTACGCCTGCAGCGGGAAGTCGACCTTCACGCCCTTGGGCACGTAGATGAACGAACCGCCCGACCACACCGCCGAGTTGAGCGCCGCGAACTTGTTGTCCGACGGCGGAATCACCGTGGCGAAGTATTCGCGCACCAACTCAGGATACTCGCGGACCGCGGTATCGGTGTCGGTGAAGATCACGCCCTGGCTGGCCAACTCCTCGCGGAGCGAACCGTACACGACTTCGCTCTCGTACTGGGCCTTCACGCCGGCCAGGAACTTCTTCTCGGCCTCGGGGATGCCCAGCCGGTCGAAGGTGCGCTTGATATCCTCGGGCACCTCGTCCCAGCTCCGGCCCTGATGGTCCGAGGGCTTGATGTAGTAGTAGATGTCCTGGAAATCCAGGTCGAGCTTGCCGCCCCAGCGCGGCATGGGCTTGGAGTTGAAGATCTCCAGACTTTTCAACCGGAACTGGCGCATCCAGTCCGGCTCGCCCTTCATGTCCGAAATCTGCTGCACGATTTCAGCATCCAGGCCCTTGCGCGCCTTGAAGACGTATTTCTCTTCGTTGCGGAAATCGTACTTGTTGATCTCGGCGGTCGCGATGTCGAACTGGTCGGTCTTGGTATCGGTCGCCATGGAATCTGGTCTCGTTGGCTAGTCGTAAGCGATTGCTGGCTGCCAGGGCGCCTGGGTGAGGCCCGAGGCCGGGGACCGACAATCGCGTGATGGTTGGTGCTGCTGGGGCGGCACGTCCGCGCGCCGCCGCTATCCAGTTCGCCGGCTGATGGCGGTTACATGGCTTTCTGCAACGCGCCGTCCTGCCGCATGGCTTCTTCCTCAGCCGCCGCCTCGGGATGGTCCGCCCGGATGCGGTCATAACCGTTGGCGTGCAGTTCGCGGGCCAGTTCGGGTCCGCCGGTTTCCACAATCCGCCCGCCCAGCATCACGTGGGTTTTGTCGGGCACGTTGTTCTCAAGCAGCTTGTCGTGGTGCGTGATGATCAGGATGCCCATCTTGGAGCGGCCGATCTCAGCAATGCTCTGGCTGGCCAGACGGACGGCGTCCACGTCCAGACCGCTATCGGTTTCGTCGAGGATGGCGAACTTGGGCCGGAGCATGGCCATTTGCAGGATCTCAGCCCGCTTCATCTCGCCGCCGGAAAAGCCTTCGTTCACGTAGCGGCGGGCAAACTCGGGATCCATGCGAAGCTGGGCCATCTTCTCGCGCAGCTCCTTGCGGAACTCGCGCATCGGCAGCAGCTCTTCGCCTTCGCGCCGTTCGGGCCGCCGGACATTGGTGGTGGCATGGCGGAGAAAGTCGGCCAGTCGTACGCCGGGGATGGCCACCGGCCGCTGGAACGCCATGAACAGGCCGCGCCGCGCCCGTTCGTCCGGTCCCATCTCGAGAATGTTCTCGTCGTTGATCCAGACCGCACCCTGGGTCACTTCGTAACCGGGATGCCCCATGATGGCCATGCCCAGCGTGCTCTTGCCCGAACCGTTGGGCCCCATCAGGGCATGGGTCTCGCCGCGGCGAATCTCAAGGTTCACGCCCTTGAGGATGGGCTTGCCGCCGACGGACACATGGAGGTCTTCGATCTTCAGGATATCGGTCTGCACTTCTTGGTCGCTCATACGCTATGGGGAAGGACGTTGACGTTGGGGGCCGGTCCGCCTGGGAGCGTTCCAGCTTGCGTTACGGGTGGGGCGGCCGCCCGGCTCAAAACGGCACCGGGTGATACCGTGGGGGGCGGGCCTTCCCAGCGGGCACCGGGCCGCTTGGAGGGCGTGTGGTGACTCGCGTGGATCTTGCCGGCAACGCCGTAGGGGCGCTACCTGGCAGGACGTAACGGATGGACGGTGGTTGCAGCGTTGGCCGGCTAGCCGGTGATCTTCTGGTGCTCGCGGAGCACTTGGGGTTCTTCAATATCGACGTAACCGCTGTGGTGAGGGACAGGTAACTCGTCGGGCATTTTGCCGCCGTCGCGCTGCCGCACGATCCGCTGGCCCTTGATCTTGTCTTGGATCCGCATCAGCCCCTCCAGCAGCGCTTCGGGCCGCGGCGGGCAGCCAGGCACGTACACGTCGACAGGCACCACCAGATCGACGCCCTTGACCACGTGGTAGCCCCACTTGAAGTAAGGACCACCGCCCACGGTGCAGGCGCCCATGGCGATCACGAACTTGGGATCGGGCATCTGGTTGTAAAGCCGCCGCACGCGACTGGCCATCTTGTAGGTCACCGTGCCGGCCACGATCATCAGGTCGGCCTGACGCGGCGTGGCGGAAAATCGCTCCGCCCCGAAACGGGCAATGTCGAACCGGCTGGCGCCCGTGGCCATCATCTCGATCGCACAACAAGCCAGCCCAAACGTCATCGGCCACAAGCTCGACTGGCGAGCCCAATTGATCGCCTGCTCGATCGTGGTCGTGATGACGTTCTCTTCGAATCGTCCTTCGATCCAGGGTCGGGTCATGGGTATCTCTGCCTGTCGTCGGGTGGGCAGCCCAAAGGGCCGGATGAAAGGGATTCGGCCGATGCCTTCAACTTAGCCGGCTGCGATACCGCACACCACTACCCAGCAGCGCGGAAAAGCCGTCCGGGGTGGCGGGCTGCCCCGGCTGGGGGCGAGGTACCGATCCGGTGACGCTGTCTGTTCGGATTACGTAAGACGGATTGCCTCTCCTGCTACGTGGTCTGATGCTGGGCACTGGACTGGAAGGTGCAACAGGCTTCGCCATCCAGCCGGCAGCGGCTCAGCGACACCTGCTCGCCTAACAGTTCCGAAAACAAAATCCGCTCCATCGAGCAGATTGTTCGATCTTCTTCAGCCAACTCGGGGTAAGGACAGGTCACGGCGTTGAGCACCGGCAACCCGGCCGACTGCCCCGCCTCAAACTGCACTTCCCGCTCGGCAAAGAGCTCGGCCACCGATTCCATCCGTTCGCTGAGGCTCTGACCGCGCACCTCCGGCGCGTACATTTGAGCCATGCGTTCGGCCAGCCGTTTGAACAGGCCGCGGCGCACCTGGATATCCGGCACGCTGCGCAGTTCGCGCCACATGACCACGGCCAAGTCGGCAAAGTTACTGCCGGCCAGGCGGCGGGCTTTCTCGGTCAGCACGTAGCGGTGGGTCGGACGACCGCGGCCGCTACGCTGCAAGTGGCGCTGAACGAGCCCCTGGGCCATCAACCGGGACAACCGCTGGCGGACGGCCGTAGGCGTAACTTCAGCCGCGTCAGCGAGTTCCGCTACCGTCGCACCGCCCGAGCGGCGGATCAGATTCAGTAGCGCCGCGTCGCTCGATTCGCTAATGGTCGGCATGGGAAACAGTCAACGTGGCTGGATGCCCGAGGCGGTCAACGCACCCCGGAGTAAAGGGTCTAAGGGAATGATATGCGGGCACGCATTTTTCGCAAGGTATTATGTGAAAAATTGCATCATTCCTTGCACTCTCGCCGTAAAGCATTGACAATGCGAAGTTTCTGATATTAAAGTCGCTCGCGGCGCGCTGCCCGCCCCCCCACCCTTGTTTGCTGCTAGCGGCCACACGTAATCGGAAATCTCTCATGGCCCACCTTCGATTGAATCTTGCGCCCTGGTGGTTGGCAGTAGTCCTGTCGATGCCGATGTGGGGCATTTCCTCCCCTGCTTTGGCTCAGGAGCCGCGATTTGAGGACGTCGAACAGGCGGCGGCCGAAGCATCGCCGGGCAATGCCGCGGCGCAAGTTGTGGCCCAGGAGCAGGAAACCAGTTTTGCGGCCCGGCTCGACGCCTTGTTTGGCCGCTACGTCGTCGACCCGATGGCGATGGTGCTGTTTTACGACTTTGGCAGCGGACCGCGTTACGAGGAGCGGCCGGCACTCGCCAAGGCAGAGCTTGGGCTGCTCGCCGGCGGCGTGAGCGAGGCCTTGCCGCCCAAGATCATTTCGCGAGGCTGGCTCCGCTTCGGCGACGAAGAAGTGGGAACCAGCGTGCCGTTCGTCGTGGCCTGGCTGGCCACCGGCGCGGTGTTCTTCACACTGCGAATGGCCTTCATCAACTTCCGCGGCTTCTGGCACGCCGTGCGGCTTACCCGGGGTGATTACGACAAGCCGGAAGACACCGGCGAAGTCTCACACTTTCAAGCGTTGGCTTCGGCGCTCTCGGCCACGGTGGGGCTGGGCAATATTGCCGGCGTGGCCATTGCCGTCGGCACCGGCGGTCCCGGGGCCGTGTTCTGGATCGCCGTGGCCGGCCTGTTCGGCATGACGACCAAATTCGCCGAATGCACGCTTGGCCAGATGTATCGCAAGGTGCTGCCGGACGGCACCGTGTCCGGCGGCCCGATGCACTACCTGCGCGACGGCCTGGCACAAATGAACCTGGGCGGACTGGGCGCGGTGCTGGCCACCGTTTTTGCCGTGTTCTGCGTGCTGGCCTCGCTGGGTGGCGGCAACACCTTCCAGGTGGTGCAATCGCTGGGAGCCGTGCAAGAAAACCTCAATCGCTACGGCAGCGACTTCCTTCAGCCGGACCGTTATGCCTGGCTCTACGGCCTGGTGATGGCCGTCATGGTGGGGGCGGTGATCATCGGCGGCATCCGCAGCATCGGCCGCGTGGCCGGCAAGCTCGTGCCGTTGATGTGCGGCCTGTACATCCTGATGGCCCTGTACCTGCTGATCGTCAACTACGATCGGATCGACGACGCGTTTGCCGCCATCTTGCGTGGCGCGTTCACAGGCGAAGGCATCCGCGGCGGCGTCATCGGGGTGCTGGTCATCGGCATCAAACGCGCGGCGTTCTCGAACGAAGCCGGCGTCGGTTCGGCTCCCATCGCCCACTCGGCCGCCAAGACCGAGGAACCCGTCAGCGAAGGCATCGTGGCGTTGCTTGAACCGTTCATCGATACGGTGGTGGTCTGCACCATCACCGGGCTGATGATCGTGATCAGTGGCGTTTACCAGGTCGACGTTCCCGGAGCCGAGCGACAACTCGACGAAGCCCGGCAGCAACTGATCGACGCCAAGGCGCAAGGTGCCGACCCGGCCAAGATCGCCGAGCTGGAACAACAGGTCGCTGCCGCCCAGGCCACGCTGACCGGCGAACGGAACAAGGCCAGGTGGATTGCGTCGGATAACGGCGCGGCCCTGACCATGAAAGCCGTGAGCACCGCCCACGAGTGGTTTACCTGGGTGCTGTGCATCGCCGTGGTGCTGTTTGCCTACTCGACGCTGATCTCGTGGAGCTACTACGGCGAGCGGTGCAGCGTGGCGCTGTTCGGCCCCCGAGCCTCGCTGATCTACAAGATCGTGTTCATCATCTGTGCCTTCCTGGGATCGCTGCTGTCGCAAAGTAACATCCTCACGTTCAGCGACTTGATGATTCTCTCGATGGCGTTCCCCAACGTGTTGGGATTGTTCCTGCTCAACAACAAGATCAAGCGGGCCCTGGACGAATACTGGGGCAAGTACAAGCGCGGCGAGCTGGAAGTTACGCGCGGCGTCCATACCAAGTAATGTCCCCTCCGCGCATCGGCGCGGGGAATCGGCAATTTCTCCAGGCGTCACTCACAGGCACGCCATTCGATGAGCGACAACGGTTGCCCCGTCTGCGGTGCGACACTCCCGGTCGAAGCGATCAATATCGCCGAAGGCGTGGCGTTATGCCCCGACTGCGGTCGGCTCTCGCGCCTCCGCGAGGTCGTCGAACGCCAACGGCCGCTTAACGATCTGCTGGACCGGCCGCCGCGAGGCTGCTCGCTCACCCAGCAAGGACACGAAATCGTGGCCAAGGTTCGCCACACCTCGCTGGGGGGATTCCTGGTGCTGCTGGGAATCTCGGCGTTCTGGAACGGCGTCACCAGCGTCTTTGTGCTTGTCGCGTTCGCCGGCGTTTACAGCAACCTGGTGGGTCCGCTGCCCAAGTGGTTCCCCGTCCCGCCGGTCAAGGACGCCATGGGGCTGGGCATGTCGCTGTTCCTCTGCGTGTTCCTGATCCCCTTTGTTCTCATTGGCCTGGCGATGGTGTTCGCGGCGGTGCATTCGCTGCTGGGCACGACCGTGGCGGTGATCGGCGAGTACGATGCGTACGTCGCAACCGGCGTCCTCATGTTCAAATGGCGGCGGCGTTTTGATCCCCAGCAGGTGCGCAAGGTGGAACTGGTCGCAGCCGGCCGCAACGACAATGGCCGCCCCTCCGGCCACAAGATCGCCATCCACGCCGACCAGCTCGTCAAGTTCGGCAGCACGATGCCGGAAGATCGCCGCGATTGGTTGTACGCTGTGCTGCACGAGCTGCTGATGAATCCCGATCCGCAGCGGCAGCGCGAGCTGGTACTTCGAGCGTCCGGCGGCTGGAATCAGTTTGACGAAGGGTAGTGCCGCCTCGACCGCAATGATCGATGCTGGGGGAAGCTACGGCATCCGGGCAACCAGCAGCGAACCGTCGGCCGAGGTTAGCAGCAGTTGATCTCCCACGGCCACCGCGCCGCAGGTCAGCGGTTCGCCCACCTGGATGCTGCCCCGTTCCTGGCCGCTAGCCGCATCGATCCGCCGCAGCGTTCCATCCACGGCAGCCACAATCAAGTCGCCGTCGACAGGTACCGGATCGCCCGCCAAGGGGCCATCAACCAGCGTCCGCTGCCAACGCAGCGAACCGTCGGCGTTATAGCAGCAGAGCGTATCGTCCTCCGTCACCAGCAGCACGGCATCGTTCACTAGACGAGGGCCCCAGATCGCAGGGCCAGTCAGCTCCGCCAGCACACGAGGGCGCAGATCGTTATACGAAATCGCGATCAAACGATGCGCCTGATCGACGGCAAAGGCCGTATCGCCCAGGGCCACCAGCGGCGTTGCCAGCGGATGCTCCAAACGCGACTCGGCAAGTTGCGCCAAGTGCGGAACCGGTTCCTGGATTAAGGCCAGCAAGTAGAGAGAACCGTCGGCTTCGGCCAACAAGAACGGCGACGCATCATCAGCAGGCGAGCCTTCGGCCTGCGCCATGAACTCCTCGGGAGGCACCGACGGGGCCACCTCGTCGGAGTCGGCATGCATGGCTTCCGTGGACAATGCCAAAGCGACGGTGGAAAGCTTCGGCCGGCTCACCGCATTCGCCATCTGCATCGGGACGGGGGGCACGGGCGTCCTGGGCCTTGCCGACGGCGAGGGCAACGTGGCCTGCCAGGCATAGCGCCGGCCGTTTTCGATCACGGGCTGAAACGGCTGGGCATCCGCGCGCCACGTGCCGGGCGTCAGACAAAAGACCTGTCCTAGCACGCCGGGCACCAACAACCGCTCGTGCTGTTTGACGGGGGGAAACGCGGCGACGTCGGGCAGCGGCTTCCAATCCAGCCGTCGGCCCTGACTGCCAGGGCTGGCTACCAGCAACTGGCTGGCCGTGTCGTCGACGGCCAGTACCCAATGTCCATCGGCAAAGCGACTGACCGGGAACGCCGTACTGAGAGGACTATCGACCGTCACCTGCTGAATCGGCTTGGAAACAGCCGCATGGCCCCGTTCCAATTGTGCGAGCGGCAGCTCGTACAAGGCTCCGCCGGTGGTCACCGCAGCCACCGATTGCGTTTCGGGATCGACCAGCGGTCCCGTGGCACTGGGAGCGGCAAGCACGGTTTCCCAATAAGGTTCGCCCGATGTGGCTCCCACCGCGGCCACGGCCACGCCCGGCTTGCCAGGCACCCGCCGCGCGTAAATCAGGGCATCGCCCACGGCTTGCAGCGGCTGCGTACAGATCCCGCCGCGGTACCGCTGCCAGACCGGCGCAAAACTTCCGGTCGCCTCCTGGAAGGCGTAATACTGCAGCACGCGATCGGCCACCCACAGATGTTCGGTCGTCAACCGCACCTGGGGTGCCACCGGCAAACGCGAGCTGCCGCCCTGTCGGGCGATCAGCGTAAGCGGCTGCTCCGAATCCACGTCGCCCACCGCGTACATGTACAGGGCGCCGCTGTCGGTCGCCACCACCACCGAGTTGCCTTCCCGCTGCGGGGAGATCTGCACCTGGCCGTCGAGCGCATCGGCTTGCAGATGCGCGGAGAGCCGGCCGTCGTCGCCGAGCCGGAAGACGTGCAGTTGCGAGTAGCGGGCCCCTGTATTGACGGCGGCGAGCAGGTACACGTCTTCGATAGTCAGCGGAGCCGCGATGACAGAATCGGGCTCGTGTCCCAGGTAGACGGCAGCCTTGCACGCCGGTTCCTCGCCCATCTGCAAGACATACAAACTGCCTTGCTGCCCTACCTGGTACACCACAGTGCCGGAAGGATGCACCGCAGGTGGCGTCGAAAGCGGCTGAGGAAAGAGGAAATACCCACGTGCTTCGCCGCTTTCCAGGTTCACGTGATACAGCCGGCCTTCGCGGGTGGCGACCCACGCGGCATCCCCGGCAACGACCGGGGACAGCGGCTGCCCACCTTCCAGCGGCAACCGCCATCGGAGCTTGCCGGTGGCCGCTTCCACGCGCACCAGTTCGCTGCGCACGGCATCTACCAGCAGAACATCGTCCCCGTTGGGACCGATCGGCTGGGGCAGCGCCGTAGCATCAAAGCCTACGAAACGGCGCCACAGCAGTTCGCCCGTCGAAGCGTCCAGCCCATACGCCGCACCCGAAGCCAGCGCAAATACACGTTTGCCCGCCCCAGCTGGCAGGGGCCGGCCGGAGGTCGAAGCCAGCGACGTCACGGCCGCGACGGCCGTTTCCGGCTCCTCATTGAGTGCGGGCACCGGTTCGGCGACATATTGCACGGCCTGCTGCTCGGCGACAGCCACCTGGGCGATGGCTTCCCGGAGCCGCGCGTTGTTGGCCAGGTCGGGGAAGGTTCTTACCAGATCGCGGCGAATGGCGTACGCCATGGCCGTTTCGTTTCGAGCAGCCGCGGCCGCGATCTCTTCGATCGCCTTATTCAATTCGCGGTCGCGATCCAGGTCGCGCTGCACTTGGGCGCGCTCGGCTTCCAGCCGGCGCAACGCCTCTTCATTGCGCAGGGCCTGGGGCACGTAGTTGCTGTTCTGGAGCAGGTTGAACGCCTGCTCGGCTTGGGCCAGCACCTGGGCGTCCTGCTGCTTCTGCGCCTGGGCAATCAAGCCTTCGACCAGGCGTGGCAGGATGCTGGCCAGTTCGGGCCGCGCCTCGGGAAACTCGCGTTCGCGGCGAATTTCCTGCAACACGGCGTCGACTTCGGCCAGTGCTTGCGTCCAATCGGCCGGACGCGTGGTGAGCTGCCGCATCTTTGCCAGGCCGCGGTGGACGCGTGCCAGGCTGGCCTTGGGATGGCTGCTGAAGGTCTCCAGAAAGCGGTTGTACTTTTCGATCGCCTGCGTGTAGTTGCCGGCGTTGTAGTCGTCCTCGGCCAGCTTGAAGGCCTCATCGCCGGAACCGCGACCAATCAGCCAATACAGGATACCACCGGCCAGCAGCAGCAGGATCAGCCCACCGCCGCCCAGCAGCATCAACTTGCTATCCCAGGTTGGCTTGGGGGCCTGCCGAGCTTGCGGCCTGTTATTTCCTTGCGGGCCAGCGCCAAAGGGACCGGGCTGTCCGAGCCCAGGCATGCTTGCCGCTCCCCAACCGGGCAGCGCATTGAACGCCCCCAAACCAGCGGATCCGAACGCCGGTCCGCCCATCATGCCGGCGGCTTCTGATTCATCGATGATCTCGGCCAGCGAAGCTTTCTCGGGCGGCAAGCCCCGTTTGACGGTCGCGCCGCCGCGCAGCAGCTCGTCGGCCTGAAACTGCGTCAATTGATTGTGCTTGACCAGCCATGCGGTCAGTGCTTCGGGACCGGTTTCGTGAGGCCGCTCGCGTACGCGGTCGCGCAGCTTGGCCACGATGTCGTCTGGCACCAGCCCGCGTTGCTGGATCGAATCGAGAATTTCTTGCGAGGTCAAACGGCTCATGCTGCCTCGGTCGTTCTGGGCGTGCGTGCGACAAGAGCGCAGATGTGGTGGCACAGCCGTTGGCGCATCGGGCACCAAGGGCGGCGCGGTTTGCCCCTCGTATTCTCTACCCCCCAATATCAGAAACTTCGGCGGCGCGCAAAGCAAGCGCAGGCCGTCGACACCGTGGCAGGAGGCTTGCAGCCACCCATGGCCCCAGAACCGGCCAAGGGACGGCCGACTAGAACCGGGCTTCGATCTCCACCCACTCGTACGCGGTGAAGTCAATCAGAATCGCATCGTCTTCCACGGGCAGTTGCACCAGCGTCTGGCCGAGGAAGTCGACCTGCCGTGCCGTCTTGGCAGCGCGGAACGAACGCAGCCGGCAGCGCACCTCGTGCCCTTCCGTCTCGATGAGCCGAGCCCGGAAGCCCACGACGCGGCCACCTTCTTCCACTGGTTCAAAGTGCGTAGCTACCACGTTGCGGCGGTCGAGGTGGAACAGCCAACTGGTATCCGGACCGGCCGGGGGCGACGCGTTCTGCGGCAGTGGCACGATCGGGCTGAGCAGCTCCAACGCCCGGGGCAGCGGGTGCGGCAGATCGATGCCCACGCCCAACCGGAATCGCCGGGCCGTTTCGCCGCGGGCAACCAGCATCGTATCCAGCACGCCCATCCCGGTGCGGCGATGGTACGGCAAGCCGCCCATCAACAGCGCCGTGCTATGCTTGTCGGTGTGCAGTTCGACAAAGTACGGGGCTTCAATCAGCTTGGCTTCCGTCCGTTGCCGGGTCAGCCCCACGCTGCGATACATCTCAGCCGATTCATCGGCCCAGGCAAAGCGGCTGGCGTAGTAACTTTCCCAGGGAAGCGCACGAGGCTCTTCGTCGATATCGAGTTCAATTTCGATGAAGAACACTCGAGAGCTGCGCCACACCTGCACGGTTTGTTTGTAGCCGGCCAGACGTTTGCCTTCGGCATCGATCAGGCGGCCGCGGCTGACCATCTCGCCCAACACCGGCCCGGCCGATGTAAGCTGGATGTCCTCGGCCACCATCTGCGAGTAGATGGCCAGCGAGTCGGGGTCCTGCCAGGCATCGCCCACGCGCGGCCGAGGGCCTGGGACGCGGTACGCCAACTGCTGCGAGAGCCGGGCACCCCGCTGGTTGTAATCGCGGACACCGCCGATGCCGCCCGTCTTGGGGTTGATGATGACCTCAAAATACTCGTTGCGGAGCATGTGCTCCTTGAGGTCACCCAGCGGCACCTCTTTCTTGGCTTTACCGCGTCGGGAAGGCGCGGCGGGCGTGGCCCCCTGTCCGGCCGTGACCCAGGTGTAGCCCATCGCCGGAACGTCGACCACGGCCAGCTTGCCCTCGGGCTGAACGGCTTTGACCGGACCATCGACCGTCGGCATGGACGTCAGCTCGGGCAAATGCACGCCCACCCGGCGCGCCACGCTCATGGGGTTGATAAGCAGATAGCCGGCCACAGGTCCGGTCTGTTGCCGCGGCATCGCCTCGGCAAACGCCGCCTGGGCCGCGTGCTGGGCAGCGGCAATGCGCTCGGTAAGTTCGCTGGCGGCGTCACCTTCGCTGGCCGCGGTGCGGATGGCTTCTTTGAGTTCTTCGCCAGGGCCAGGCTGCGGCTGCAGTCGCATCATCGAGGCCAACGTGGCCGTGGTCGAAGCGGCTTCCCACATGAACCGCCGGCGATGCTCCTCGGCCACGCGCGTGATGGGGTTCGGCTGCTTGCGAATGATCGCCTGGCGCAGGTACGGCGAGCGGTACTGGTCGGCCGAGTACTTGGCCACGTGACCGGAGTACTCGGTGCTGGTGAAATACTTGTTCAGCGTGATGAACCGGCCCAGCACGGGCGAGTACCGCGCGATGCGGCGCAAATCGTGGAACCACGTGCAGCCCTGGCCCGGCCACCGCGCAAACGTCAGCGTGGCCACAAAGTCCAGGTCCATCACGTTGCCCATTCGCTCGCAGTAGTTGATGAACGAAGCCGGCTTGTCGGCTTCCAGCGGCACGCGGGTAACCGCGTCGATACCGCTGCCGCCGAAACCTTCCCAGCGGGTCTTGCTTTGGTCGCCCGCCGGGAAACTGCCCTCGTCGAGCGCCAAGTGCAACGCGCCTTGGAATCCGAAACGCACCAGCACTTGCGGCAGTAGCGGCGTGATGCCGTACCGTCGCCGCCCAAAGACGACCGGCCGCTGCCCCAATAGCCGCTCAAAGGTTGCCAGACCGTGCCGGAACTCATCGAGCACGGCCTCGATCGGCAGCAGCGGCAGTTCGCGCTCGCCGCGTTCGCCGCCCACCAGGGTCACGCGCTCGGCTTCCACGGCTGCCTTGAGGGCCGCGAGGGTTTCCGGCTGCTCGTCGGCCATCTGCTGCAACACTTCGCCGGTCAGCAGCAGGTTTACGGGGTGATCGGAGTCCAACTCCACCTTGAGCTTGGCGCCCAGCGTCGTGGCCGCCACCAGCGTAAGATCGATCAGGTAGGCTTCGGCCGGGTAGAAGCGGTCGCGGGCTTCCGCCAACAGGTCGAAACAGCTTTGCAGGTGGGTGCGAGTGTCGTCGTGGCGGCCTTCCATCAAAGCCTGGGCCGCCTTGGCGGTTTCGGAGCTGAAATGGACCTCGTCCAGATTGCTCATGTAGCGCATCTGCCGCGTGAGCAACTCTTCTTCGAGGTATGCGTAGCCCAACGCGAGGAAGTCGGCCACCAGCTCGGGATCGAGATCCCCCGGCACGTCGTCGAGCGCGGCCAGCGCCGTGGCGACCATCTCATCGCGGCTGTCCATCTTGCGCAGCACGCAGGCGCCTTCGTTCTTGGCCCGGGCGGGCCAGCCGGCCAACAGCATCGACTCGCTGACGCGCGGCACGACGATCAGTTTGTCGGCCAGTTCCTCGGGCGGGTCGTCGGCTCGGGCCCAGGACGGCATGGCGCCCGCCGAGGCGATGAAGGCTGGATGCCACATGGCCGTCCAACAGGCCAGCAAGTTTTCTGCCTCCGTGCCTTCGTAATGGAGAGGAAAGTCCTCCAGGCTGTGACAAGGCAACAGGATGAGAACTTCTTTGAATTTCATCGCGGGCCGCGGTGTGAGGTCCGTGCGGTAAGTTCAAGCAGCATGGGCCGTAAGGGCCGTTTGCCCAAAATATCGGAACAAACGGCCGGGGGCTAGTGAGTGCCGCGGGGCCTGCCGGGCAAGTCCAACTACTGGGCGCGTTTCCAAGCCTGGCCCAGCCGATCGGCTTCGGCCACCGCGCTTTTGACCACGCCATCCCAGGTGGAGTAGCCCAACGAGCCGGGCGTGGTAAACGAGGCAACATCGGCCGACTGGACCGCCTGCCAACGCGGTAACCGGTTGGGCGGCGCCGTGGTCACGCCCTCGGGAAAGAACGCCAGGTCCATGTGCAGGTACTGGCCTTCGGCCTGGTAACCGGCCCCGGCCGGCCGGGCAAAGTAGCCCAGCTCGCGCAGCTCCATCCGCACCGAGTACACAAACCGCTGCTGCTTGTCCTTAAGCACGTCCAGAATCACCATGATCCGCGGGCCCGGGGCGCTAGCGCGTTGGCCCTGCTCGAACGCCCGCTGGGCGGCAAACCAGTCGCCGGTTTCGACCTGTAGCCCGGATTCTTCCAGCCGCTCCTTCACCTGTGCCGTGAGCTTTTCCCACTGGTCGCGATCAACGTCCTCGGGCTGCGCATCGGCGGCGGTGTGCAAGAACACCTGCGGGCCAATGCCCTTGAGCGGCGACGCGGCAGCCGGCGTGACCAGCGTGGCCACCAGCAACGCGGCGGCCCAAGCAACCGATCGCGGCAAGCTGCGTCCAACGTGTTTTGCCTGGCGGCAACGACCCAACGTGTGATTTCGCTCCATGGCGATCAACTCCCTGCAAGGTACCGCGGCGCGCAGAGCGGCGTGCGAACCTGCGCGACCGCGAAATAGAACACGGCTAGCCCCGGCGTATGGGCCGCTTTTATCATCTTAACGTCGCCAGAGTCTAACCGTACGGGCTGCCGGCACGAACGGAGGCCTCTCTTCGACCGGCTAAGCCCCCCGTTGGCAGGCCCGCTTGAACTTGTGGGCGCGAAGCCAACAATGCCGGGGTACGAACCATTTGCCCGCGTTTAGGCCGATTCCTAAGCACCTTCCGCAAGCGTTTGCCCGCATGCCGCTCTTCGACGAACACGACCTGGAACGCCTGCGGGCAGTGCCTTTACTGGCCGGGCTGGAGTACCACGAGGAGCTCGGCTCGACCAATGACCACGCTGCCCGACTGGCGGCCGATGCGCAGTTGCCGCTCCCCCACCTGGTGCTGGCCGCCCGGCAAACGGCCGGACGCGGACGCGGCGGCAATTCGTGGTGGTCGGCCAACGGAGCTTTGACGTTCAGCCTGCTGCTGGACGCCAAGATCCTGGGCATCGCTCCTCAGCGGCTGCCCACGGTGTCGTTGCGGACGGGCCTGGGCGTGCTGCGAGGGCTGGAGCCGTTCCTGTCGCGGGCCACGTGGCACGTGAAATGGCCCAACGACGTGTATCTGGAACACCGCAAGGTCTGCGGCATCCTGGCCGAGGTTCCCCGGCCCGACCGGCTGGTGGTCGGTATCGGTATCAACGTGAACAACTCGTTCGCTGCTGCGCCGCCCGAGGTGCAGGGCCGTGCCGTAGCCATGTGCCAGTTCGCCGGCCAGCCGCTGCCGCTGGTCGAGGTACTGGCCGCCGTGCTGGGTTCGTTGGCCGAAATGCTCTTAGACAACGACGGCGCGACGCCAGCCGCCAACTGGCTGGAAATCTGGCCGCAGTACTGCCTGCTGACCGGCCGCAAGGTCGAGGTGGAGCAGGGCCAACGCCGGTATACGGGCATCTGCGAAGGCATCGACGCCGACGGTGCCTTGCTCCTGGCCACACCTGGCGGCCCTCAACGCTTGCTTTCAGGCGTCGTCGTTTCGGTACAGGGTCTGTCCTAACGCACACAGCACGGGGGGCGGATTCGCCCGGTTTGCGTGCTGCGCTTCCGCGCCCCCCTTCCGTCTACCGCCAGATCTGATCAGTAGAACATTGGGCGTAAGTTCCCACGGTTCTTAGCCTTTCGGATGGTTTCTCTCGCTGTGCGCTGCCGCAAACGGCAAGGGATTTGCAACCGTGGCAAAGTATGGAAGCCCGCGACGATGGCGGTCTCGCGCAACGCGCAAAGCCCCATGTTACCTCGCGGCACTCTACCCAACGGCTGGAACCTACGGCCGGGGCGGCGCCAAAGCTGTGGCTACGACGTGGCAGCAACCACCGACCGCGGCATGATGCGAAGGCAGGCAGCCGCCCCCAACACACAATCCGGGAGGAATCTCCATGGCTCTCCATCATGCATGTTCAGGCGAAGTCGTGGATCTGAACGCCGAACTCGCCGGCGGCAAGACCGCGGTGCTTGTCAAGAACGACGCCCTGGAGATCATCCGCTTGACGATCGAAAAGGGCGGCGAGATCCCCACGCACCGGGCACCCAACCAACTGATCGTCCAATGCCTTAGCGGCAAGGTTGAGTTCGCCATCAACGACAAGGTGGAAACGCTCACACCGGGTAAGTTGTTGCACCTGGCTTGCCGTGAGCCGCACTCGCTGAAGGCGCTTGAGCGCTCGGTGCTGTTGCTCACGCTATTGATGCCGGGCTACGAACCGCCCAAGGAAGAAGTGCAGGAAGCGTCCGAAGAATCGTTCCCGGCCAGTGATTCGCCGGCCTGGACGGGCGTGGCCTCCTAAACCGCCGGTCAGCGTCCCTTAGAACCGCATCCACCGCGGGACGTACTGCTTCATCCGATCCAGGAAGCCGGTACGTTCCGCCGGTTTGTCGGCAGCCGATTCAGCCTGTTGGCCATCGGCCGCTTCGCTGCCGCCTTGCGACGGCTGAGCGGCTGCCGTGCCGGTGGACGGTGGCATTCCCCCTGGCGATGTTCCCGACGTCTGGCTGCCGGCAGCCGACTTCGCAGAGTCGCCCGACGCACCAGCCGCCGGCTGCTGACCGTTCTCGGCAACCAGTCCGGCCGGCACGTCCAGCGGCACGTGCATCGCCAGGAAGCGAGGCCAGTAGCCTTCCAAGAGCCGCAAGCAGTCGGCCACTTCGTTGTTCTGCAATTTCACGCTGGCTAACGTGATGAGTTTCGACAGCTCCACCAGCTCATCGCGGCGGAACAGCAGGTCGAAGCATTGCACGTCGTCGATCCAGACCTCGCCGGGTCCCATCAGATCGAAGCGTACCCGCAGCTCGGAAAGTCCCTGCGTCGGCAGGTCGTGTACCTGAAAGACGAACTGCGTCCAGCGGGGATAGATCTTGGGAACGCGTTGCCCCATGCCGACCGGTGCGTGCCGGTAGTACTGTCCTCCTTCCAGCACGCCTTCGACGGCCAGCCGCAGAGGCGGTTGCCGCTGTTCGTCTTCGACGCGAAGCCACACGCTGATGGCAAAGCGACCGGTTTTCGGCGGTTGCAGCGGGTCGCTCACCACCGACAGGATCGGCCCCATGCTGCTCAGCTTGAGACTCTGTTCACCTTTGTATTTTTGCTGCGTGTCGACGGTTGCCAGCGTGCCAGGTTGACGGCTGGCCGTCCATGCGGCCGGCAGTTCGCCATCGCCGGGCGTTTCAAAATCGCGGTTGGACAGCGGCAATGCGCGCGGCGTATCGCGGAGCAAGGCCGCGCGAGCGGCCAGTTCTTCCAACTTGGTCGTCAGCGGTTTCTGGCAATCGGGTGGCAGCTCCACCTCCACGCGGCGCACCTTCAGGCCAACCGCATCGATGGTGGCCGCAATCAGGCCATACGGTTCGATCTCGAGCTGCCAGACGCGGCCTTCTGAAGTGACGTCGAGCTTCACCTCGCCCTGGCTCAGGCCAACCCGCGATAGCTTCTCCATCGAGCCATCGAAGTAAATGCGGGCTTTCACCTGCCAGGGCGAATCGTTCACCGCGTACAGCCAAGTCCGCTTGTCGGCCGCAGCCACGCGCACCGTCAGCGGCTGGGGAACTTCTTCCACCGCCACAAAATGCTCGCGCGGCAGCATCCGCAACACCGCGAGCAGGTCGCTCAGCGCGTCCTCCTGCCCCAGCGGCAGCATGAAACCACCGTCGAAAATGAGGCGGCTGTCGAACGCTGCCAGGTGCCGGGCAAACCGCCGCCGATTGAACTCGGCAGCCGGTGGCGTATGGGCGGCAATCCAGCCAATGCCCGGTGCAAACGGCGCCTGAGGTTCAAACGATTTCACCTCGGCGGCCAGCGACGGATGATACAGCAGACTTGCCTGAACCGAAGCCGCCCCCACCGGGCCCGCAAACGCCCTGGCTACGTCCCAGCCAAGCTGAGCCGACAGCGGGCTCAGCCGTTCCGCCAGTTGGACCGTTTCTGGCCGCAGCATCACGATGCCCGGCTCGCGGTGCAACTGCGGGTCGATGCCGGCTTCCAACAGAATGTCGGCGGCATCCACGCGCTGAGGCAGCGTGGGCACCAGGCGGCTCTGCCAGGGCGGACCATCGAACATCCGGCCGCCCGCCAGAATCAATTCGGCATTGGGCTTGGCCAGCACCAACTCGCGTCGCATGGCGCGGTACAGGTTCTTCATCACGCCCGCCCGCCAGGCCAGCCACTCGGCCCGCTTGGGGCCCAGCAGATGGGCTGCCCGCTCGGTATAACGCGTGGGACCGGCGCCAGGCACTTCAATGCCGGTATCCTGGGTAAAGCGGGCAATCGTGGCGTCGTCGAAGCCCCACTCCGGGCCGGGCAGTTGCGCATAGCCACGGGCGGAAAGCGTGATCGCCAACGCCTCGAACGATTCGTGGGTGGCACACCGCTGAGCCAATTCGCGGACCACCTGCAACATGGCGGCCTGCACGCGCGGATGCAGCGGGTTGTAATACGGCGCCGGACCGCCGCCGAGATGGCGTTGCCGCCAGCTCAAGCCGTCTGGGCCGACCCAAACCAGCCCTTCGGCCTCAGGCCCCCCGGCACGCAGGATCGCTTCGAGCTCGGGCAACGGGCTGGAGAAATCAACGGCCGGAATCAGTTTCAGATGGTGGCGGTCGAACAACCGCAGCATCAGCTCCAGTACGTCTTTGCGCTGCAAGTCCTGGCCGGATGCGAAGTACACGCCCGTATCAAACCGGGGCGTCGGCTGGAGCAGATCACTGGGGTAAATGGAGCCGCCTTCGCAAGCCGCGGTCACCATCGCCCCGCCGTATCCCAAGTGTTTGAGGTACTGGGTCAGGCGATTTGCGCCTTGGTAAAACGTCGACCAGTCCGATAACGCCCGGCCGCTCCAACCGTCGAGCGCATCGGCCGCCAGAAAGTTCTTCGTAAACAGCGGCTTATCAAGGTAGGCGTAAATCGCCCGGCCATTGCTGGTTGGCTTGGCTTGGGCCTTTTCGTCGGACGACGATTCCGCCGCGTCGAACTCCGGCAACCGCGCCGGACCGGCCAACAGCCGCACCTTGCCATACATGGCCGGATGCCCGCTGCGGCGATTGTGGAACAACACCCAAGGCGTGCTGGTGCGCGGCCAGAACACCAGGCGGTGTTTCAGCCACCGCTGCGTCCCGGCCGAGGGCTGCGGCAAATCGAACCCCGAGTCGAGCGACACCGCCGGCGTCGTGCGGCCCGGGCCGGCTTCAATCACGCTGATGCCCAGTGATTGCGGCACGTCGCTTGGGAACTCCACTTCCAGAATGTGCGGATGCCCGACCGCCGAGATGGGCAACGGATAAGCCTGCCAGGCGGTGCTGCCATCTGACGAACCGTCGAGCTGCACGATGCGCCCGAGTGCGTGGTCGGTTAAGCGCGTCGCGCCGCTATTGATCGGACCGCTGCGAAAGCCCGGCAGCGGCCAATCGCTGATCCGTTTGAGCCAGGACGAGTTTGCCGGATCGAACTCATGCACCACTCGGAACGGCGTTTGATCCGAAGCGGGAGCATGGGCCGAAAGGACCAGCACCTGCACCGTGCGGCGAGCGGCCACCTGTTTGAGCCCCAGACGGCTCCGCAAGCCCAGCACCGTGGCTTCGATGTACAGGTTGTAAACGCCTTCGTGCCCAGGCATCGCAAAGTCGATCATGATCGGCTCTTCGATGCCGCTGCCCGAAGCCGCGGCCGGTGCGCCGGGGGCGGGCATCTGATGCGAGGCGGGAATGGCACCCGTGGCCGCTGCTTCAATCCCAGTGGGAATGGCCGGAGTCGCCAGATTCGGCAGTGCGTTATCGAGCCCGCCGACGGTCACCGTCCGGTCGACCTGTTGGCTCCAGCGAACTTCGTCACTGTCGGCCGTGCGCAGCTCCATCCGGAAACGCACCCGCGTGCCGCCCGTCACCGGAAGCAAGTGCGGATGCAGTTGTGCCTGGAACCGTTCGCCCGGCTCAAAGATCAGCGAACTGCGGGGCAATTCAACCCGCAGGGCATCGCCCGGTATGCGCTGTACCAGCAGCCGATTGCCTTGGTTATCGAGGTCGCTGTTGTGGTACTGATCAATCAGTTGGCGAAGCGGCACCTCGATGATCTGCGGTGTCGCCGATTCGCCCGGCGTTTGCAGCGCGACGACCAGCTTGGCCGAACGGGGCGCCAGGGCGGTCAGATCCAGGCCGTCGTACGAGCGAGGGCTGGGCTGTTCAAACTTCAGGTGTCCATGCTCGCACCAGGCGGAGCCGGGCACGTCGGCTTCGATCCCCAGCGGCCCCAGCAGGCCCAGCGTACCTTCGGTCAGGGAGATACTGCCGCGCCATTGCCGCGCGGCACCACCGCCCCAAACCAGCCTCAGGTTCCAGCTATAGCTAGGCTCGGCGGCTACGGCCGCGGCCGGCGTCTGCGGCAACAAAGCAGCAACAAGGCTCAGCACGACCAGTGTGGCCCAGCATGGCAGGCAACCGGGCCAGACACGCCGCACGCGGCTCCGCGCCCCCCGCGCAACCTCAGCCGGCGCGCCCTTTCGGGGCGCGGGCGAAGGCCGACGGCCTGCCGGCCGCGGCGCTGCGAGAATCGAGCGGGGTACGTCGTGCATCCGTGCTGACGCGCCTCAACGCGTTAAGCGGGCGGGGGCGGAACTCGACCGTCCCCTGCCGTTTAAAGTGCCAAGTCCATTCGGCCCATTGCCAGCCCCGGCGGCGCGTACGTTCCCTGCGATTCGAGCCTGCCAGAGCTGACGGCAGTGGCCGTCGAGTATACCCCGGGGCCGCAGCATCGACCTAGGCCGATTCAACGTGGCAGCAGCCTGCGCGGGGGGATGACAGCAGTGGCATGTTCCACCTGAAGGCATGTCGCTCGTTTTGCCCGTTGATTGCTCCGGCGGGGGCGCTGTAGATTCGACCCATTGTGCGCCGGTAAGCATCTTGCGTTCCGGCCTTTCGCCCCCCTGGCGGGGCAGCCGTGCTATCGCTACAAGCTAGAGTTTGCTGTACGTAGGAGGCAGCGCCCGCTGCCCCGCTTCCGTGGCGACGGCTGCTCCGGGCTTTCCCCGCGCCCGCGCTACCCGTACAAGCGGCCCGGCCGCGCCAGGCCTACCCGCACGCGCAACAGTCGCTTATTACCCCGCGGACGAATATGTCACTGATCGTTCAAAAATTTGGTGGAACCAGCGTCGCCGACAGCGAAAAGATCCTGGCGGCCGCCCGCAAAGCCATTCGCGAGCATCAGCAAGGTCACCAGGTGGTGGTCGTGGTCAGCGCGATGGGCAAAAACACCGATTTGCTCATCGACCTGGCTCACCAGGTCAACGAGCGGCCGCCGGCCCGCGAGATGGACATGCTTCTCTCGACCGGCGAGCAGGTCAGCATCGCGCTGATGGCCATGGCAATCGACGCGCTGGGCTACAAAGCGATCAGCCTCACGGGGGCCCAGATCGGCATCAAGACCGACAGCACCCATACCAAGGCCCGCATCCAGTCGATCAACACCGAGCGGCTGCGCAAGGCGCTGGACGACGGCTACATCGTGATCGCGGCCGGGTTCCAGGGCATTGACGAAAGCTCCAACATCACCACGCTGGGCCGCGGCGGGAGCGACACCTCGGCCGTCTCGCTGGCGGCGGTGCTCAAAGCCGACCAGTGCCAGATCTACACCGACGTCGATGGCGTCTACACCACCGATCCGCGCATTCTGCCCGAAGCCCGCAAGATGAGCCGGATCAGCTACGACGAAATGCTCGAGCTGGCCAGCCTCGGGGCGGGCGTGATGCACAGCCGCTCGATCGAGTTCGCCAAGAAGTTCCGCGTGCCGGTCCACGTTCGCAGCAGCTTCGCCGACGTGCCAGGCACCATGATCGTCAGCGAGCCCGAATCGCGCGAGCGCGCCGTGTGCGGTGCCGCGCTGGTGAAGGACGACGTCCGCGTGAGCGTGCTGGGCGTGCCCGATACGCCCGGCACCAGCTTGGCGATCTTCGAACGGATCGCCCGGCGGAACATCGCGGTCGACATGATCGTGCAGAACGTGGGAACGCACGGCAAGGCAGACATCAGCTTCACGGTGCCCAAGGTCGACATGCGGGCTGCGCTCGAAGCCGTGGCCGAAGCCTGTGAGGAGCTCAATGCCGAAGGCTACACCTACGACGAAGAGGTGGCCAAGATCTCGGTCGTGGGGCTGGGCATGGCCCGCCAGACCGGCGTCGCCCAGGCCATGTTCCAGGCACTGGCCGATGCGGGCATCAACATCCAAATGATCTCCACGAGCGAGATCAAGATCTCGGCCGTGGTGGCCCGCGACCAGGCCCTGCCGGCCCTGCGGGCGGTTCACCAGACGTTCGAGCTGGATAAGCCGCCTGCGGACCTGGACGACAACGGCGGCAACGGCCCCAACCGGGTCGGCGGCAACGGCGTGGACGTAGTCGCCGGCTTGCAGGGTTCGCAGGAGGAAGTGCCGCTGGATCGGATCGTGTCGCGGCTCCAAGGTATGGAAGACCTGACGATCAGCAACATCACGCTGGACGATACCCAGGCCCGCGTCACCATCAACGACCTGCCCGATACGCCGGGCGTTTCGGCCAAGGTGTTCGAGACGATCGCCCAGGCCGGCGTTTTTGTCGACATGATCGTGCAGAGCATGGGCCGCGATCAGCGGGCCGACCTGAGCTTCACCGTTCCTCGCGCCGACCTGCAGCGTGCCTTGAGCCTGGCCCGCGAAGTGTGCGACTCGCTAGGCGCCGGCCCCGTCACCAGTGCCCCGGAAGTGGCCAAGCTGTCGGTGGCGGGCGTGGGCGTGCGTTCCAACACCGGCGTGGCGATTCGCATGTTCAAGTCGCTGGCCGAGGCAGGCATCAACGTCGAGATGGTCAACACCAGCGAAGTGCGGGTCAACGTGGTGGTCGACGGCCGCCAAGGCCCGGCCGGCCTGAAAGCCCTCAAGCACATCTTCGCCGACGTGAGCCAGTAACTGCCCAGCTGACCGGGCTCAGGCCAACGTACCCAAATGCTAAAACGCCGCGTGCTCCTGTGGCACGCGGCGTTCTTGTTGTTGCTGGAAAGCTGCCACGCCGACGCTCAGGAACCGCACCGGCGGCATGTTTCTGGACCGCTGAGACGCCCGTTAGAACTTGTGACCCGGCTTGGGGCCGTGCTGGGTCATCGTGAGGATTTCGGGGCCCTCTTCGGTCATCAAGATCGTGTGCTCAAACTGCGCCGAGAGCTTGCCGTCGGCCGTGCGGACCGTCCAGCCATCGGTTGGGTCGAGCACCGTCTTGTGGACGCCCTCGTTGATCATCGGCTCAATCGTGAAGCACATGCCCGGCTCGATCCGCTTGCGATACCCGGGGTGCGGGTAGTGCGGGATGCCCGGCTCCTGGTGGAACCTGCGGCCAATGCCGTGGCCCTGGTACTCGGTTACGACCGAGAAGCCGTAGCTGTGGGCGTGCCGCTCGATCGCCCGGCCAATGTCGTTCACCCGGCCGTGCGGCTTGATGGCTTCGATGCCCAGGTACAGGCACTCCAGCGTGCATTGCACGAGCCGGCGAGCCGTCTCGGAGACTTCGCCCACCAGGAACGTTTCCGACTGGTCGCCGTACCAGCCGTTGACGATGGTGGTGAGGTCGATGTTGACAATGTCGCCTTCCTTGAGCACCTGCTTGTCGTTGGGGATGCCGTGGCAGACAACCTCGTTGACGCTGGTGCAGGTCGACTTGGGATAGTTCAGATACCCGAGCGTCGCCGGGGTGTGCCCGTGGTCCAGCGTGTACTCGTGGACCAGCCGATCGATCTCGCCCGTGGTGACGCCCGGTTTGACATACGGGCGGATGAAATCCATCAGTTGGGCATTGAAGCGTCCGGCGGCGCGCATGCCCTCCCGTTCTTCTTCCTGGAGTATCAAGCTATTTCTCGCGCGACGAGGGCCGCCGGAACGAAAGACTCGGGTCATAAGGGAATAGGCCTTTGTAATAGGTTCAAGGGCCGGGGTATTTTCGCCCAAGCGCGGTCCGCGTGTCAAACCCCGGAGCCTATGGTGGGTAAGGGTTTGCGGGCTGCTTTTCCCCTTGGCAGGTCCGCTGGTGCCGGCAGGGCGGCTTGGCTGCGGCCACGGCTCTGCCGAACGGGTATCGGCTTTGTATTAGTATAGGCCTGGAGCCAATCTCCGGCGTGGTCAGTTTCTGCCGAAAACGCGTCCGCCGGTGGTCGTTTGACGCATCAACTTGGAACGTCGGCACTTGCTTCTAAACGCTGCCTGCCAGGCTCACCCGCGCGCATGGCGTCACGCCCAGGTGGAAACCTTCTTGGGTCCGCAGCCGCGCGATCTCGCCCCCCAGCCATGCTGCCCGCGACTGCGCGGGTAACCTGTGGGCCGACGAAGCCGTGGCCGCCGATTCGGGCATGCTACGCCTGGTGCCTTAGTGACACGGGGGCACCCTGGCACAGCAGCCGCGATTTGTTACAACGGAGCCATCGTACGTTGTTTTTCGTCTTACCGCCAAGGTTGTTGGGATGTCGCTAGAACTTCGCACTCGGCTGTTCAACGAGCTGGACAAGCTGGAGATTATCGACCCGCATACGCACATCAACGCGCATCAACCGGCGTCGACCACCCTGGCCGACATCCTCGGCTACCACTACTACACCGAACTGGCCCATTCGGCCGGCATGCCCAAGGAACGGATTGAGGAGCCGGGCCTGGATCCCAAGGAGAAGGTCCGCCGGCTGGTCCACAACCTGGCGCCGCTGGACAACACGGTGCAGTACAGTTGGCTGATCGAGATGCTCCAGGTGTTCTTCGGCTTTGAGCACGACCGGCTCACGCCCGAGAACTGGGAAGCCATCTACGACGCCTCAGCGGCCAAGATGGCCCAGCCCGGCTGGGAAGACGAGGTGCTGCGCACCAGTCGCCTCACCGGCGTATTCCTCACCAACGACTTCGACGATCCGCTGGAAGGTTTCGACACCAACCGCTACATCCCCTGCCTGCGGACCGACGACCTGGTATTCCACCTGGCCAAGGCCACGGTCCGCGAGCGGCTCGAAAAATCCTCCGGTGTGTCCGTCACCGACAGTGCCACGCTCCGCTCGGCCCTGGCCAAGCTGTTTGAGCGGTTCACGTCCCGCGGGGCCCGGGCGTGTGCCATCTCGCTGCCGCCCTACTTTGCTCCGCAACCCTCGTCGGCCGGTCCCCAGGCCGATGCCGCGGTGAGTGCCGTGTGGAAGCAGGGCGAGAGCGTTTCGGCCGACCAGCGCGAAGCCCTCAGCCAGTACGTGTTCTGGACCCTGGCCGAGCTGTGCGACGAGTACGGTCTGCCGTTCGACCTGATGATCGGAGTGAACCGGGCCGTGTATCCGGCCGGCGTGTACCAAGGGCAGGACCTGTACGACAGCCGGGTGTCGCTGATCCAGTACCGCGAACTGTTCAATGCCTTCCACCGCGTGAAGTTCCCGATCTCGGTGCTGGCCAGCGTGACCAACCAGGAACTGACCAGCTACGCCTGGATCTTCCCCAACATCATCACCAACGGCCACTGGTGGTACAGCAACACACCGACCTTCATCGAGCACGACGTGGCCGCCCGGCTGGAAGCCGTGCCCCGCACCAAGCAGATCGGCTACTACAGCGACATGTACAAGCTGGAGTTCGCCCTGCCCAAGTTCGCCATGTACAAGCGAATCTTGGCCAAAGTGCTGGCCGAAAAGTTTGTGATCGACCGCGGTTGGAGTGAAGAACGGGCACTGGCTCTGGGCATCCAGGTGCTGCGCGACAATACCGAGCAGATCTTCCCCGGCCGCAAGTAAGCGATTCACCATTCAGACACATTTACGCGGACCACGGCAACGCTCCGTGGTCCGCGTTTTTTGTTTTCGCTCCCCTTCTTTCGTCACGTGTGCAGGCGTACCGAGGCTCTGCGAGCCGTGCTCATCCATCGGGCCGCCGGCAGGTATGAAGCAACGGCGACTCCATCGCATGCCCCCGGATCCTGGTCCGCAAAGTGTCCCCGATAGCCGAGCAACAGGCAGGGGCATTAGCCCACGTCGCCCAGTTCCAGCACCTGCCCGTATCGCCGCAGCACCATCCGCCGGAGCAAGGCGAACTCGGGATTCGCCAGGCCGGGGTCGATATCCACAAGCTGCTGGGCATCGCGGCGAGCTTCTTCCAGAAACACGCGATCGCGTGCCAGGTCGGCAATGTACAACGGCGGCATCCCGTGCTGCTGCGTGCTGAACAGGTTGCCGGGCCCGCGCAGCTTGAAGTCCAGTTCGGCCAGTTCAAAGCCGTCGGTGGTGGAGACGAACGCCTCCAGCCGGGCTTGCGTTTCCTCGTTCTGCGGGTCGGCAAACAGCCCACACACGCCCGGGTGCGTTCCTCGGCTCACCCGGCCGCGAAGCTGGTGCAATTGCGACAGGCCGAAGCTCTCGGCCGATTCGATCACCATCAGCGTGGCGTTGGGCACGTCGACACCTACCTCGACCACCGTGGTGCAGACCAGCACCTGGATTTCGCCGCGCCGGAAGGCGGCCATGCAGGCTTCCTTCTCCTCCGGCGCCATACGGCCATGCACCATGCCCAGCCGAAACTCTTCCAACTCACCGTTGGCCAGCGAAGCGAACCGCTCCTCGACGCTAGCCGGGTTATCTTCGGCCTGCTCGACACGCGGCGTCACCACGTAACCTTGCCGGCCCTCGCGAAGCTTGCTGCGGAAGAAGTCCCACCAGGCTTCGCGTTTCTCTTCCGGCACCAGGTAGGTTTTCACGCCCTTGCGGCCCGGCGGGCTTTCGCGGAGCGTCGACACGTCCAAATCGCCAAATTGCGTCATGCTGATCGTGCGAGGGATCGGCGTGGCGGTCATCACCAGGTAGTGCGGTTGCAAGCCCGCCCCGCGCAGCACCGCCCGTTGTTTCACACCGAACTTGTGCTGTTCGTCGATCACCACCAGGGCCAGCTTGGCGAATTGCACGCCGTCCTGGATCAGGGCCTGCGTGCCGACCACCACGTCGATCTCGCCGGCCGCGAGCCCGGTAAGTGTTTGCTGCCGCTCCTTGGCGGAAAGACTGCCCGAGAGCAGCCCCAGCCGCACATGGCTGTTGTGCAGCAACCGCTTGAGCGTTTCATAGTGTTGCCGGGCCAGTACTTCCGTCGGGGCCATCAGCGCCGCCTGGCATCCGTGAGCCACGGCCAGCAACATGGCATACACGGCGATCACGGTTTTGCCGCTGCCCACGTCGCCTTGAATCAGCCGGTTCATGGGCCGGCTGCGAGCCATGTCAGCCGCCACCGCATCGATCACCTCGCGCTGGCCAGCCGTCAGCTCAAACGGGAAGAGCCGCAAGATACGGGCGTCGATCTTACCGGTAGCCGGCAGCGGAATCGCCGACTGCTGCATGGTGATCTGCCGCCGCAAGGCCAAGCCGAGCTGCATCACCAACAGCTCTTGATAGATGAGCCGCCGCCGAGCCTGCTGGAGGTATTCCATCGACGACGGAAAATGCACCTGGGGCAACGCCTGCTTGAGCGGCCAAAGCTGATGTGCCTGGAGGTAATCGGCCGGAAAGACCTCGTCCAGGTGGTCCACGTACTTCTCAAGCGCATTGCGCATCGCCCGGCGGACGTGTTCTTGTCTGAGCCCCTCACACAGCGGGTAGATCGGCAGGATTTCGCCGCTGACCTGTTCGCCATCCTGTAGCCACTGGACGCGTGGATGGGCCATCTCCCAGGCCAGGTTGCGCAGTTGGACCTTGCCGGAGAACACCACGGTCTGGCCGATGTGGAACTTCTGCCGCAGGTAGGCCTGGTTGAACCACACGCCACGGACGTGGTGTTCGCCCTGGCCGATCAGCACGCCGGTGATGGTGCCTCGAGAGGTCGTCCGCTGGTCGATGTCCTCCACCGTGCCGATCACGCTGACGGTGGCGCCGTCCTCCAGTTCATCCATTTCCCGTACGTCGGACAGATCCTGGTAATCGCGCGGAAAATGGAACAACAACTCGGCGACGTTGCGGATTCCCAGCTTGTGAAACAGCGGCGCGCGGTCCGGCCCAACCCCTTTGAGGTATTTGATCGGCGTGGCGAGCCGCAAGCTGGTGTGTGATGATGTGCCCGACATGGTTCAACGACGACAGGATGCCCCCCATGCAACTACCGGCATCTGCTCGGCCAGATCATTCTACCAGTTGGGTTCGGCGCGGAGCGAGCCGTGAATTGGGCGCTGGCAAACGACGTTTGGCGAGGCACGCAGCGGCGGATCGCAGCGTTAGGGCCGCCTCTGTTTGAACAGTGGATCGTCCAGTTCGCTGGCCACTCGCTTCAGGACCTCCTTGAGCATCATGGATGGCCCGGCGTAATCGGGATTCTCGGACAGGTCGCGTATCTCGTTGGGGTCGTTCTGCAGGTGATGCAGCAGCACCACGTCGATCTTGGGATACGCATTCAGCTTGTACCCGCGGCGCACGATCATCCGCTGAAAGTCCATGTACGCGCCGTAGATGGTATCGCGCCAGCCGTCGCTCTTGCCCTGCAGCAGTGGCACCAGACTTCGAAAATCGACGCCCTCCGGCACTTTGGCCCCGGCCCACTCCAGCGTCGTTGGCATGATGTCTTGCACATAGATCGGCGCGTCGATCCGCTGACCGGCGGTGACGCCCGGGCCAACGACGACAAATGGCACGCGCATGCTGTGCTCGTACATGTTCTGCTTGCCCATCAGCCCGTGATGGCCGCAAGCCAATCCATGGTCGGAGGTAAACACGATGTACGTGTTCTCCGCCTGGCCGCTGGCTTCAAGCGCGTCGAGGATACGGCCGATCTGGGCGTCCAGGTGCGTGATGATCGCGTAGTACTCCTGGCGATGCACCTTCACCGCATGCTCGGTGCGGGGGAATGGGGCCAACTGCTCGTCGCGAATGCGGTTGCTGCCAATGTCCAAGGGGTACGACGGCAAGAACGGCTCGGGCAGCGAAAGTTTTTCGAGTGGGTACTTGTCGACATACTCGCGAGGTGATTGCCGGGGATCGTGCGGCGCATTGAACGCGATGTACATAAAGAACGGCTTCTGGCTGCCGCGGGCCATCGCCAGGTAGTCGATCGCATCGTCGGCCACCACTTCCGACCAATGCTTGCCGCCTTGCCAGAAACCGCCGAACTGCGGGTCCCACGGCTTCCAGGCGTCGGGCTGACCTTCCACGGGCCGGTTGTAACCCAGGGGCGTTTGAGCCGGCATCCCGCCGCGCACGTTGCGGACGACCTGGAACACCTGCTGCGGATCGGCTTTAACGTGCCACTTACCGGTGAAGTACGTGTCGTAGCCTTCAGTGGCCAGTAACTGCGGCCAGAGTCGGCGCTGTTGCACCCATTGGTTCAGATTCTTCTCGGCCGCTTGGGCTCGCCACAGGCTCAAGCCCGTATTGAGCATGGTGCGGCTGGCCACGCACACGGCCGGCAACCAACTGCCCTGGTTGTAGGCATGGGTGAAGGTCACGCCGCGTTGCACCAGCCGATCGAGGTTGGGCGTTTCGATCTCGCGATTGCCCAACGCGGCGATCGTATCGTACGCCTGGTCATCGGCGAGCAGGAACAGGATGTTAGGCCGCGGCTTCTCGACCGCCTTGGCAATTGTAGCCGCGACGAGTAGCGCCAGCAGACTCAGCAATCCCGTTCGCCATCCCATCTCCGGTGGCTCCTAGAACACGCCCTCGGTCACGTGATCGATCCGTAGTCGGTTGATCGCGCACCAACTTAACCAGCGCGGCCCACCGCCCGCCAGCGTTTCTTCGCCGACCGCGGCTTGGCAACAGCAAACGCTCTCTTTTGAGCCGGTATGCGTGTAACTTGTTGGACGAGAAACTCGTCCCTATCCAACTAGCTCGACGTTACCTTCGCGACACGAGTCTCGCCGCTAAGCCCTGTCTTACGGAGCCAATGCCATGTCTTCCCGATCTCCACAAACCGTTGTCACCTCAGGAGAGCGCGAGATTGTCATCCAGCGCACGTTCGACGCGCCTCGGGCTCTGGTATTCGAAGCCCTTACGCAGCCGAAGCAGCTCAAGCGGTGGCTCCTGGGACCGCCGGGATGGACGATGACCGAGTGCGAAAACGATCTGACCGCTGGCGGCACCTTTCGCCATGTCTGGCAGCACGCCGACGGCAACCAGATGGCCAGGTGCGGTCAGTATCGCGAAATCGTGCCGCCGGAGCGGATCGTTCGCACCGAACGCTTCGAGTTCGGCTGCGAAGCGCAATCGAGCGAGCAACTGGCCACGCTCACTCTCACCGAACAGGATGGGCAAACCCACATGACCATAACAGTGGTGTTCCCCTCGCGCGAGGCTCGCGATGGCGCCATAGCCTCGGGCATGGAACAAGGCATCGCCGCCAGCTATGACCGCCTGGCCGCAATGATCGGGAACTAAAACGGGCGGAGCAGAGCGGACGGAATTTGCACGGACTTGCCGGGCTTTCTACATTGGCGGGCTGCCCCTTCCGTTTGGCTGCCCATGAACCGCTTGCAAGGCGTCACCGCAATGTCTGCCCCTACCCGTCCGACGCACCAACGGTATTTTGTTGTCCTGGCAGCCACGCTGATGTCGGTTCTGCTGTATCTGGACCGCTTCTGCCTTTCGATCGTCGAGATCTACATCAAGCAAGGTCTGGGGCTGACCGACGCCCAGATCGGCTGGATCTTCGGCGCCTTCTTTTACACCTACGCCCTGGGACAGGTGCCGGCCGGCTGGTTGTCCGACCGCTTTGGCGGCCGGACGATGCTCACCATTTACATTCTGACGTGGTCCATCTTCACCGGACTGATCGGCCTGGCCGGCGGCTTCCTGGCGTTACTTCTGTTCCGCTCTGGCTTTGGTTTCGGGCAAGCCGGTGCCTACCCGACCGCCGCCAACCTCATCAGCAAATGGGTACCGTTCACCGCCCGAGGTACGGCCAGCAGTATTGTGGCCATGGGCGGCCGCATTGGCGGGGCCTTGGCGCCGCTGCTCACGGCGCTGCTGTTGGTGGCCTTTGTGCCGGTGAGCGTGTCGTCGCTGCTGACGCCGAGCGACCTGATGGGCCCCAACCTGGCTTACGAAATCACGCTGGCGGAGCATCTGCCCGAAGATGAGCGCGACTCCAACCAGCAACTGAAGGCTGCCGTCGGCAAGCGGGTGCTGGAGTTGCTGCCGGCCGAAACCGCCGAAACGCTCCGCGACCTGGGCCGTCGTCACGCTGCCTTGAAGAAGCAAACCGATTCCCAAGCGTCGGCTGCCGCCAGCGACGATGCCACCGAGCAGCGTCAGATCCTGCAGCAGCAATTCGAGGAAGCGCGGCCTCACCTGGTCGAGGCCTTCAACGCGCTGCTGGCCCATCCGCAACTGTATGCCGCCGGGGTGTTTCCCTGGGACTCGCTTCCTCAGCAGGCGAAGTTCCTGATTGGCGATCCGGAGTCGCCCAATACGCAGCTTTCGTCCGAAGAACAGGCGAGGCTCAACCGGCTGCTGCTCGAATCGGCCTATGCCGACATTCGCAAGGTGTACGGCGAAGGTTGGCGCGATGTGATGTACTTGTACGCGGCACTGGGGCTGGGCGTGGCCGCATTCTTCTGGTGGGTCGTGCGCGACGAGCCCCGCCTGCATCCGCGCTGCAACGCGGCAGAACTGGCCGCCATCGAACAAGGACGGCCGGCCACCGTGGCCGCCGCAAGCGGTCGGGCCAAGGGACTGCCCATTCGAGCCATCCTCACCAGCTTCAACATGTGGATGACGTCGATCTCGCAGTTCACCACCAATGTGGGCTGGGTGTTCCTCACCACCTGGCTCGCCCGTTACCTCGACGAAGTCCACCGCGTGCCGATCGAGCGGCGTGGCTTTTACATGCTGCTTCCCATGACGGTGGGCTGGGCCGGCATGCTGCTAGGCGGCCCGTTGACCGATATCCTGGCCCGCAAACTGGGGCTGCGGTGGGGCCGCGCCCTGCCGATGGGCCTGTCCCGGTTCACGGCCATGGCGGGCTACCTGGTCTGCCTGCTGCCATACGTCATTCCGGGGCTCGAGCTGCCGCTGTGGGTGTATGTGTCAGCGTTTGCGCTGGTGGCGTTTTCGACCGACCTGGGCATCTCGGCTGTTTGGGCCTTCCAACAGGATATCGCCGGCAAGCACGTCGGCTCGGCCCTGGGATGGGGCAACATGTGGGGCAACTTCGGGGCCGCGATTGCATCGTCGATCCTGCTGGTGCCTAGCCGCGTAGGGTGGGACGGCGTCTTCATGATCTGCGCAGGGGCGTTTTTCATTAGCGGCGTGAGCGCCCTGCTCATCGATGCCCGTGTTCCGCTGAAGATCGAACCCAGCGAAGCCGCCCAGTGACCTTACCCATAGGCCCCCCGGGGACCTCCCCCCCTTCCCAGCGATGGGCGCATACCCCATGATCGCTGATAGGGAATGCACGAGGCGTCCCGGTATCAGGCGGCCACGGTTTGCCCGCCGCGCCTTCGCTCCTTGGTTTCAAGAAGACGACATCCCCATGGCGCATGAGTTCGATCACTCACCGCGACAGCCCAGCAATACGGACCAGTTGCGCCATGATTCCAGCCGTGCGGCCACCCCCGGGTTGCCGGCCACGTCAGCGGCAACTTCGCCCACCGCGGATGCAGCTCATGCCCCCAAATCGGACGATGACACCGCGCGCACGTCTGATACTCCGGCAGCCGGGCCTGCGCCGTCGATGTCGAGCCTACAGCCGATCACCATCCCGGCAGCGGCGCTGGCCCTGTTGTGCGCGATCCTGTGGGCGGGGACGTCGGTCGCCATTCAATTTGCCCAAGACGTCTGGCCGCCGCTGATGACGGCTGGCGTGCGGTTCGGGCTGGGCAGCATCTGCATTGCCCTGTGGTGTTGGTGGGACGGCCAGCCGCTCGCCGTGCGTCCCCGGCAATGGAAACCGATCCTGATCGCCGGCACACTACTGGGCATTCAGATCGGCCTGTTCCACTGGGGACATACGTTGACCTCGGCCGCGCACGGCCAGGTACTGATCGGCTCCAACCCGGTCTGGGTGGCACTGTTGGCCCATTTCCTGTTAGCCGGCGATCGGTTGACGGTGGGTAAGACCATTGGCCTGTCGCTTTCGGCGGTGGGTGTGGTGGCCGTGGTGCTGGGGTCCAGCAATGCCACGGGCGATGCCACCCGAGTGGGGCACCTATCGGGCGATTTGATCGTGTTCGTCAGCAGTTGGTTCCTGGCCGGCAACATCGTTTACAGCAAGCACGCGCTGGGCACCGTAGAGCCTGGCAAACTCGTGCTGTGGAGCAACACCGTCGGCGCGTCGTTGCTTTTGCTCACGGGCTTGCTTACCGAGCCGCTTTCGCAGATCCGATTCGAGCCCGCCGCCACGTGGGCCCTGCTGTATCAAGGCATCATCGTTGCCGGCTTTTGTTTTGCCGCCTGGGCCACGCTGCTGCGGCGGCATCGGGCGAGCCAACTGGCCGTGTTCGGGTTTGCCCAACCGATCTTCGGCATCATCCTGGGCGTGCTGCTGCGGGGGAATCATATCTCGCCGTGGCTGCTGGTGGGCGGCTCCGCCGTGGCCGCAGGCATCGTGATCGTAACGCGCGAGCGTTAGGCAGTGCGCTGCTGCGTCAATTGGCCGCCCTGCCCTTTTTGGGCGGCTGCCCACTCCCCTTGACGGAATCTCTGCTGCCCGCGCTATTACGCGAGGGCAGATTGCACACTCACCATCACGGCCCGGCAGGCAATCATGGAGCACGAATCTCAGGAGTTGAAAGTCGCCAAGCAGGCGGCTCAAGCCGGCGGGGCGATTGTCGCCCGCTATTTTCGCGACGGCGTCGAGATGCGGACCAAGGCGGTATCGGACCTGGTGTCCGACGCCGATATCGAGTCCGAAAACGCCATCGTAGCAGCCATCCGCGAAGCCTATCCCGACCATGCCATCTTGGGCGAGGAGTCGCACCAGGCCGACGTAACCGCCGCGAAGCTCTGGATCGTCGATCCGCTGGACGGCACGACCAACTTTGCCCACGGCATCCCGCACTTTGCGATTTCCATCGCCTACTACGAGCATGGCCAGCCTCGCTGCGGCGTGATCTATAACCCGGTGCGTGAGGATTGGTACGTGACCGAAGTCGGCCAGGGTGCCTGGTACAACGGCCGCCGCGTGCGGGTGAACAACCAGACGTCGCTGAGCCAGTCGCTGGTAGGCGTGGGGTTCTATTACGACCGTGGGGCCATGATGGAAGCCACGCTCCGCGCGATCCGCGAACTGTTCGGCCAACAGATCCACGGCATCCGCCGGTTTGGTACCGCTTCGCTCGACCTGGCCCAAGTGGCCATGGGCATGTACGGCGCCTACTTCGAATACCAGCTCTCGGCGTGGGATTTCGCCGCCGGACGATTGTTCGTGGAAGAAGCCGGCGGCCGCGTTACCACCTGCCAGGGCGAACCTCTTCCGCTGGCCAAGAGCAGCGTGCTGGCCTCCAACGGACACCTGCACGACGCTGTGCTGGACATCGTCAGTAAGTGGAAAGGATAGCCTCCCGGCACAGCACAGATGCCAACTCTGGGGGCTGCGGTTTCGAGTTCTAGTCCCCAGGCGGATTTGGTAAACTGCGGCTGTAGAAATACGGTCGGCGTAACGACCCTGGTGGCCTCGGCTTGGGTGATGTGCCCGGCTGGCTGGCAGGCCCCCGTCGCGCCGGCTGCCAGCCCAGATGTATAGCGCCTCCCAGGCTATTCCTGCCCCCGCGCCGCGCAGGCGATGTTTCCTCCCCGACGATCCGACCTGCCTGGCCTAAGAAACGTCCGCCTATGAAGCCATTTGATTTTCAGACCGCCACCCGGCTGGTGTTCGGCCCGGGACGACTTGAAGAATTGGGCGAACTTGCGGCCGGCTTGGGGGCACGCCGGGCGATGGTCGTTAGCGATCCTGGCATCGTAAAGTGCGGCCATGTCGAACGTGGCCTGGCTTCGCTGCATCGCGCCGGGCTGACCACCATGGTGTTCGACGGCGTGGTCGAGAACCCCACCACCGACAACGTCGATCAGGGCGTGGCCGCGGCACGCGACTTTCAACCCGACTTGCTCATCGGCCTGGGCGGCGGCAGCTCAATGGACTGCGCCAAGGGCATCAACTTTGTGTACACCAACGGCGGGCAGATGCGCGACTACTGGGGTGTCGGCAAAGCCCGCGAGCCGATGCTCCCCATGATCGCCGTGCCGACCACGGCCGGCACTGGCAGCGAGGCCCAGAGCTTTGCCCTGATCTCCGACGCCCAGACGCACGTAAAGATGGCTTGCGGCGACAAAAAGGCCGCTTGCCGCATCGCTCTGCTTGATCCGCAGCTTACGGTCACGCAGCCGCCGCAAGTAACGGCGCTGACAGGCATTGACGCCGTGGCCCATGCGCTCGAAACGTACGTAACCCGGCCGCGCAATCCGGTTTCGCTGCTCTTCAGCCGCGAAGCGTGGAAACTCTTGGAAGCCAACTTCCCCCGCGTGCTCGATGACCCCAACGATCTGGAAGCCCGCGGCGCGATGCAGCTTGGCGCTTTCTTCGCGGGCCTGGCCATCGAGAACAGCATGCTGGGGGCCGCCCACGCGCTGGCCAACCCGCTCACCCAGCATTACAACGTGGTCCACGGTCAGGCCGTAGCCCTGATGCTGCCGCACGTGATCCGGTTCAACGGTGTGGAAGTCGGCCGGCTATATGCCGAGCTTCTGCCCAGTGCCAATGGCGCGGCGCGTTCGCCGGACGCCGCATCGAGCGAGTTGGCCGATCGCGTGAGCCAGCTTGTCGCCAAGGCAGGTCTGGCACTGCGGCTGCGCGACCTGGGCGTGGCAGCCGACCGGCTCCGCGTGCTGGCCGTGGACGCCGCCAAGCAGTGGACCGGCGGTTTCAATCCGCGGCCCGTGGGCGAAGAAGAACTCTATCAGCTTTACGAAGCGGCCATGTAAGCCGCCGCGTCGGGGCCACAGAGCCTTTTTGGTCCCGGGGTCACTTCTGACCGCGGGCAAAGGCCACGAGTTCTTCGACCAGTTCGGCGGCACGGCGTTCCTCACCTTCCATCGTGCCGCAGATTTCAAGAAACTCGTCTTCTTTGATGCGGTTGGACTTGAGCAGGGTCAGCCCCATCCGCAGCACGTGCAGACAGTGACGAAGGTCGTGCACTACCGAGGAGATGCGCTGCGCGCGGTCGTCCAGAACGGGTTCCTGGGAATTGGCTTCCGACGTCATCTCTACCTCGTTCCGGTGCTTGCCAGGATGACCCTAGCTGCCGCTGCGGGCCGGGTTAGCTTCCAGCGTAGACCGCGCCCCGTGAAAACCTTCTCGAAGCTATCGTCCACCTATCGCCGTACGACGGGCAACTAGGATTTCTCCCCAAAGAACGTCGCATAGGGGAAACCTTCATCCCCAGCCCGTGTTGCCCCCTTTTCTCTCCATGCGGCCGGGCCCCATCCTCGGCAGCGCATTACGCTGATTGATCGTTCACGGGTGACGCAACGGATGATGAATCATCCCATCCTGCGTCTCCTCATAATAAGCGCAAAGCGGCTCCGAAATTTCTACCTAATCTCGCGAAGCGGCGAACATCACCCACTTTTTAAGGGCGAACGCCGCGTATTTGGTATTAACCGCGCATACGATATTATCCGCAATCCGCGCGCTGGGCCGCCTGGCGTTGCACCGCCTGGTCGAGCAATCCGGCCACCGCGGGCCACACCCGCTGTGGCGTCAGCTCCCGCATACATTTCATGTCGGGACACTTCTTCAGGTAGCTGGCCGCGCACGGCACGGTTGTCGCTACCACGTGGTGGCCGGCTCCGCGCGGGCCGGCCCTCAGGGGGCTGGTGCAGGTGAACAATGCGACAACCGGCGTCCCGACGGCCGCAGCCAGGTGCATCGGGCCCGTATCGCCGGACAAGAACACGTCGGCCGCCTCGGCCGCGGCGGCAAGTTCCGTGAGCGTGGTAGTCTCGGCCAGGTTGACCACAGGCCCATCGAGCAACTTCTCGACTTGGGCGGCGAGGGCTCCTTCGCCCGGCCCACCAAGCAGCACGATGCCAGCGCCGTAATGCTGCAGAGCCCAGCGTCCCACCTCGGCGAACGCCTCCGGGGGCCACCGCTTGGTTTGCCACTGCGCGCCGGCGTGGATGGCCAGCCAGGGACGCGGTAACCGCGCCAACAGAGCATGAATCTTCTGACGGTCCTGGTGTGTGATCGGCACTTTGGCCTGGGGTACCGGGCCGCTGCAGCCCAATCGCCGGGCAAATAGCTGGTAATGCTCCAAGGCCGGCATCGTGCGGTAGTCGACGTCGATGGTGTCGGTATACGCCAGAAACGCGCCTTCGCGTGCGAGGCGATACCCCAGCCGCCGCGGCGCGCGGGTAGACCAGGTCATCAGCCCGCTGCGCAACAGCCCCTGGATATCGAGCACCAGGTCGAACCGCTGCCGGCGGAGATTGTTCAAGAGCCGGAGGAAGCCCAACACTAACCGCCAGCCGCGGCCGCGCGGCATCTCGATGATCTGGTCGATCTCCGGGTGGCCGCGCAGGATGCCAGCCAGGCCGGGCTTCACCACCCACGCGATATGCGCCTGCGGAAATCGCTGGCGCAGCATCGATAGCACTGGCAGCGTCTGCACGATGTCGCCCAGGGCGCTGGGTTTGACGATGCAAATCCGCCGGGGCTCTAACGATTCCAGAGGCGTCTGCTTTAGATACCGCCGCCAAATACGCTGCGGCGCAGCCGCCGCCGGGGCGTTCCTTCCAGAAGAGGCGGTATTCGCGCTGCCATCCATGCCAGGCGGTCATCCCTAGTCAGGCTCAAGGCTGGCCGCCTCGCCAAGTAGGGCGGCCGCCTTCATCCGTCCGTGCCCCGAAGGCCCCAAGTCATACGCTGGAGTATCGTAGCGTTCCAGGCTATAAGCGCAAAGATGAGTGACGATTGCGGCGCCGCGTTCGGCTCGATGCGGCGCGTGCCGCCTGAGAACTCCGATCGGGAGAATCGCCTTGCCCCAATGCTGCCGAGCACTTGCCCCCTTCGTGGGTTGGTTGGCCGCCATTCTCGTGGCGGGCTGCGTGGTGTGGCCAGCGCACGCGGTGGCCGCCGCGCCCGATGATGGCCGAGGTACAGTCTCAGGCATCGTCCAAGGCGAAGTCGTCTTTGAACCAGCGCCGGGCGAGGCCAGCCTCCCGGAGCGGTTTCAATTGAAGCCGCACCGGTTCCCGTACGAGCTGCAGCAGGTGCCGACGGCATCGACCAAGTCGCGGCAATTCGAGGTACGGTTCCCTTCGCCCATCACGTCGCCGCATCCGGAGAACAACACGGTCCACTGCGAGTATTACCGCCCGGCCGCTGAAGGCCGTTACCCGGCGACGATTGTGCTGCACATCCTTGGCGGCGATTTCGACTTGATGCGGCTGTACTGCCGCACGCTGGCCCAGCATGGTGTGTGTGCCCTATTCATCAAGTTGCCCTACTACGGCCCGCGGCGTCCGGCCGGTATGCGCGAGCGGATGGTGACCACCGATCCCTCGCAAACCGTCGCCCGCATGACTCAGGGCGTTTTGGACATTCGTCGCGGAGCCGCCTGGCTGGCCGCACAGCCCGAAGTCGATCAGCAGCGTCTGGGCGTGTTCGGCATCAGCATGGGGGGGATCACGGCGGCACTGGCTTCGGCGATCGAACCGCGGCTGCACAACGCTTTCTTCATGCTGGCCGGGGCTGACATGCGGCACGCCAACTGGAACGCCCGGGAACTCCGGCCGGCCCTGGTTGCCTGGCAACAAAACGGCGGAACGGTGGAAAGCCTGTGCGAGATGCTGCGTCCGGTGGACCCGGCCAGCTACCCACGGCAACTTCAACAGCGCAACATCAGGATGATGTCGTGCCGGTACGATGAAGTCATTCCGCCCGCCTGTGCCGAGGCCTTATGGAAGACCTGCGGCGAGCCGCCGATCGTGTGGCTGGATGCAGGGCATTACACCGCCATGCGGTTCATCTTCGAAAGCCTCAGCGAGATGACAGCCTTCTTTCAGCAGGCTCAGCCGCTGCCCGGCGAATGAACGATTGATACGCGGCGTGGCTAGTCGGGCCCCGTGCCGAGCCGGGCACTGTGGCTGCGCAGCAGGTACAAGAAGAACGGGCCGCCAAGTAGCGCCGTGAAGATGCCGACGGGCAGTTCCGTCGGAGCCGCTGCGGTTCGGGCCACATCGTCGGCCAATAACAGCAACAAGGCGCCCAGCAGCGCACTGCCAGGCACCAGCCACGCGTGCCGCGGTCCGACCAGCAGCCGCGCGGCATGCGGCCCCACCAAGCCGACAAAGCCAATGATGCCGCCGGCGGAAACGGCGGCGGCGGTCGCCAGACTGGCCATCACCACCACTGCCAGCCGCAAGCGCGTCATCCGCACGCCCAGCGATGCCGCCGACTCTTCGCCAAACGTCAATGCATCGAGCGGCCGGGCAAGCAGCCACAACCCAATCGCTCCAAGAACAATCAGCGGCCCCGACGCCCAGACGGCCGGCCAACCGCGTCCGGCAAGGCTGCCCATCAGCCAGGCCAGCACGGCCATGATCTGATCGTCGTTGAGGACCATCAGAAGCGTAACCAGCGCGCCGACAAAGCTGGCCACCGCAGCACCGGCCAAGAGCAGCCCCACGGCCGGCAATTGATTGCCCAAACTGGCGATGGCATACACCACGGCCACGGCGGCCATCGCCCCTATCAGGGCCGAAAGCGAAACCAGGCTGAGGCCCAGCCACGCGGCGGTGAAGCCGGCCGTTAACGCAATGGTGGCTCCCAGCGCCGCGCCACTGGAAGCCCCGATCACGAACGGATCGGCCAGCGGGTTGCGAAACAGCCCTTGGTAACCGGCTCCCGCCGCCCCCAAGCCTGCGCCCACCAAGATGGCCAAGATCACCCGTTGCAGCCGGGCTTCCCAGATGATGACCACGTGTGCCCGCTGATGGGCGGAATCGTCGGGCCACAGCAAAATCGACACGACTTCACCCGGCGGAATGCTTTTCGCCCCCACGCCCAAGCTGACCACCGTCACCACCACGAGCACGGCCAGCAGGCCCGCCATTCGCCACACCACGCCGCTCACGGAAAGTACTCCGGATAGATGGCATGGGCGATGGCCTGCAAGCCTTCGACCAACCGCGGCGCCGGCCGCGAAACCATATCGTTGGGCACCAGGTGCACACGGTCGTGACGCAGCGCCGCGATGCGGTCCCAGCCGCTACGCTGCCGCATCCGCTGGACGATTTCGTCGCGATCGGCGACCGAGGGAGCGAGGATCACCTGGGGATCGCGGGCCAGCACCGCTTCCTCACTCACTTGAGGCGACCTCTGTTCCAGATCGGCAAAGATGTTCCGTCCTCCGGCCATCTCGATCATTTCGCCGATGAATGAATGGCTGGTGGCCGCCATCAGCGGGTCTTGCCACACCTGGTAGAAAACTGTCACGCGTTGATCTTCCGGGATCTTGGCCGCCTGGCTGCGAATCTCGTCAGCTTTGGCACGCATGGCAGCGGCGATTTCGTTCGCCCGATCTTCCTTGCCGGTCACGCGCCCCAGCAGCAGGATGTTTTCGCACACGTCGTCGTACCATTGCGGTTCCAGGGCCACGACCGGGATATTCAGCCGCTCCAGTTCCGCAATCAACACCTGGTGCAGCTTGCCGGTGGCCAGCACCACGTCGGGCTCCATGCCGATCACGGTTTCGATGCTGACCGTGTTGGCCGAGAACCCGCCGACGCGAGGCAGCCGCATAGCTTCAGGCGGATAATCACAATACTCGGTCACGCCCACGAGCCGATCGCCCGCCCCGAGAGCGAAGACTATCTCGGTACTCGATGGCACCAGCGACACAATCCGCTGCGGCAATCGTTCCAAGCGGACTTCGCGCCCCAGGTCGTCGATGACCACGATCTGCTTCGACGGCTCTGCCGTACGTGCGGCAGCGGTACTGGCCGATTCCGTCGGCTCGGCGGCCGAGCCACAGCCCCAAGCCGCCAGCGCAAGGGTGGCCACCACGGTCCGCAGCCGGCCGGGGGGCAACCGCCGGGGCACGCGTGCATTGGCAATCTTGGATGGATCAGGACCACTCATCTTGGCAACAGGCGGGGGACTTGGATCGCAAAACTGCGGGCAGGAAAGCCGCTCTGGGCCGGCCGTAGCCCTTAGGATATGTTTTTCACCGCTCCAGATTTGTCAGGCGCCGCGTGCATCTGCTTCAATGGTCACGCTTGGGGGGCAGGCTGGTTGCGGGCAACGGCCAGCAGGGCGTCCCTCGATCGTCTTTCCTTAGATTCGCTTGGAAACACCGATGGCCAATCCGGCTGAGGAAATCGCGAGGCTCGTGGAACAGATCCGTTACCACGACCGCAAGTATTATCTCGAAGCGGCCCCGGAAATCAGCGACCTGGAATACGACCGGTTGCTGAACCGGCTCAAGGAATTGGAGGCCCAGCACCCCGAACTGGTCGATCCCGACAGCCCCACACAGCGGATCGGGGACCAGCCGGTGGGCGATTTGCCTCCGATCGAACATCGCGTTCCGATGCTGTCCATCGACAATACTTACAGCATCGAGGAACTGCGCCAATACGGCAACCGGATAACCAAGATGCTCGACGGCGAGCCGGTGGAGTGGGTCGTCGAGCTCAAGATCGACGGCGTAGCCATCTCCATCACTTACGAGAACGGCCGGCTGGTACGCGCCGCCACCCGGGGCAATGGCCGAGTGGGCGACGACGTGACCCACAACGTGCGAACCATCGGCGACGTTCCGCTGCGGCTGCACGGCAACCCGCCCGAGGTGCTTGAGGTGCGGGGCGAGGTCTATATGACCAACAGCCAACTGGTCAAACTCAACGAGCAGCAGGCTGCTCGGGGCCTCCCCCCCTACCCCAATACGCGGAACCTTTCCGCCGGCACCATCCGCGTGAAAGATCCCCGCGAGTGCGCCGCGCGCAACCTGCGGTTTTTCGCCCACGGTGTCGGCTATGCGCAGGGCCTGGATGCCACCACGCACATGGAGTTCCTCGAACAGCTCCGCAGCTATGGCCTGCCGACCACGCCCCACGTGAAGGTGCTGCCCGATATTGAAGCCGTCATCGACTACTGCCAGGAGCTGATCGAGCAATTGCACGAACTGGACTTTGAAGTCGATGGCCTGGTGATCAAGGTCAATCGCTTCGATCAGCGCGAGCGGCTCGGCAGCACCACCAAGAGCCCTCGCTGGGTGATCGCCTACAAGTTTGAAAAGTACGAAGGCGTCACCAAGGTGCTTGGCATCCAGGTCCAGGTGGGCAAAACCGGGGCCGTGACACCGGTGGCGCTATTGGAACCTCTGGAACTTGCGCAAACCACGGTCAGCCGGGCCAGCCTGCACAACTGGGACGAGGTCGAGCGCAAGGACGTGCGGATTGGCGACGTGGTCGTGGTCGAAAAGGCCGGCAAGATCATCCCGCACATCGTCCGGGTCGAAAAACACGAACGGAAAGGCGAGCTCCCCAAGTATCCGCCGCCCACGCACTGCCCTGAGTGCAACACAGCATTAGTGAAGGACGAAGGCGGCGTCTACCTGCGGTGCCCCAACCTGTATTGTCCGGCCCGGGTCCGCGAGCGTCTCCGCTACTATGCCACGCGCAATGCGATGGATATTGAAGGGCTGGGTGAGAAGCTGATTGCGCAGCTTGCCGACTCCGGCATGGTCAAAACGTTTGGCGACTTGTACCGCCTCACGGTCGAGAAGCTCACGCCGCTGGAGCGCATGGGCAAGAAATCCAGCGAGAAACTGATCGCCCAGATTGAAGCCAGCAAGTCGCGAGGCCTGGCTCGCCTGCTCAACGCGCTCTCGATCCCGCACGTCGGTCAGCGAGTCGCCCAGGTGTTGGCCGAGGAGTTCCAGAACATCGATAACCTGATGGCGGCCGACGTGGAAACGATCGCGCAAACGCACGAGATCGGTCCCATCATCGCTCAAAGCGTGTACGACTATCTGCACAGCGACTTTGGACAAGAGACACTCAACGACCTGCGCAGCCTCGGCGTGTCGATGGAGATGCCGCGTTCCGAGCGTACCGGAGCCGCCAGCAACAAGCTGGAAGGCAAAACGCTGGTCGTCACCGGCACGCTCAGCAAGTACACCCGCGATGAAATCGAGGCGCTGATCGAAGCGCACGGCGGCCGGGCCGCGAGCAGTGTCTCCAGCAAGACCGATTATGTGGTGGCCGGCGAGAAGGCAGGCAGCAAACTCGAGAAAGCCCAAAAACTCGGGGTGCCCGTCCTGACTGAAGAAGAGTTCGAGAAGTTACTGGCCGACGAAACCGAGTAACCGGCACTTGCGGTACCGCCTCCCAAAATCTCGGGCAGATTCCGATTTCTTCCCCCACAGCGGCGGTAACGCTGCGTTAAACTAGACAAACCCATCCAGTTTAGCCCGCACTCAGCCAAACGCCGGATGCACGTGCGCGGACCGGCTTGCCCGGTCCTAAACCTCGACCTATCAACTTTTCTGGGCATGTTGAACGTGCATCCGGCCCGAAACGCGACACGTGCCCCTAACCGGCGTGCTCATCGATGGGGAGACACGCGCCTCGGTCACCTTGGTTGATGTCCATCGGTTCCTCAGCAATCCCCCCTTCTACCGCACTTGGCCGCAAGCAAAGGAGACGGCGATGTCTGCCCCCCATCATCACACCAACCGCGTGGTGATCGTCGGAGGTGGCGTCGCTGGTTTGTCCATCGCCGTCCGGCTGGCTCAATCCGGTGTGTCGGTCACGGTGCTGGAATCGTCGAAACTGGGGCAAGAGGCTTCTACCCGCAACCAGGGCTGGCTCTACAGCGGCGCATGGTTCGCCCCGCAGCGGATGGACCTGGCGCAGATGTGCTACGAATCGTACGAGCACACGCTGCGATTCTGCCCCGAGGCGCTGGAGCCACATTGCGGACCGATGGTGTATCTGACGCAAGATGCCGACACCGACGTCGATCTCTGGATGAACGCCTGGGAGGGAGCGGGTATCCCGTATTCGCCGCTGACCAGTGAGAAACTCTTTGAGCGGTTTCCGCACCTGGCCATTGCCCAGGCGGCCGAGGCGTTTGAGCTGCCCGACCGCGCGATCCGTCCACCGATCTTGCTGAAGCGGTTGGCCCAAGTCGCGGAACTCGCCGGAGCGGAGATCCGCACGCAGGCCCCGGTAACGCAACTGCACATCAGCGACGACCAGGTAACAGGCGTGGAAGTCGCCCAAAGCGAGACACTGCACGCCCGACTGGTCATCCTGGCCGGTAACGCCGTGGGCAGTTTTCTGCTGCCACGTTACGGCGCGGGGCGTCCAGCCGGTTCACAACTGGCCATGGCCCTCGTGGCGCAGAAATCGCACCTGATTGCCGTGAGGCCCGGGATTTGCGAGCATCCGCTGTGCGTGATGGACCTGGACGGCTTCAACCACGTGCCGCATCCACCCGTCTCGGTCTTTGGCAGCAATCGCTGGATCCCTGTCGCCGATGGCTCGAACGCGCAGCCAGATCCAGCCGAAATCGACTACATCTGGAGCCAGGTAGGCCGGCTGTTCCCGGACGTCACTCGCGATAACCGCCAGTCGATCGAATGGGCCGGCACCACCGTCCAGGCGATGTACATCGACCAGGTCGAGCCTGGCCGAGCCCCGCTGCCAACGGTCATCGACCACAGCCGCGAGGCACCGGCCGTTGAGAATCTGATCAGCGTGTTTGCAGGCCGAGCCACGCTATGGCCGCACCTGGCGGAAATGACCTGTAAGGTCGTCTTGAAAAAGCTCGAAAGCCAGAAAAGCACCGCCGCTGCGCCCCCTTGGGGTACCGTTGCACGCCCTTGATGAGGGCAGATCTTTTGGGCCACAGAGGGGCCCCGACGGATGCGAGGTTAATCCCACACGATGCTTGCGCCGTTGAAGACTGGGCCTTCGACGCAGGTGCGGCGGTAGTCCCAGGTGCCATCGGCCTGGCGAACCTTCGCCACGCAACTGAAGCAGATCCCGATGCCGCAGGCCATCGGCGTTTCGAGCGAGACTTCGCACAGCACGTCACGCTGGGTCGCCAGCTCGGTTACTGCGTGCATCATCGGCTCTGGGCCGCACGATACGATGCGCACCGGGACACGCTGCTGGCCATCATCCGCCGGCGAAGACACCGGCCCGATTTCATCGAGCAGCTTGCGGAGTACGTCGGTGACGAAACCGTGGTGGCCGGCGGAGCCATCGTCGGTGGCTACCCGCACATCGACTCCCAGTCGGCGAAAATCATCCAAGCCGGCCAGGTACTCGGCCGAGCGAACCCCATAACACAACGTGACTTTCTTGGCCGGTTCGACCGTACGCGGCGGATCACCGTAGGTGCGTAGCCCCAGATATTCCTGAGCCAGGGCCGGGAACGGCGTCTGGCCGATGCCGCCCGCGACCATCACCAGGTGATCGGTGGCGCGAGGACGGAAGCCATTGCCCAGCGGTCCCCAAATCTCCACGCGAGCCCCGGCGGCCAGCGACTGGAGCTTCCGCGTCATGCGGCCAATCACCAGGTACACCAGGTCGATACCTTGCGGATGCCCATCGGCCGCCGGGTAGGTGTCGTACAGGGCCAGCGGGCGCCCCAGCAGCGGGTCGTTGCTCTCGGCCAAACGCACCATGACGAACTGCCCTGGCAGGATCCGCCGGGCAAGTTCGGGGCACTCGACGCGAATTCGCCAGGTGTTGCGGGCCAGTTGCACGTTTTCGACAACCGCCGCCGTGCCGTGCCATGCCTGATCGGCAAAGCACGTTGCTGCCTTCTCGATCACCGTGTTCTCCCTTTACCGCCCTGTCCGCCGTCCGGCCCCTTTCCGCCGGCTGGCTTTGCGGGCGACCGTCTTGGGTGTTGCCGTCTTGCGTGCTTGGGGTTTGCCACCGGGGCGACCACTACTCTTGCCGCCTTTGCGCGGCCCGCCTTTGCCGGAGTTGCCTTTTCGTGGAGCCCCTTTACCGGGACGCCCAGGCCGAGCCTCCGGCTCCGGTTCCTCGGGATACGCCTCGATGGGCGGCAACGCAACACCGGCGGCCAGCTCGTCATCCACGCCGATCACGCTGCCCACCCTGGGCCTCTTGCTGCCCAGCTCCGGCCAATCGCTGCCATGAGCGGCCCGCTTGGCGGCTGGCTTGCGGGCTACCGTCTTCTTGGCCTTGCGAGCGGTGCCAGGCTTGCGGGCTGATGCCGCGGCCTGGCCTTCAGCACGAGCTTCCTTGCGTTTGCGGCTCTCGCGAACGGCTTCACGCAACTTTTCGACCTCGCGGGGCGTCAACTCGCGGAAGGTGCCCACCGGCATGTCGCCCAGCCGCACGCCGCCCATCTCGATCCGCACCAGCCGCATGACCTTGTGGCCGATCCGGGCGAGGATGCGGCGGATTTCGCGATTGCGGCCCTCGTCGAGCACGATCTCCAGCCACGTGGCCTTGCCTTCGGTCGACCGGATCTTGGCACTGACCACGCGGGCCACCCCTTCGGCCAGGTGGACGCCGCGATGGAGCACCTGGAGTTCCTCGGGCGTGACGTGCCCGGCTGTCAGCACGTGATAAACCTTGCGGACCCCGTAGCGCGGATGGGTCAGGCCGTTGGCCAGTTCGCCGTCGTTGGTGAGCAGGATCAGGCCTTCGCTGCTCTTATCGAGCCGGCCCACGGGAAATACCCGCACGTCCTGCGGTACCAGGTCGATCACGCGCGGCCGGCCGCTGGGATCGCGGGCGGTCGACACCACGCCCTGCGGTTTGTGCAGCGCGTAATAGCGGAACTTCACGCGGCGCAGCGGTTCGCCGTCGACACGGATTCGCTGTCGCGATGGATCGGCCTTGGCGCCAAGTTCGGTGATGACTTCGCCATCCACCTCCACGCGGCCGGTGGTGATCAGTTCCTCGCATGCCCGGCGGCTGCCAAAACCGGCGGCAGCGAGGATCTTTTGCAATCGCTGCGGTCCGGCTGAAACGCCCGCCGTGGATGGAGTCGAGCGGGGTGGGTTGGGACGCGAGCGAGCCATGAGCGGTGTAAACCTGAGTAAATACGGGGGGCGTGGAACGGCAAGGCGGGAAACCGCGCCGCAAAGGGCCAAACGGGCCGCTGGCAGCAATGGACCTCTTGAATATATCGGTGCATCGTCCTATAGGACCAGGGCCCGCCTTTCACGAATTACTTGCGTCCTCCTTCTTTAGCAAGGTAGCTGCTGATGAATGCCGCCTGGGATATCGCGTACTGCCGCTCGCAGTTTCCGGCTTTGACTCGCCAGGTTGGCGGAAAGCCCGCGGCGTTCTTCGATGGCCCGGCCGGCAGCCAGGTCCCCCAACGGGTGATCGATGCCGTGGGGCACTACCTGGCCCACACCAACGCCAATCACGGCGGCGAGTTTGCCACCAGCTACGAGAGCGATGCCCTGCTCGATGCGGCCCACCAGGCCGTAGCCGACTTTCTGGGGGCCAGCGATCCCGGCGAAGTGGCCTTCGGCCCCAACATGACCACGCTCACGTTCGCCTTAAGCCGGGCCCTCGCTCAAACGTGGCAGCCGGGCGATGAAATCCTGGTCACGCAAAGCGATCACGATGCCAACGTCACCCCCTGGGTGCTGGCCGCACGCGACGCCGGGGCCACCGTCCACCACATTCCCATTCGGCCGGACGACTGCACGCTCGATCTGGAAGGGTTCTACCGGCTGCTCAACACCCGCACGCGGCTGGTCGCCCTGGGCTGCGCGGCAAACGCCACCGGCACCATTCACCCGATCCAGCAGATGATCGAAGCGGCGCACGCCGCCGGGGCCGAGGTGTTTCTCGACGCCGTGCATTACGCTCCGCACCTGCCGATCGACGTGACCGCCTGGAAGTGCGATTACCTCGTTTGCTCGGCCTACAAGTTCTTTGGCCCGCACCTGGGCGTGATGTGGGGACGCCGCGACCGGCTGGAAGCCCTGCCGGCATACAAACTGCGTCCGGCTCCCAACGACCTGCCGGGCAAATGGATGACCGGCACCCAAAGCCACGAGGCGATCGCCGGCACGGCCGCCGCCGTCGAATACCTGGCCGACCTGGGCCGGCATCACCGGGGCGATGCCACGCTCGACCGCCGCGAGGCGCTGCTGGCTGCCTACGACGGTATCGCCCGTTACGAGCGCGGTCTGGCCGCCCAGTTCTTGTCGGGCCTATCGGAGCAGCACGCGTTTCGCCTGTGGGGGATCGCCGATCCCGAGCGGATGCACGAGCGGGCTCCCACCTTCTGCTTCACGCATCATGCGCTGCAGTCGCGGGAAATTGCCCGGCGGCTGGGCGAACAGGGCCTGTTTGTGTGGCATGGCAACTACTACGCGCTGCCACTGACCCAGGCCCTGGGGCTGGAGCCGGACGGGGCCGTACGGGTCGGCATTTTGCACTACAACACGGCCGAAGAAATCGACCGGCTGCTGACGGCCCTGGCTGAACTCAACCGGTAAGTGTCCCACTCCAGCGGCCCCTTCAAGGATGGCGTCTCCCCAGGCAGGAACCTCTTCATGCGCGTTGCCGTTTTCAGCACCAAGCCGTACGACCGCACGTTTTTCGATCGGGCCAATGCCCAGTTCGGCCACGATCTGGTGTATTACGAGCCGCATCTGAACCAGGAAACGGTCAGCTTGGCCGCAGGGTTCCCGGCAGTGTGCGTGTTTGTGAACGACACGCTCAACGCCCCGGTGCTCGAGCACCTGGCCCGGGGCGGGACCAAGGTCGTGGCCCTGCGGTGCGCCGGCTTCAACAACGTGGAGCTGCCGACCGCCGAGCGGCTGGGGATCAAAGTGGTGCGCGTGCCGGCCTATTCGCCGCACGCGGTGGCCGAATACACCGTGGGCCTGATCCTCGCGCTCAATCGCAAGCTGCACCGGGCGTACGCCCGCGTCCGCGAAGGCAACTTTTCGCTGGATGGGCTGTTGGGCTTCGATCTGCACGGCCGCACCGTGGGCATTGTCGGCACCGGGCAGATCGGCAAGGTGGTCGCCCAAATTATGGCCGGTTTTGGCTGCCGGCTCCTGGGCTACGACGTGCATCAGAACGAGGAATGCCGGAAGCTCGGACTGACCTACGTATCGCTGGAAGAGCTTCTGGGGCAGTCCGACATCGTCACCCTGCACTGCCCGCTCACGCCGGAAACCTGGCATCTGATCAACCCGCGGACCATCCAACTGATGAAGCCCGGCGCAATGCTGATCAACACCAGTCGTGGTGCCGTGATCGATACCAAGGCGGTGATCGAGGCCCTCAAGAGTGGGCAAATTGGCCAGCTTGGCATCGACGTGTACGAAGAGGAAGGCGACTACTTCTTCGAAAATCTCTCCGAACGCGTCATTGCCGACGATGTGCTGAGCCGGTTGTTCACGTTCCCCAACGTACTCGTTACCGGCCACCAGGCCTTCTTCACGCTCGAGGCGCTGACCGCGATCGCCGAGACGACGCTACAGAACTTGCAACAGATTGAAACGACAGGCGTCTCGCCCAACCAGGTAACGACCGACCAGGTCAGCGGCCCGCGGCCGAATGAATGATCCTCGCTCGTGGGTTCTTCCATTGGCTCCTGGTCGGGCGGCACGTCCCCCAGCTCAAGCTGCAAACGATCGGCGGGAGAGCCGCCTTCGGGACCGACGCTTGTCAGGTAGGAACAGCCCGTTTTCCGTAAGTCGTCACGGCGTCAGCCGGCCCTCGCGGACGGCATCAAGATACTGCTGCGCGTGCTCGCGGTAGGGACGCGGGTATTGCTGCGTGTTCACCGGGTCTGACCGCTCCACTTGGCTGGGCGTCAGTTCGGCTTTGATCTGTTCGCGAATATCACCTGCGCGGTTGGGGCCGCCGGTTTCCCCCACCACCACGCCTACGCCGCCTTGCAACTTGCCCGGCACGTGCGAATCGACGAACTTTCCGCCGCCCTGCTGATCTTCCGGCCGGAAACCGCCCCCACGTCCGCGGCCGATGCCGGGGCCGATGCTTCCTTTGCCTCCTTGCTGCTTCCCGGCTTGATTTCCCTGCTGCCCGGCCATCTGTTGCCCTAGCTGATTGCCGCCGAGCATCTCGCCCTTGCACTCCTGCAACTGATCCAGGGCGCCATCAACCAGTTCCAGTTCCTCCAGTTGTTTTTGGAGATCCTGAAGCTGCTGTTGCATGCGTTGCAGGCCGGCCATCGCCTGGTCGGTGTTTCCGTCGCCCAGGCACTGGCCGCATTGCCCCAGTTGCTCGGCGAACTGGTTCAATTGCGACATCTGGCCGTCTTGCTGCTTGAGCTGGTCAAGCTGCTGTTGAAGCTGCTGGGCCAGTTGCTCGTTGCCGGCCTGCTGAGCCTGCTTGATCTGATCCTCAAGCGCCCGCTGCTTCTGCAGGTGGTCGGCCGCCATCTGCTCGAGCTTCTGCTTCATCTCGTTCAACTGGTTGGCCAGCTTTTCGCGCTGGTCGGCATCCAAGGCACCGTCCTGAAGCCGCTGTTGCAACGCGTTCAACTCGGCAATTGCCTTTTGCAAGTCGCCGTTCTTGAGGGCCTGGGCCAACTTGTCCGCCGGGCCGTCGTTGGCCCCCTTGAGCCGGCTCAACAGCTCGCGGAGCTTCTCGCCCGAAGCCAACTCGTTGCGGCGTTTCTCAAAATCTTGGACCAGTTCGTTCAGTTTGACGACGGCCTCGGTGCGATCTTTGATCTGCTGGTTCTCAAAAGTTTCGCGGGTGCCTCGCTGGAGCTCCGCGAACATCTTCTCCAGTTCTTCCAGGCCTTGCTCCTTGGCCTCCTGGCGGCGCTGTTCCAGCTGCTGCTGAAGCCGATCGACCGTTTGCTTCACCGCGGTGATGGTTTGCTCGTTGTTGTCGCCGGCCTGGGCGGGCTGCTCCGCCCATTGCGGCAACAGATCCATCAGGAGCAACGCCACCAGCGCCGGCAACAGCGGCAGCAGCAACCAGCGGTTCACCTCCAGCGGAAAGTTGGCATCCACATCGAGGTTCCGCACGCGACGTTCGGCATCCTCGGCCAGGGCACGACCAGCTTCCGTCTCCAGTTCGTCGGGCGTTAAAGCCAGCGCACTCGAAACGCGTTCGCGCAGGTTGAAGCGGCGATCCAGTTCCAGGGCCGCGTCAATTTCAGGGGTGCGGGCCAACCAGGTCCAGATGATGGCCGCAATCAGACCGACGCCGGCGCCGCCGCTGATCCATTGCCAAGGCGGCAGCGGCCCCTGCCAGTACCAGCTGGCTACGATCCCGACCGCAGCCAACGACAGGCCCACGAACAGGCACCAAGCCACGGCGATGATGAAGATCGAGAGGATCAACCGCCGCCGGGCACGTGCCACCTGTTTGCGTAGCGATTCCATGGATTCCTCCGCCCATCGATTCCGCCTAATCGGAACCACCGCAAACGACCGTCAATCCACCAGGGGCAATGTTAATGTGCGCGGCCGACGCCTCAGGGGACTAGCGCACCCCCACGAACGAGGTAAACTGCTCCTTGCATATCTTACCCCATCAGCCGCCGGCAGATTAGGCGATTTTGCCCGAGAACAGGGGAACGCCCAGGAAACCATGAAACTTCGCCGGGTACTAGCACGTACCAATCGCCTAGTTAAAATGAGGGGAAATCAACTACTCCGGCGGGGAACAAGATCTAAGGAGCAGCTCGCCGGGCTACTAATACCGCCGCGAACATACGCCCACCGGAATCTTGGGAAGATGCAGTCGCGGTGAGTTCTGGAGGATGCAATCCCGTCGCCGTCTGCATCCCTGGAGCGCGTGCCCGCAGCACGGTCCTGAGTAGCTCCTCGGCACCGGCCCGTTGGGGACGTGCAACCAGGAATGGATTGTGAGGGGAGCAGCCACGTGGATAGCGTACATGGCACGCTTCGCCCATCAACGGCGAAGCCCCGTGCCTGATGTCTGCCCAGTACGGCTGCCGACTCACGGTTTACTTCAAGAACGGCTGGTGAGAACGGCAATCGCCGCAGGTTGCCGGCCGGCACAAGAACTTTCTGTTGTTCCCTGCATCAACAGCGTACGACCGCCTGCGACCGCTTCTTCGAGCCTTCGGATGCGGCCGGCGCTGGGACATGCGGGGGTGATCCATGTCGTCCCATCCGGGCCAGTTCGCGGGTGCGTGGTCTGGCTCCCGGGTCAATAGCTCATCGTAGGCACGGATCGCCCATCTTCCTTCCGAGGTCGAATCCTGGCGAAAGGCATCCGCATGATTCCGCGTAAGAAGCTCGACATCAGCTGGACCGATCTGCTGGTCGCCATATTCCGCTCCGCGTGGCCCGGAAACCGTGAAGCTACGCAGCGCCGCATCGAAGAGCTGTTTTGTCCCGGCCAACCGTGCCTGGTAAGCCTGTCGGAGCGCAGCGCGTTCGACGTGGCGGTGCAGGCGTATAACTTTCCGCCCGGCAGCGAAGTGTTGGTGTCGAGCCTGACCGTGCGGCCATTCCCCGAAATCCTCAAAGCCCACAACCTGGTGCCGATCCCGATCGACTTGAACATGTCGGACCTGTCGATGCGGATGGATATTCTGGAGCGGGCGGTGAATGAGCGTACGCGGGCAATCGTGTGTGCGCAACTCCTGGGCAGCCGCATTCCGCTGGACGAGTACGTGGCGTTTGCCCGGCGGCATAACCTGGTGGTGTTTGAGGATTGCGCCCAGGCGTTCACGGGCGACGAGTTCCGCGGCCACCCCGATGCCGACGTCACCATGTTCAGCTTCGGCCCGATCAAAACGTGTTCGGCCCTGTGGGGCGGCATCACGCGGTTCAAAGATCCGGTCATCTGCGAAAAGGCCCGGGCCATTCAAGACAAGCAGCCGGTGCAAACCCGCTGGCTAATGTTCTTCCGGGCACTCAAGTACTGCGTGCTCCATGCGACCACATACCGGATCCCATACACGATCATCAATCGTCTGCTGAGGCTATTGGGGGCCGAGCACATCACCGACAAGTCGATCCGCAACTTCACCGGCAAGAACCAGTTCCGCAAGTTCCGCCAACGCCCCAGTTACCCGCTGTTGGCCCTGCTGGAGCGGCGGTTGAAGCGGTTTGAGCCTGCCGCGGTTCAGAAGCGAACGGCCAACGCGGAGCTTTTCACGCGGCTTACCCCCGACTTGGTGCGGCCCGCTATCAATGCCCCGTACCACACCTTCTGGATTTACCCGGTGATGGCAAAAGATCCGAAGGCCCTGATCCAATACCTTTGGAGCAAGGGGTTTGACTCCACGGTTGGCCCTTCGAGCTTTCTGGTGGCCAGTGCCGAGCCGGGCTACGAAGCGTTTGAACCGCGGGTGGCCAAGCAAGCCATGAGCCAGGTGGTATACCTGGCGGTGCACGACCGCATGACGCGTCGCGAAATCGAGCGGCTGGCGGAAGTCATTAACGCCTGCGAATACGTATATCGCCGGCAGCCCGAGCAGCCGGTCCCGCTGGAAGAGCACAGCGAAGCGGCCGAGCTGCAATCGATCGCCGGTGGCGATGCCGGCTAACGGCGACCTGACACGTTACCACCAAGAGAAGCCTGGCCTCTTGCGGGGCCAGGCTTCGTGCTTTTGTGCTGCAAGATACACCGGTTGCAGGTCCAGCCGGCTACGCCGCATCGCTGGGAGCCGATGCAGCATCGGTCGGCGTTTCTGGATTTGCTGGGTCTGTGGCGCCTTCCGGCGACGACGGGTCTGGCGTATTCGCGTCGGAGAGCAAACCGCCGGAACCGATGAAGACCCGTCGCTTGTCCATCAGGATCACCTTGCCCACGATCGTGATCTCGTCGCCCACCTTGACCGTTCCGGCTGCGGCCGGGTTGAGCGCCGGCCCCACCCAATAGACTTTCAGGGCAGTCGGCGATTTGAGGCCCCGGCCTTCCACGCCGTTGGGATCCTTTTCGAGTGATTCTAGCGTACCGGTCAGAATCACGAACTTGTTCTCGTACTTCCTCTTGGCCGCGGTAAAGTTCTGGGTGAGTTCCCGCACGAACTCCGCGACGGTTATCTTCGGCGGCAGTTCGCCGGAGGTCTCGACCACAAAACAGCGATTCACCACCGGGCCGGTCGGCGAAGGTTCGACATATTGGCAGACGATCCCCACTTCCATCCCCGGCAACGCCCGATCGACGTACCGGTAGCCGAGAAGATCGCAGACAACATGGGCCTTCTCGAAGTTTTGCCCATCGACTTTGAGTAGTACTTTCGCGCCTTTGAGCGGATCGGCAACGAGGTCGCCTACCACGCCACGGATGTAAATCCACTTGCCGCGGTACTTCTCATACGACTCCGGCTCTTTGGCGTGCAAGGTGTAGAACTCGGTGGCCGTCGTCTTCTCGAAAATGTCGGCCATGACGGCCGGGCCGGGACCGTACTTGTATTCGTCGGGCAGGTCGCCAGGTTGCGTCGGCGAGGACGACGCAGAGGGCGATCCAAACAGCGGATTGCCGCGTGGCGCATTGGCAACCGCATCCGGAGCCGCCGCTGAAGTCCGGTACCCGCTGAACATCCAGAGGTAGCTCCGCACCTGAGCGCCGGCTGCCACGTCGACGACCTTGGTCCCCTGGGGCTGCTGAAAATCTGTGGAGCTGCTGCTGAAGATCCGGAGCAGATCAGGCCCCGGTGTGGTCTTGGGAATCGCCAGTACCTGACCATCGCTCATCACGGCCAGGAAATCGCGGGCAGCCGGGACACCCAAGCCCTCGGTAGGACTCTCCGGGCTCCACGCATAATCCGCGGGACTGGCCCAGGGTACGCTGCGCTCTGGCGCTACCTGCACCGCCATGACCATTGTCATCGGGCCGACTGGTGATTCCGCTCCGTCTGGTGCGGGCTGTTCCGAATCGCCCGAATCACGGTTCGACAGAAAACCGATCTCGTCGTCGCCCGTCACCGCCAACAGGTCGGCGTGACCGTCTGGCGTGGCCGGGTTGGCCGCAAACAGCCGCGGCGACACCTGCTCCAGAACGGCGGCATTGTGAGGACTATTCCACGGCTCATCCTTGCGGAGTTGTTCGTACTGTTTCTGATAGCCCAGGTAGGGCAGCAACTCCACCCGCCAACTCATCAGCGGCGCGCCGTCGGCTTGCAGGTTGCGTGGCAACTGGTGGTTGTGCGCGGCCTTGTACACGTTCAGGCACTCGTTCAGCACCGCCAGCTTGGCCGCACCCTGGCCGTGGTAGGCGTCGTTGGCTGCCTGTTGCAGCACGCGGCGGGCACCGGCCGTGATGAGGCTGGTCTGGGCGGGATTGGCCTGCCAGCGAAACATCACGGAGCTGTCGTTTTGCGTTACCGTGGCCGCTCGCCCAACAAGCTGCACGAAGTATTCCCTGACCGTGCCCAGCGTGCCGAGTTGGTTGGGGATGGTGACGTTGCCGAGCTGTTGCTTCAGCGCCGAGACCGCGGCCTCAACCTCCATTTGCAAGGTTTCCAGTTGGCCAACATCGAGCGGCTCGAACGCCGCCTGGAACGTCGGTGCCGGCACCAGATCGGCAGTAACCGTCACGGCCTGGCACTGCCCCAGCAATTGGGCGAGCCGCAGCGGAAGCTGACCGCCGTTGATCTGCTGCAGTTTTGCCCGGGCGGCCTCGGGCACCGCCGACACATGCACAAAGGCGTGCTGATTCGCCGCGCGGAGCCGCTGGCCGATGGGGCCACCTTCACCGCCGCCTGACCGAACTCGCTGAGCGATCTCGTCGCTGGTGGCAAACAGCACCACGGTATCGTCGACGGCGGCGGTCAACGGGCTGCCCGTGTAACCGGTGAGCAATTGGGCGCAACTCGCGACAATATCGGCATTGGGCTGCTGGCTGAACCGCGCCACAAACGCGAGGTCGAAAGCTACATCGTCGCTGGACGATTCCTTAGGCAATGTCACGCACGCCAGTGTCTGCCAGCGCGTGGCGACCGGCGTAGGAGCGGTTGGCCCCGCACTCTCTGAGCCTTCGCCTTCCTCGGGATTCTCCGCGTTTTCCGACGTGTCCTCGGATTCCGAGGTTGGGTCGATCTCGCCAGCGTCGGCCGAATCAGCGGACTCGGGATCGTCGGAAGCTGCCGACTTGCCAGGCGAAGCGATCAACGTCGGCACAAGCGCCAGCGGGACCAGTTGGCCCAGCTCGCCGCCACGATGGAAGTGATAGACCGTGACGCCCGCCGCATCAGCAGGCACATACGCCAGTAGCCAATCGGGGTCGACATTCGCCCGTGGCTGCGTCGGCTGTCCTGATTCGGCATGATTGGGCGGTGTCGGGCCTGGATTGCTTTCGCTGCCTTCCGCCGGTCGTGCCGAGGGATCGGCTGGTTCCGTCGCGGCCGAAGCCGTTGAAGCGGGCGCCGCAGGTTGCGGCTGGGCTTCCGCCATGACAGGCGGAGCATCGCCGCGGGTGAGGAACCACACGCCGGTCAGGCCGCCGACCAGCAGCACCAATCCGGCCACGCCCAAGATGAGAAGCGCCTGGGGCGAGAGCTCAAAGGACCGCGACGAGCCGGTTGGTGCCGGCGGACCGCCGAATCCGGCAGGGCCACCAAAACCAGCGGGAGCCCCAAAGCCTCCGCCCATGGGTGTTCCACCGCCTAGGCCTCCGAATCCCCCGCCCAATCCGCCCACGGGTCCCGCGGCAGGCTGGCCGCCGAAACCGCCAAACGCGCCGGGGGCCGGTCCTCCCAAGCCGCCTGAAGATCCGCCGCCGAACACATCGCCAAAAGGGTCATTGTCCGCGGCCACATCCGCCATGGACGAGGGATCGGCCAGCGCATCGGGAGAAGCATCCGCCGCCTGGGCAACAACCGAGAGCGGATTGCCACAGCCGGGACACTTAACCGTTTTGCCGGCCAGTTGGTCCGGCGCCTTGAAACGCTTGCCGCACGAGCAGCCCACCACAATCGCCATGGGAAGAACTCCCTGAAATGTGAGCCCCCGGAGGCCGGGTGCCGTTATTGCCCCCCCACTGGCCGCGAGGTGCTGCCGGCTTGATCCCAGCTGCAGGCTAGTTGCTGCGCCGCCGTTCGCGCACGTATCGCACCAGGCAGCCAACCGCCACCGTTTCTGTCACGGCCGGCTTCTCGCCCGCCAATGCGGCTTTCACCGCGTCTTCGACATATTTGGTCTTCACCTTGTCGAACATGGTGTTGTCGTCCATGGCGCCCATGTAGACGATCTTGCGGTCGCGGTCGAGGACGAAGAACTCAGGTGTCGACGTCGCGCCATAATCCTTGGCGATCTGCTGTGATTCGTCGTACAAGTACGGGAAGTTGTAGCCGTACTTCTGGGCCCGATCCTGCATGTCTTTGAAGCGGTCGCCCACTACGCGGTTGACGTTGATCGCCACCAGGGCCACCTTGCCATCCGGGCCGCAATAATCTTTGGCGAACTGGATCAGCCGCTGCTCATAGTCCAGGGCGTAAGGGCAGGTGTTGCAGGTGAACACCACAACCACCACCTGCTTGTCCTTGAGGTCGGCCAGCGAATGTTCCTTGCCGTCCACCCCCGGCAACTTGTTCCAGGCGGGCGCGGTATCGCCGATGTTGAGCACGGGGTTGTACTTGCCGGCCAGAGCCGCAGCCGGCAGAACCACACACAGCGCAAGGGCACCCAAAGTCCGCAGCAACATGTGAGAGCTTCTCCTGGTCGAAGATGCGGAATCGTTTTGTTCCATTGTGCAATGCGTTGCCGCCGCGCGCACGGGCCAGGCACGGCAAGCAGCGGCTACCCAGGCTCGCGCGCTTGCCCCCCTGCCCCCTTTCATGCGGCTTCCGGCGGCTATGGTTCCCCCGTTGCCTCCCTACCGTAACAACGGGTGGCACGGCCGGTCAAACAAAAGCTGCGGGGACCGCGGTTATTGCGGCTCCTTGGGCCAGATTTGCAAGACGACGTTCTCGGCCTTGGTGCCGGGCGTGAGATACACGGCCGCGCGGCGCAGATTGAGCCCCGTGAGTAGCCGCCGCTGGCGAGCAACGTACCGTTCTTCCACCCAAGCGGGCCCCTTGATGGCCAATAGCCGCCCGAACTGATCCCAGTGCGGAGCCAGCCAGATCAGCAGCTTCTCAAGCCGCGCTACAGCTCGGACCACGATTGTGTCGAACCGTTTCTTCGGCGTGCCCTTGCGGCGGCCGCCGGCGGGCGGTGTCAGAAGCGCTTCGCCCCGGGCATTCTCCACCCGCACCGGCAGCTTGAGCGACGACACCATATCCTGCACCGCGAGCGCCTTCTTGGCGATCGAGTCGCTGAGGGTGACGTGCAGGTCGGGTCGCACAATCGCCAGAATGATCCCGGGCACGCCGCCACCGGTCCCCAGGTCCAACACGTGCTCGCCTTGTTCGAGCAGGTTGGCCAGGGTGAGGCTATCGACCACGTCGCGGGTGACAAACCGGTCGTAATCGGTATGACGCGTGAGATTGATCTTGGTGTTCCAGTCCCAGAGCAACCGGCAGTACTCGTCCAGCTTGGCCACCTGGTCGGCAGGCAGCGCAATGCCGTAGCGGTCCAAGGCCTCCTGCAGCGTGGCCGATTGAGGACCTTCCGGGGCGGCTTCGTCGGAGCCGGCGTCTGGCGGCGTTGCTTCGGTGTGTTCGTCGGCGGGGTGGGGTTGTAGTTCGTCAGCAGCCATGCGGAGGGCTTAAAGTCCTTCAACAAAATGGACGGAGGGAATCGTGTCGACCTTCGGCACAACTTCCATCTTACGGTCTTTCGCCGCCCGCGCCCCGCAGGTCGAACCGGCCGGGAGCTCCGAGCAGCGACTATCAGTCAACGTACCGAAAATCGATCGACGCCCACAGGGCCTGGTAGAAGCGAGTCCATTGGGCCAGCCGCTGCTGCTCTTGTGCCGGTTGGTTTTCCACCACGGTCAGGTATTGCCGGCTCAGTTCACGCTCGGCCGAGTACGGTAGCCGCCCCAGCGACTGTTCGTACGCCCGGTCAATCCGCTCCTCGAGCGAAAGCCCCGGCCGCTGGAGCATGGCTTGGGCGGCCGCTTCGGCCTCCTGAATGACGAAGGGACTGTTCATCAGGAACAGGGCCTGCGTGCTGCGGGTAGTAACAACGCGCTGGCCCTGCACGATGTTCGGGTCGGCCATGTCGAACACTTCAAGCACGTCGACCAGGTTGTTGCGAAAGACCGGCAGGTACACGCTGCGGCACAGCTCGCGGAACTCGTACCCCAGTTCGCTGCGAGTGCCGGGACGAATGGTCGGCCCGCCCACGCTGCGATCCAGCCGGCCCGAGAGTGCCAGGATGGAATCGCGGAGCGTTTCGCCTTCCAGCCGCCGCCGGTTCTGGTGACTCAGTAAGCGATTCTCGGGATCGATGCGCTGCGCGGCTTCGCTCGGCTGGCTACTGGCCTGGTAGGCGCTGGTGAGCATGATCGTGCGGATGGTTTGCTTGATCGACCAGCCGTCTTCGACGAACCGGGCGGCCAGGTAATCAAGCAGTTCCGGATGGCTGGGCCGCTCGCCCGTGGTGCCAAAATTGTCGACAGTTCGCACCAGTCCCTGCCCGAGCAAGTGCTGCCAGATGCGGTTGACTATCACGCGGGCGGGCAGCGGGTTGGCCGCCGGGTTGGTCAGCCAATTGGCCAGCTCCACGCGGCCACTTTGCCCCGGCGGAATGCTGGGCGTTGCGTTGGGCAATACCTGCAAGAATCCCCGCTGCACGACGGGCCCCAGGTTATGAACATTGCCGCGGATGCACAGGTGATAGTCGCCCGTCTCAGCCTCATCATGCACGCCCATCACCTTGGGAATCTGCGGCGCCGAGCGATCCAAGGCCGTCAGCTCGCCTTGCAGTCGCTGCACTTCACGCTGGGCCGCAGCCAACTGCTCGCGAATCGGTGCCGCGGCCTGCTCGACCTGCCGTTTCGCGGCGTCCAATCCCGCGTCCTGCGCGATGAATTGCACGGCATCGGCGACCACATGCCCGTTGGTTCCACGGTTGGAAACCGTCACGCTGCCGCCACCGGCTTCAAAACGAAAGACGCCGACGGATACAAACTGCCGATCGATCGGGGGCGCATTTCGCTGGTTGATTTCAACCGTCGTTTCACCATCGGCGTGGGCCACGATCACGGGCACCTTGGGCGCGCGATTGGGGCCCGCCGTGTACGATACGCGCACTTCGTACTTGCCCGGCCGAGGCAGCTTGGGCCGATACGTCACGCGTTTATCGCCCTTGCCGTTATCCAGATCGTGCAGGTAGTCAGTGCCGAAAAAGGACTTATTGGAGGTCGAAGCCTTCCACTCGCCCACCACTTCGGCCTGATCGGTATCGATCACGATGCCTGCCCGCAGCCCACCCTGCTGCACCTGCTTAAGCCGGTTCTCGAGCTGCTTCACTTGCTTTTGCGCTTCAGCCAGGTCGGCGCTGAGCTTGGCCCGCGCAGCCTGATACGCCTCGACCGCGGCAGCCTGCTCCGGCTCCATCGGCAGCGTATGCTCCACCCAGCCGGAGACGTTGCCCGGCGTGAGTGACTTGGTGCTGCGGAAAATGCCTGCCAGAGCGTAATAATCGCGGGTTGGGATCGGATCGAACTTATGGTCGTGGCAGCGGGCGCAACTCACCGTCAGCGCCAGCACGGCCTTGGACACGGCATCGATCTGCTCGTCGACCACGTCCATCCGCAGCAGCTCTTTGTCCTGCGTTTCATAGTTGTGCGGGCCCAGCATCAGGAAGCCCAACGCCGTGAGGTTCTCGGCCCGTTCCTCCGGCGTGTCGTACGGCAGCAGATCGCCGGCAATCTGCTCGCGCAGAAACCGGTCGTACGGCTTGTCTTTGTTGAACGCGGCAATCACATAGTCGCGATACCGCCAGGCGTTGGGGAACAGCAGCGTGCGACCGCCACCGCTACTCTCGGCAAACCGGGCCACATCGAGCCAATGCCGCCCCCATCGCTCGCCAAAATGCGGCGAAGCCAGCAGGTGATCGACCAGCCGCGCGAACGAGTCCGGGCGCTCATCGGCCAGAAACGCCGCGATCTCCTCCGGCGTGGGCGGAAGCCCAATCAAATCGAAGTACGCGCGGCGAATGAGCGTGCGGCGGTCGGCCTGTGGCGCCGGCTCCAAGCCGGCCGCGTCCATCGCCGCGAACAGGTAACGATCAATTTCGCTTGCCGACCAATCGTCGTGCTCAAGCCGCGGCGCCGGCGTACGCTTTAGCGGCTGGAAGGCCCAGAACTGCCGGCCGGCTTCCAGATCGATCCCTTGTGCCGCGGTGGTCGCCGCGCCTTCGCGGGGATCGATCGCGCCGTCGGCAATCCACTTCTCGAAGTCAGCAATCACCGCGTCTGGGAGCTTGCCCGAGGGCGGCATCTCGAACGTTTCAAACTTCAGCGCTGCCAGGATCGGGCTTTCCTCGGGCTTACCCGGCACGACGGCCGGGCCAGAATCGCCGCCCCGGCGGATGCCCTCGCGGGTGTCCAGCAGCAGGTTGGCTTGCAGCGGCTTGGCGTCCTTAGAGTGGCAGCTATAGCAGTGCTGAGCCAGAACCGGCCGAATCTTCTTCTCGAAGAGCTCCAACTTGGCCGGGTCGTGTTGCTCCTTCGCAGCCGGCTTGTCTTCGGCGGCGTGCAGACTGACCGTCATCACGGCCGCCGCTAGCCAGGCCGCCACCACCACGCACAACCAGCAGCACAGCGTGACGCCGCGTCGACGAGAATCCATGCGGCCCGATGGTTGCGAGCGGTCAACACGCGACGCGGAACGATGCCAACCAAACATCTCGGCTTCTCTTTGGCAGCAGGATGTGGAAGTCGTTCAAACGAGGCCGCCGGCCAGCGACCTGCCGCCCATTCTATCGAGTGGTACGCAAAATCGCGACACGGATCGCCGCCGCGCCCCGGTCGCCGCCGATTGGGCTACGACACTCTCCGGCTCAACCACAAGCCTGCGATGACCAGCACAAGCGATGCCGCTGAGATGGCGGCTCCCGCATAGAGCGACCGGGGGCGATAACTCAGCACCAAGCACCACTCACCTGCCGGCACCGCCACACCGCAGAACAACCGATTGGTGCGATATATGGGTGCATTGAGCACCTGCCCATCGCCGCCGATGAGCTGAGCTTGCCAATCGGTGTCATAGAGTTCGTTGATCACTAGCAGCGCCGCGTGGTCGGTACGCACGTCGGCTTCGATGTGACCGGCACGATCAACGATCACGCGCACGCTATGCTTGCCCGTCGACTGGTCCACTGTCAGAAGGCGACGCAGCTTATTGGCGGCAGCCTCATCGACCTCGACGACAGCCGCTTCCTCCGGGCCACCGGCTTCGGCAAGCTCGTGCAGCACGCGGCGGTTGGCTTGCTTGATGTCGTGCGGACGTTCGCTTGGGAACGGTCCCACGGTCACCACTTTGGGCACCAGCCACGCCCGATGCGGCGGCTCGCGGCGTGCCCAAAGCGAGGTTCCTTCAAACGCCTCGTCGGGCACGTCCAGTCGCTGCCACATTGCAGCGTTCGGCGGCTCCTGTCCGGCGGGCAGGATCATGAAGCCTACGCCGCAGGCGGCAAACCACGGGTTGGCCAGCCAGGCCGGCACGATGCCTTGCTGCTGTCCGAACCGCATTAGTTCGGCCATTTCGTACACGTCCCAAAGTGTAAACGTACCCGAGAACGGCACCACGCGGATTTCCAGCGGCATCGCAAAATGCGGATAGAGCGTTGCCCGATTGCGCCGCACCATCTCGGCCAGGCGATCGGGCGACGACGTGGTGAGCCACTTTTCAAACGCGGGCTGCCGCGGCCGCCACACACGATAGAACGTCCACCCGTTCGCCTGGGCATGCTCGCGAATGCGCTGCGCGGTCGCCGGTTCGTTGTGCCACAGTTCCGCCGGCTCGCCCACGACTAGCCAGCGATGGGCCACGGCCAAGTCGATCGTTACCACAATCAGCAGCAACCAGCGGGCTGCCGCGGTGCCGCGGCTCCCGTGCTGCCAGCCGCGCGCAATGATGGCCCAGGCTGCCATACACACGACGGCCGTTTGGCCAAATGCGCTCGCTAGGTTGAACCAGGCGGCCTCCGGTTGCATGGGCCCGAACACTTGCAATGGCCCGAACTGAAACCACGCCAGCAGGACCGACCGGAGGACCAAGGCGGCGATCATCAACAGCGTGCTGATCGCCGCCACGATCTTCAGCCACCGCACAATGCGGCGGCGATAGCGCTCGTACCGCAGGTCATCCCAACCGGCGGCCGCCAGAAGCGCGATCGCCAGTGCTGCCAAGGTGAACCACTTGCCGGGATAGCGAAAGCCGCTGTAGCCCGGCAGAAGGACCACCATCAACCAGTACAGCCCACCAAAGGCGTTGCCGACAGGAAACTCCTTATTGCCGGGCTCCCAATAGGCCGGGTACCAGTTGCCAGCGATCTCCTTGGCCAGCCAGCCCAGGCCATACTCGCCCAGGCTGGCGACGATGCTAAGCAGTGCCGTCCAGGTCAGCCAGCGCACGCGCGGCGTGCCACGGCAGAAACGCATTCGGGCGACCGCCAACAGCAGCGGAATCACGCCCAGGTACAGGCTGGCCGACCAGAAACGCCGCTCGGCGGGAATGATGTCGAACCAGCGGCTCCGCTGTGGGAACGCCTGACCGCCGACATTGGGCCACACAAGTTCGGCCAGCCGCCAGGGGGCCACACTGAAATCGTACAGCCCGCCCAAGTGCAACTCCGGCGCGGCCGGCTTGCCCAGCAGCGCGGACTGCCACGGCGTGGGACCGCCGTCGGCCAGTTTGCCTGTCGCAGTCGCGACCGTCAGTTCGTAGACGTTGCGCGGCACATCGGCCACGCCGCGTTCACTCCGCTGGCTCAGCTTCATAGCCGGCAACATCTGCACGGCGCTCAAGCCAGCAGCCACCACGGCGGCAAACGCCAACAACACAAGCGATCGGTAGGGTCCGCTGTGCGGACCTGATTCAACGTCCGTATGCCCTGGGCTGTAGGGTCCGCTCTGCGGACCACCACCCATCCCGCCCCGCGTCCCACATGCTCTGCGTTTGAACCAGATCAGCAGCAGCGCCGCCAGGCCGGCGTTGTATGCCAGGTGCGGATCACCGCCCAGCACAATCAGGGCCATCACCACGCCCAGCCCCACCGCGGCGCGTACGCTACCGAATGTCACCAGGCGGTCGATGGCGGCCCAGGCGAACGGAAGCCAGGCGGCCCCGATCAAGTAGATCGGGTTGCAGTACTGAAAAAGCACGTGGCCGCTGCCGGCGTATGCCAGCGCGGCCAACGTGGATGCCAACTCACTGCGACCATCGCGACGGGCCAGCCACGCAGCGCCCCAGGCCGCCAGGACCAGGTGCGCCACCACAAATAGCTTGAAAGCCCAGTCGTACGGTACTGGTGCCAGTAGCAACAGGCAGCCCGGGTAGAACACCAGCGCCGTAGGCGAAGCAGCCAGCGGCTCGCCGAAGTTCTCCCAGGCGTTCCACAGCGGCACCTCGCCGCGATACCAGCTCTGCCGCACCGCCTGCAGCAGCGGATGGTAAAAGTGGCTGGCATCGCGGAAGGCCAAATTCGCGTCCGCCAGCAGTACGTCGGCAAACAGCCAACCGATCAGCAGGATGACCGGCCAGAACGTGCGGCCGGGGCTTCGCCGCCTAACCGTGGCGCAGCCGGCGTCGTCGCCGCTGGACGCGCGTTGCCTGTTACGATTCGGCACCGATTTCCGCCATGACCTCATCGGGAATGTTGAAGTTGGCGGATACCGACTGCACGTCGTCGTGGTCGTCCAGCTCCTCCAGCAGACGCAGCACCTTGCGGCCGGTCTCGGCATCCAGGTCTACGGTGCTGCTGGGAATACGGGTGATCTGGCTGCTGTCGGGCTGCACGCCGGCGGCCTCGAGCGCGGCGGCCAGCGTCTGGAAATCGGCCGGATCGCACAGCACTTCGAAATTGTCGCCCGAGCGGCGAACATCCTCGCCGCCGGCCTCCATGGCGATCTCCAGCAGCCGCTCCTCGGCAACCTTATCGGCGGAGATGATGAACAGCCCCTTGCGGTCGAACATCCAGGCCACGCAGTTGGTGGCGCCCAGCTTGCCGTCGTGGCGTTCGAAGATCTTGCGGATTTCGGGCGCGGTGCGGTTGCGGTTGTCGGTGAAGATTTCGCACAGCACCGCCACGCCGCCGGGACCGTAGCCCTCGTACAAGACTTCTTCGACGTCGCCGCCTTCCAGTTCACCGGTGCCCTTCTTGATGGCGCGGGTGATGGTGTCGTTGGGCATGTTGCCCGCCTTGGCATCCTCGATGGCATACCGCAGGCGGATATTGGTCGACGGGTCGCCCCCGCCCATCTTGGCCGCGACGATGATCGCCTTGGAGAGCTTGCTCCAGAGCTTGCCGCGTTTGCTGTCGATGATTGCCTTCTTGTGCTTGATTCCTGCCCAGTGTGAATGGCCAGCCATGAAAAATGTTCTCCGTTGCCCCCAAAGCGACCGGGAGCTGCGCGCGTAATGAGATTCAGGGAAAAGGCGTAGAAGCGGCCGGGCTCGGCTCCCGGGTCAGCGGCGCGTCGTCATCGCGCCGGCCCCGCTGGTGACCAGACCTCACGGCTGCGTCCCCGCGTACTTCGTCAACGGCAGCAAAGGCCGGACGTCGGCGGGGGATGCCAGTGCTCTGCCGGCTTACTTTCCCTGGTGTTGCTCAACTTTAAGTTCTGTCGCCTTGATTTTATCCGCATCCTGTTCCTTATCGAAGGCGGCCAAAGCGCGCTTCCAATACTCGAGCGCCTTCTCCTTCTGGCCCAGGGCCAGGTACACGTCGGCCAGATGATCCAGGATCACGCCGTCGGGCGATTCCTCGCTGGCGGCAAACTCCAGGTGCGGGAGCGCCTCCTTGTAGCGGCCCAGCCGATACAGGGCCCAGCCCAGGCTGTCGCGATAGGCGTGATTCTCCGGATCCTCGTTTACCGCGTACTGGATCATCCGCAGCGCCCGATGCAGGTGCTTGCCCTGGTCGGCCCACAAGTAGCCCAAGTCGTTATGGGCAGAAACGTCGCGAGGATATTCGTCGAGCACCTGCATCAGCCATTCCTCGGCCGCTGGCATGGTGCCGGTTAACACTTCGATGTTGGAAAGCACCAGCTTGGCTTCGCGAACCACATCGCGGATCTCGTCCGAGCTGAAGTCGTCGCCGTACTTCTTGACCAGGTGCTCGTACGCCTCGCGAGCCTTGTCGTACTGCCGGGCATGGTAATAGATCCAGGCCCGCCGGCTGAGCAGCCGCGGGTTGCCCTGGTCCAGCTTGATCGCCTCGTTGATGGTCTTGAGCGCCTCGTCGGTCTGGCCGCTGTACTCCAAGGCCGTGGCCAGATAGATCTTGAACGCCGGGTTATCCTTGGGCAGCACTTCGCGATCGAGCGCCTGCCGGAAGACGTTGACGGCTGCCTCGCTTTGCTCGGCCATCAAGAGGCCGACGCCCCAGGCCAGGTAGGTGGGCGCCGAATCGTCACCGCTGGCATCGACCACGCTCTGATAGAACTGGTTGGCCGTGTCGTAGTCTTTGCCTTCCAGAGCGATGTAGGCGACGGCCAGTTGCTCCTCGGGCACAATCTTACCTTCCTTGAGGCGCCGCCTGGCGTCCGCAAGCAGAGCCTTTACGGCCTCGGGATCCTCAAGCAGCGGCTTAAGCTGTTTCTCGACCGGCTCCATGCCGCCGGCCAGGGCGTTGATACGTCCCAGCGTGTCGATCAGGTCCGCCCACTGCTTCTGCTTGACCTGGTGCTCGACCAGCTTGCGCGACGACAACTGCTGCACGAATGCGAACCGGGGTTCAGAAGCCGATTCCTGCAGCACGTGATCGTAGCGCTTGGCCGCATCTTCCCAGCGGCCGGCCTTCTCGTATTGCTGCGCCAGCCCGAACTCCAGGAACAGGTTGGTCGAATCTTCCTTGCGCAGTTTTTCCAGGCGAGGAATGATCTCGTCCTGCTTGCCAAGTGCCGTGAGAATCTCGGCCAGCACCTCATACGGCGGCGAGCCCTGCTTGGTGGCCTTGGCATCGAAGTACGCCTGGAGCTCTTCCAGGGCCTTTTCGTGATTACCTTCCGCCTGTTCGACCCGGGCCATGTTGAACGCCCGATTGACCTTGTCGCGTTCGACCAGGTAGGCGGTCTGGAACGCCTCGCGGGCTTCCTTCAGTTTGCCGGCTTTGAGGAACGTTTCGCCGAACATGGTGTAGGTCTTGGCGGCATCGCCCAGCAGGGCACCGCGGATCTCGCTGGTCAGCCCGTATTTGTCGGCGTTGTCCAGCGCAGTCAGCACTTCGGCGAACGATTCAGCTGCCAGCTTGTTCTCATTGAGGATGAACGCCAACCGGCCGCGTTTCATCAGCAGGTCGACAAACATGGCCGACTGCCGATCCTCGGGCTTGTACAGCGAGATCACCTTGTTCAACAGATCCAGGGCCTTATTCAGCTCCGACTGCTGGATCAGGTGAGCCGCCAACCGCTCCATCAGCAGAGGATTGCTGGGGTGCAGTTCGGACGACACCAGCGCGTAGCGGACGCCAACGTCGGCCCGGTTCTCCTTGAACGCCAGCACCGTGATGGCGTCGGCAATGGTCGATGAGGTGGGATCAAGCTGAAACGCCCGCTGATACAGCTGCAACGCCCGCAGCGGTTCGTCGTCCTCGATCCGCCGGGCGGTGGCGAACATGGCCATCGCCTGCAGCCGGTCTTCCTCCTCCGGGGTGCGGCGGACGGGCAGCACCTCGGGCAGATCGTCCAGTTGCAATGGGGCGGGCTTGCGGGTGTCGTTGGGAGCGGGAGCCGCCACGGGGGCATCATCGGCCGGCAGCGGCGCGACGGCGGCCAAGGTATCAGGAGCCGGGGCGGGGGCAGCGACGGGTTCGTCGGCAACGGCCGCGCCGGGGGCGGCGCCAAGCATCAGCAAGCAAGCCCAGGTGAGCATGCCACAGCATTTCGCGAGCAAAGTGCGCACACCCGACCTCCCTAAAGTGAAGATGAATCGGCAATCAGCCTGAACGCTCCGTCGAGGCAACCCTATGAGCCCGGCCGCACCGGCGGCGGTGGGTTCCTCAACCCGAGCCGCACCATCGAGGGGCCATAGCGGGAGCGACCACACGGCGTGGTGCCCTGGTTCCGATGCTTCCTCCAGGCTGCACGAACCTGGGGTAAAGCGTGCTGATCGCGACGTTTACGTTGCTTTCTCCACTCTAACAGACGGGCTGGCTGCCTGCCAACGGCGGCCACCGGAAAGCGACTGCATGCCTTCCAAGCCGTGTACCAACAAAAAAGCCTGCTCGCAGGGAGCAGGCTTCGGGAGTTTGCGATGAGGTTGTGCCGGGGCCAAACGCCCCGGCCGACGATTACATCACCACGCGGTAAGTGGTTGGCCGCGTGATGCTTAGCGGCTTACGAGGCCATGCCGGCGGGCACCACGTACTTGAGCACCGCAAAGAAGTGGAACGTACTGCCGGCCAGCACCCACAGGTGCCAGATCGTGTGGAAGTACGGCCGCCGGTGCTGGAGCAGGAACGCCACGCCGATGGTGAAGCACACGCCGCCGGCGAAAATCAGCAGCAGGCCGCCCAGCGGGGTGTTCTCGATGATCGGCTTCACGGCCAGCACGGCCAACCAGCCCGTCGCGATGTACGGGGTGTACGACATCGGATCCTGCGGCCGCGCCACAATCCGGCTGTAGGCCCCGAACAGGGCACAGGCCCAGACCAGCGCCAGCAGCGACCACAGCCACGGACCGTGCAGGAACGCCAGCAAGAACGGCGTGTACGTACCGGCGATCAGCAGGTAGATGCACACGTGGTCGATCTTGCGGAAGATGCCCTTGGCCCGAGGCTGCTGGACACCGTGATACAAAGTCGAAGCGGCATACAGCAGTGTCTGGCAAATGCCGTACACGGCGCACCCGAAGAGAGTGAGCGCCGAGCCGGTGGCCGCCGCGGCATCCCACAGATAAACCAGGGCCGCCGCGCTGAGCACCATGCCGGCCCCATGTGTGAGCGTATTGGCCACTTCCTCCTGGAGTGCCGGCATCTCAACCGGCAGGTAGGCCGTGTGGGTGCTCACGCCCTGGTATTCGACTGGCAATTCGAGCTGGGCGACGTTGTTACTCATGCGTGCAACCTATGTAGGGCGGCTATGGGCCTGCTTTCCGCATCCTTGGCAGTCACCGCAATCACAGCAATTATGCCAAAACTTGCAGGCCTCGCATAACACGCGGTCTATTTATTCTACGTAGCAAATCGCGGCCATGGGGAGCGCAGACCGACACAATCCGCAAGAAATGGAACCCGATCCACCATTTCTACGGGAAAGAGCGTGCCAGCCGCCCTGCTAGCGGATGCCCTCTCCTGCGTGTCTGAGCGCAGATGTCGCTGCCGCGCAACAGGCCGAGGCGAAAATTAGTTAGCCTGACTAATGATTTCCGCCTCGTACCTCACCGACTACCCCCATAGCCGGCAAACCCTGCTTTTCTGCCATCACCAGTGGCATCGGTTCGCCAGGCAGTTTCACTCCAACCCAATACCGGGCCTACCGACGGTAGCGGTTAGTTGAGCGGGACACCCCGCACCATCGAGGGGGGCCTGCTGCCAGCTAATCGATACCCGGGCGGTAGCCGTCCCCAAGGCACGTTCCGGAGCGCGATGCCACCGAAAAGAAAAGCGGCCCCATCCGCCAGACGCGGAGGGGCCGCTTTGACATCGAATGCCTGATGGTCAGTGCTAGCAGAGACTGAGCTGCTTAGACCAACTTCCAGCCGCTACGGTATTCGCGGCGGATCAGCGGCTGCGCCTCGGGCAGGCCGACAGCCTCCAACTTGGCGGCATCCCAGGTGATCTTGCGTCCCAGCCGGTACGCGATGCTGCCCAAGTGGTTCGCCTCGGTGAGCCAGCCGGAATATTCAAAGTTGCAGGTGGTAGGCTTGCCGGTCTTGCAGGCTTCGATCCACTCGGCGTAGTGGCCGATGGAGTTGGGGATCGTCGGCTCGGGCCGCTGGAAGTCGGCGAACTCCTTCTCCGGCAGCAGCACATGTTTGCCGTAGTCGGCCAGGATCATGCCCCGGCTGCCCACGAACAGCACGCCGCTCCCCCACTGCGGGATCTTACCCTGGGTCCAAAGCTCGGGCTTCTCGGTGCCCTGGTACCAGGTGAGCGTGACCGGTGGCATGCCCTCGCGGGCAGGGAATTCGTAGCGTGCCCGCATCGAAGCTGGCGCGAGTTCCGGATGCGGCGGCGGGCCAAAAGCTTCGATCGTTGTGGGAGCCTGAAGTTTCAATGCCCAGAACGGCAGGTCGTTCCAGTGGCTGCCCAAGTCCGACATGGTGCCACTGCCAAAGTCCCACCAGCGGTACCACTTGGGCCCTGGCACGTACACCGAGTTGAACGGCCGTTCCGGAGCCGGGCCAAGCCACAGATCCCAGTTCAGGTTCGCAGGGGGCTGCTCCGCGGCAGGCCGCTCGGCCACATACACAATATCACCATGCTTTTGGGCTTCCTCGCGGCTGGGATGCCAACCCCACGCGCGCGATACCCAGACATGCACCTCCGTCACGTCCCCAATCGCACCGGACTGCACCAATTCAACCACGCGGCGGTAGTTGTTGCCGGCGTGAATCTGAATGCCCATCTGCGTGGCCACCTTCGCTTTGTTGGCGGCTTCGCGGATCACGCGGGCTTCCCACACGCCGTGCGTGAGCGGCTTCTCGCAGTACACGTGCTTGCCAAGCTGCAGCGCCGGCAACGTCGCAAATGCGTGCGTATGCTCGCAGGTGCTGACGACCACGGCGTCGAATAATTGCGGCTCGTCGTACAGCTTGCGGAAGTCGACAAACTGCCGGGCGTTCGGATAGTTCTGAGCAGCCTGGGCGAGGTTGGCTTCGGACACATCGCACAGCGCCACGATGTTCTCGGAAGCAACGCCGCGGGTGTTCGCCGTGCCGCGACCACCGGCTCCGATGATGGCGATATTCAGTTTCTCGTTCAGGTTGCGTCCCCGCACGATCGCCGGCGCCGCGAACAAGGCCGCCCCGGTAAAGACCGCCGTCTGTTTGAGAAACTGGCGGCGCGAAGTGCTCGCCTGGCCGGTGGATGGGGTGCGGGTCTTGCGAACTGCCATCGGTGGTTTCCTCCGGAGTCAGAAAGTCGCTGGGGCGTGGCGAGCCGCGCGGGCTAATGCCGGTGATCCTTGCGGCCAGCCTGGCGGTTACGATTCTAGTAAGCTTTGATGCGTTTCGCCAACGAACGTTCACCGTCGCAAGCGCGATGCGCCGGCCAAAGCGGCGTCTCACCTTCAACCATTCCAGGAATCGCCGCGAATGCCCATTTCACCTCCGGTCTCCGATCAGACGCGGCTGCTGCTCCGCAATCGGCCCATTGGTACACCGGTTGGATACAGCCGCTGGCACGACCTGCTCTTCGTGCATTGGCAGGTGCCGGCCGAAGCGCTCGCCGCGCGGTTGCCACTGGGCATGGAGCTGGACACGTTCAACGGCACCGCCTGGCTTGGCCTGGTGCCGTTTGAGATGTCGGGCGTGCGGCCCAAGTATCTGCCGGTCGTGCCGGACCTGTCCCGGTTCCCTGAAACGAACCTGAGGACCTACGTTGTTTGCCGGGGCGAGCCGGGCGTCTACTTCTTCTCGCTCGATGCGGCCAATGCCGTGGCGGTTTGGGCAGCCCGGCGGTTCTTCCATCTGCCGTACTACTGCGCCACGATGGACGTGCGGCGCGACGGCCCTCGCCGCATCTACCGCAGCACCCGGCGCGAACGTACCGGCCAGCGTTCGACCATGGCTCGTGCGTCAGGCAGCTCAAACCTTGAACCGCCCAGCACGCACATCGAGGCGGAAATCGGCAAGCCCATCGGCGAAGCTCAGCCCGGCACGCTCGAGTTCTTTCTGGTCGAGCGGTACCTGCTGTTCACCATGCACCGGGGGCACGTGCTGCGCGGCCAGGTGCACCACCGTCCCTATTCGTTGCACGAGGCCACCATCGTTCGCTGCGAAGAAACACTAAGCCAGGTGCAAGGGTTCGAGGCATTACCGCCGCCGCAACACGCGATTTTCAGCCCAGTCGTCGATGTCGAAGTGTTTCCTTTGCAGCGGGTGGAATTAGGCTAAATTTGCGGCCCAAACGTACTCCCCGCGATGGTGGCACCAATTGACCCTCGCCACTTTGGGCCGATACACTTCGGCCTTTGGCGCAAAAACCGCCCGATTGGTTGAGGTGGTTGTGTGCCGGATCCTGGTGGCGCCCCAGGCGTTGCGCGCAAGGCGCGGCATGTCGGGGCCGAATGAGGAAACAGAGCATGTTTCGGCTGGCCCTCCACTGGCAAATCATGATCGCAATGGTGATCGGGGCGACCATCGGGGTGACGCTCAATTTCACCGTCGGTACCGCCGAAACCGAGCAGGTCGTTCCCGGCGGTCGGCTTCAGCCATACGGGCTGGCAAAGCCCGTGGCCGTGCAACCGGGCGTGCTGTGGGTTCTGGATAGCCCCGACGGCATCCAGATCGAAACCTTCACCCGCGAAGCAGCTCAGCCCGACCGCATCGTCGTCCGGCGGTACTTCGTCGGCATGCTCAGCAAGCCCGAAGATTTGGAAAAGCTCACCTGGCCCGAAAAGCCCAAGTACCTGCCACCGCTGCCCGGTGAACCTGCCGACACGGCAACCGAACTGCCTGCGGGGCCCCAGATCGAGGTCGTCCAAACATCGGTGCAGCCCAGCCTCGACGAACTGAAGAAAGCCCAGCCCGAAGCATACGTGCTGTTTCAACAATACGGGCGTAGCTGGTCGCGGGAGATTGGCGATCGGGCTCGGATGGCCGGCAACCTCTTTCTGCGCATGTTGCAGATGGTATCGGTACCGCTGATTATCGTCTCGCTGATCAGCGGCGTGATGGGCGTAGGCCAAGCCGAACGGCTGGGCAAGATGTTCGGCCGCACCTTCGCCTACTATATGTGTACCAGCCTGATCGCAATCGTGATCGGCATCGTAATGATGAACCTGATCCGACCGGGCGCCGCCGGCGACGCGCCCGTATCGGCCGCTCAGTCGAACTTCGAGGAAGGCAAGCACCTGGGCACGATCCTGTTTGAACAGGTCGAGAACCTCATCCCCACCAACCCCATCGCCGCCATCGCCAGCAGCGAGTTCCTCTCGATCATCGCGTTCTCGATTCTTTTCTCCGTGTTCGCGATTCTGGCCGGAGGGAAAGCCGCCGAAACGGTGCGTGACCTGGCCCAGGTAGGCTTCGAAGTGATGATGAAGATGACCATGTTCATCATCATGCTGGCGCCCTTTGGCGTGTTGTTCCTGATGCTGTTCGCCACGGCCACGCAGGGGATCGGCATCTTTGGTCGGCTGGGCATGTACATCATCACCGTTGCCCTGGGGCTGCTCGTCCACGGGGCGATTGTGATGCCGTTGATTCTGAAGTTTGTTGCCCGGCGTAGCCCGCTCGAATACGCCCGGGCATTGAGCCCCGCCATGTTCATGGCGTTCAGTTCGTCGTCGAGCAACGCCACGCTGCCGGTGACGCTCACCTGCGTGGAACAACGGGCCGGAATCAGCAACCGGATCAGCAGCTTCGTGCTGCCGCTGGGCGCGACGATCAACATGGACGGCACCGCCCTGTATGAAGCAGCTGCCGTGCTCTTCATCGCCCAGTGGACCGGCCACGATCTGAGCCTCGCCCAGCAGATCGTGGTGGCCGTCACGGCGCTCCTGGCCAGCATTGGCGCGGCGGGCATCCCGCAGGCCGGACTGGTGATGATGATCGTGATCCTGCAAGCCGTGGGCCTGCCGATCGAAGCCCAGGGCCTGATCATCGCCGTGGACCGCATCCTCGACATGATGCGGACGGTGGTGAACATCTGGAGCGATGCCTGCGGTGCCGCCGTGGTCGCAAGGTTCGAGGAAAACGAGCCGTCCGTAGCCGTCGAGTAGTCGCGGCAGGGCCGCCGCATGCTGCCAGCGGAGTCACGGCGGCGACAAGGCAGCTCAGCCGTCCAGGGCGGTTTCTTGCCGCAACATTTGCCGGAGTTGCCGCACGCGCTGCGGCTGTTGTTGGCTCAGCTCATGCTGCTCGTAGGGATCGTCGTTGAGGTTGTACAATTCCACCTGGCCGTTGTTGCGGACGATCAGCTTCCAGCCGTCGTAGATCAGGCAGCGACCCGCGGGCACTTTCCAATACAGCCGCCGGGGCTGCGCGTACGATTCCCGCTGCCCCGTTAACAGCGGCCAGATGTTCTGCCCATCCAGCGGCACGTCCTGCTTCACGTTCACTCCGGCTACGGCCAGCAGCGTTGGCAACCAATCGACGGCCGCGACCGGCTGCTTGAGGCCCCGCGGCTGCAACTTGCCTGGCCAAGAGACCAGCCCCGGCACGCAAATGCCTCCCTCGTACAGGCTGCCCTTCCAGCCGCGGAGGGGCTCGTTGTTGCCCAGCACCGGGTTGGGACCCAGACGTCCGCCGTAGTCGGTCTTGGAGCTCCAGCCGCGCTGGGCGCCGTTGTCGCTGGTGAACACCACTAGGGTATTGTTGCGCTGGCCGGTGCGTTCGAGTGCCTCAACAATCTGCCCCACGGCGGCATCCAGGTGGATAACACACGCGGCGAACTCACGGCGCGAACGGTTGGCGATCTTGCCTTCGTACGGGGCGGTCCACTTTTCCGGTTCCTGGATCGGATGGTGCGGCGCGCTGAAGGCTACCCATACGAAGAACGGCTTGTCGCGGCTGCTTTCGATCACGCGCACGGCCTCGGCGGCAATCAGATCCGTGGCGTGCCCTTCTTCGTCGATGAACTCCTCGTTGCGGTGCCAGGTGCGATCGCCGTTCTTATACACGTGCGTGTACTGGTCGATCTGGCCGTGCAGGAAGCCGTAGCTGGAGTCGAAACCATACTGGCGGGGCCCCACCTCGGGTCGCAGCCCCAGGTGCCATTTGCCGGTGAGAGCCGTAGTGTAACCGGCCTCTTTCAGAGCAGCGGCGAGATTGAACGCATCGCGCGGCAGGGCCAGGGTGCTGCTTCCGGCGATCGGCGCAAGAATCCCAAAGCGGCTGGAATAACGGCCCGTCAGAATCGCCGCTCGCGTGGGCGAGCACGTCGGCGAAACATAGTTGCGCTCAAGCCGAACGCCCGAGGCGGCCAGGCGGTCCAGATTCGGCGTGCGGATCTCGGAACCATGGTAGCCGACGTCGTTGTAGCCCAGGTCATCGGCGATGATCAGCACGATGTTGGGCCGCTTGGCGGGCGTATCCGCCGCCGCGGCGATCTGGCCGGCCGCCGACCAGATGCCCATGACACCTACGACTGTAGCCAGCAGCCAACGCACACGAGCCACGCTGCGCATCCGTCACCCTCGGTGAAACCGTCCAAAGAAATTAGCAACGATGAGCGCACAGCATGGCATGGCAGCCGGGCCGGCACAACCATCGTGTACCTACTTAGCCCCGGACGTAACCTGGTTCATTTGCGGAGATAGCCGGCGCTCGATTGAAAGTAACGCTTCCGCCGCGATTGCGACTCGGCGGGCGACTGCTGTTGTTGTTCGGTCAGGTCCGTAAGATTCGCCTGACAGTAGCGGCAACCGATGGTTTCGAGGTGAAACCGCGCGTACTCATCAACCTCGGGCGCGAGAGTACCTAGAAGGTAGGCGCCCCATTGGTCGCGCGTCAGACAGGTGAGACGGGCGGCGCGCCAGATGCTGCCCAGGCTGTGCCCATCGGCATCGCGCGTGGCCTGCAATTCACCGAGCTTGGCCAGCAACTCGGGGTTGTCGCGCAGAGCCTCTTCGATCCTCGCCATTTCCTCGGCCGGCAGGGCTTCATCGAGATAGGCTTCCAGGTCTTGCCGGGTAAAGTTCATGGTGCGTTTGCGCGCAGGGCTCTGGTCAGGAACGAAGTTCGGGAAAGACGTCGTGGTTGAGGCCTTGCTTGCGCACCGAGGTCCGCAGCTTGGACAGAAAATCGAACTTGTGGTTGGCCACCGTCTGCTCGCTGATGCCCAACCTGGCCGCCACATCCTTATTGGCCCAACCACGGACCAGGATCAACTCCAGGCAGCGGATCTTTTCCCAATCACCACGTTTGCGCCAGTGCTCGATGATCTCGGCCATGCCGGTCGCCAGGGCCTGGTGCTCCAGCCCTCGCCGTTCCTGGCTGCGGTGGATGCTGCTGGCCGCCCGGGCAGAACCGGGCAGATCCCACTGGCTCGATGCGGCCGAGCTGCCGCCGGCCAGTGGCACCGTGGGGCGGCGTCCCTCACGCCGCAGATGATCGGTCAGCTTGTGCGACGCGATGGTGAACAGCCAGCTTTCCAGCGACCGCGACTGATCGAAGTTGGGCAGGCTGGTCAGAAAGCCCACGAATGTTTCTTGCACCACGTCCTCGGACGCCGCCCGGTTGCGCAGCCGGGTATCGACAAACGCCAGCAACCGACCTTCAAAGCGGCCGATCAGTTCTTCCCAGGCGGTGTCGTCGCCCTGGCGAATGCGTTCAATGAGCAGGCGGTCGTATTCGTTGGCGCTCATGCCGCCATTCTACTAACAAACCGCCCTTTTCGCGATTGGTTGCCGCCTCGGCGCAGAGCGTTAATTTGTCCCGCCCGCCGCTAAAAAACCTCAAGGACGCGTACCGCCCAGAGTGCCCCGGCACCTGCCAGCCCCATCACCAGGAGGGCAGCAGCCTGGAGTCGACCGCTGTACTGATGCCCGGTCAGGGTGTCGATCTTGAGATACCCATACACGGCGGCCAGCAGTAGCATCACGGCCGCAACCAGAGCAATGGCCAGCAGCGAACGGCGTTGCACCTGGGCTTCGCGGTACAGCGACTTCAAGTCCTCTTGCACCTTCTGATCGAAGACCAGCAGGGCGTGCAGACGCTTGCCGCCCCCCTCGACCGTGGAACTGGCGATCGTTTCTTCCGCCACCGGGCCGTAAACGATGTGCTCGTCGATCAGCTTCTGCGGCACCTGGATGACCCGCTCAGCCTGCGGCCCCAGCCGCATCAGCACGTAGTCCTTCACTTCTCGGGCAATCGCCTGATCGAGCGACGGCCGGCACTGATCGACGGTCAAAAACCGGCCGCTGCTGGCAACCTTCACATAGGCGCCATCAACCAGTTGACCGGGCTGATCGGCCAGCGCGATCCATTCGGGCGGATCATCGTCTTTGCTGCCAGCCCGGTGCTGGCGCTCCGGCAAGTTCAGGATCTTGTCCCAGGCAATTGCCGGCTTGCTTTCGACTGCGCCCGAGTCCATAAGACGCATGGTGCGCGTGACACCCGTCCCGGTCCAAGCCGCCGGCGGCACGGCTTCCAGCTCTGCCGCGGCCGCCAGCTTGCGAACGACCCCGCGTGCGGCTTCGAGCTGCTCGTCCTTTGGTGCTTCTTTGAACGTAATCCGAGCCGCCTGGCCGGTGAGCACAAAGCTCTTGAGCGCTGGGGGCCGCTCGTCGGTGCCTTCCTTGCGGGCGAAGATGCGTTTGCCATCGGTGGCCAGCGAGAAGTGGCAACCAGGACAAGCGGCTTCGATCAACTGATCGACCAGCTTGATGTCGTCCTTGGTCAAGCGTCCCGCCACCTGGTACACGGCCACGTCGGCCGATTCTTCGTCGAGCACGATCCGCAGCCATTCGGTAATGGGGCTGGTCGCGGCGGGTGAGGTGAGCCCCTGCGAAGCCTTGTAATCATCCATTGCATGGAGCTGGGCCTCGGCTCGGGCAGCACGATGCTCTTCGGCCATCTGCCGCTGGGCGGCCACCTGGAACACCCAACCCGAGGCCGCCGCCACGAACGAAATGCCCAGCACCGTGGAAATGGCCGTCCGCAGATCACGGGTGAAGGCCAATACCAACACGCCGCAAGCCAGGATCAACATCACGACGCCCGGCATGCCAAAGTCGTACATGGCATTGGTCAGCGGCGTGGAGATCGACGGTTCGTGCATCATGGCTGAGCGAAGGGCTGTACCAGAAAACGCCAGGAATCGAGAAAATGCTACTAGCGGCGGTCGCCCGTCCAAGGGCTGGCCAATTGCACACTCACGGCGATGGTCGCCGCGGCCATCATGCCCCAGGCTTGCGGGAACGGCCACGCCAACCACAACAGCAGGGCCCAGCCCACACACAGCAGCGTGGACAGCAGGCTGAACCGTGTCCAACGGCTCGGCTCGGCCATCCGCCACCAGCGCAGTACCGGGAACAAAAAGCCAAAGTAGGCCAGGTACAACTTCAAGTTGGGCTGCCCACCGCTGAACAGTTGCGTGGCCTGAAACGAGTCGGCCGGCAAGTTCGGCTCAAAGTTGCTGGCGATGGTCAAGTCGACCATCAACCAACGGCTCATCCCGTACGCGAACCAGCCCAATAGCAGCCCCAGCCCCAGCAGCACCATTCGCCGCAGGATCGGATCGCCTTCGCGGCCTTCCCAGAACTTGGCGACGGTCAGCATGCCCCAGCTTCCGGCGATGGCCACCACGCTTAACCATACATACTGTTCCAGCGTGCTGTGATCGGTCAGCATCAGCACCAAAATCAAACTGACGGCGGTTGCCACGCCGGCCGACAGCAGCAATGAGCCGGTAAGCTCGGTAACCTTCTGCCGAAGCGTACGCGGCGGCGCCGTGGGCTGTTGCGGCGACGAGCGCCACCCGTCGCGGCGGCGATCCTGCCGAGCCTCGGGTACCGGCACGCCCACCGCGACCCGACCAGCAGGCGTGCCTGGTGGCGGGGCCCAAGCCCATGCTGCCTGACGGCCAGCTTGCGGACGGCCAGCCTGGTGTATGTCACCGGCAAGGTTTGCCTCGCCCGGCCCAGACGCCGGGCTGCCCTTTAAGCCAACGACGGTTACGCGAATCACAAAGTACACCGCGTAGACCACCAACAGGCTGAACAGCAGCGTGAGCCACACCGGCGCGAACATCATCAGGACCGTGGCCAACGCCAGCAGAACCACCAGCTTGAGCGGCGTCGGCAGGTCGGTTTGCCGCCAACCTTGCACAATCCGGCGAAAACCGCTTTGAACTGCGGCCCATACCGGTTCGGGGAGCCTTGCGGCTTCGGCCATGTGGTTGCCCTGGCTCGCCCCGGGCGGAAACGCAATCAGCTTGCCGACGGCTGGGGCTTCCGCGTCCGGTGCGCGGGCTTGCGGCGCATGCCCTGGTGTCGGCGTCTCAGCCCCGCCCGTACGTGCCGTATCGCCTTGCGGCCCACGACCGGCTGCACCCACTTGCGTGGCCGCCACCACAGGCGGAACAGTCCCCGCCACTTCGATGGCTACGCCCGCGGCCGCCAGGGCGGCGACCATCTCATCGACCGTGCCAAACCGCTTGGCCGGATCCTTGGTCAGGGCCTTGGCCACCGCGTCTCGGTACGCCGCCGGCAGGATGGACACGTCGGGCAGGGCCGTCAGATGCTTCATCAGCACTTCGCCCACGCTCTCGCCTTCGAACGGCACGTGCCCCGTGAGCATTTCGTAGAGCATCACGCCCAGGGCGTAGATGTCGATCTCTTTGCCGTAGCGGCCGTTGGCGATCTCGGGGGCCATGTAGTGGACGGTGCCCACGCTCTCGGTCTGGCCGCTGCGGCGGCTGGCCGAGATGAACTTGCTCAGGCCGTAATCGCCGATTTTGACGGTGCCTTCGTCGTCGAAGATGTTGCCCGGCTTCAAATCGCGGTGCACGATCCCCTGGTCGTGCAGGTAAGCGACGCCGGCCGAAATCGCGCGAAACCAGTGCAGCACCTGGTCCTCGGGCATGCCTTGAGGATGCCGGGCGACGACACTCTCCAGGCTTTCGCCGCGCACGTACTCCATGATCACCCAGGCGTCGTCGCAATCGTCGCGACGAACGTCGTACAGGCCGACCAGGTTCTGGTGCTTGAGATTCAGGCAGTGCGAAACGCCGCGCAACTCGACTTCCAGGTTGCGGCGGATCAGCTTCAGGGCGACCTCTTTGCCGCCGTCGCTGATGGCGTAGTACACCTCGCCAAACCCGCCGTGCCCGATGGCGCGCTTGATCGTGTAGCCAGACAACGGACGAGCGCCGCCCGAATAGGTGAAGCGACGACTCCCGCTAGCCGGGTCGCGAGATTCATCGGCCACTGTGGCTCGCAGATCCATTACCTTCACCATCGGTCTGACAGTTAATCCGCACGCTCAAGGTCGGCCGGCAAGTCGCATCCCGCGATCACGCCCGCCGGGCTTAAGCCAGGATGACACCGCGTTCGACACGTTGCTCCCGGCCTACTACAGCACATTCGTATCGTTGGCCAAATCCTCCAGCACAAAAGTGATCGATTCGGCGGTAACGCGCGCCCCGCGATGAAGCGCGGCGTGCGTCCCCACCTCCACGCCGTCGACCGCCAGCGGCCCGGCGCTGCGGCAATACAGTTGGTCCTCACGGCGATATAAAACGACTTGCTGGTCCCACAGTGGGCAAACGATGTGGCTCTGGGGTCCGGGCCCCATAATGATGCAGTCGGCCATCAACAGGACGCCATCGACCGGGGGCTGGGTTCGGTGTCGACTGGCCAGTTCCAACCGCGCGGTGTTGCTCAAGGGGCTCGGCTTCCTGAAGTATAACGCGACGGCCCGGCCCATTTTGACCATTTGCCCGTCGCACAGCGCCGCGGTGGCGGTAATCAGCCGGCCATCGAGCGACGTTTCGCGGCGTGGGTCGATCACATAGCCTTCGCCCGAACGGCGAATGGTCGCGTGCCGCCGCGAAAGATCGCCCAGGATCGGGATATCGACGCCCGGCACCGGCTGCCCTAACGAAACCTCATCTCCCTCGCAAACCAGAAAACCGCCTACCCGGTCCACCCAGATGACGAACCGCTTGCCGCGGGCAGGTTGCTCAACGGGGGAACTGGCTTGCATGGATTCGACTTTTACCTGGCTGCCGCTGTTACGCCCGGCCAATCGGTCCGCAGCTTCTGTATGCCGTGCATGGTGCTTGAGCCCGCGGGTCCGGTCCCACAGATAGGCCAAGTAGCCCATCCGCCACGGCTTGCGTGTCTCCTCGCGGTTACGGCCCAGCGTGCTGTCACTGTTCATCATAAGACCGCGTGACCGAAGTGCAGAATCCCCCAGGCAGCGTTCGCCTAGAACGGCTCCGGGCCATTGCCCCCCACGAAACAGCCCCGCGAAACAGAATTGCCCGGCGGGCCACCCATCCGTTTGCGGTCGCTCGCCGGAGCCAGGCAACGCCGGCGCCGCCCTCTTTGCGATCACGGCCCATTTGCAGTGGCCCCCGTGATGCGGCGCAACGCCCGAAGCCCGCGACCGCTTGCGGAACTAGTGCGACAAGACAAGCTGCCCCGGCTGGTTCTCGAAGTACCGTGTGATCTCGTCCACGATATTGTCCGAGTCCGAGGCTCGAACCGGGATTTCGTGGTACGCGTCCGCCTCGCGATCGGCCATTTTGGCCCGAACTTCCACCCGGGTTTGCAGATCGGCCATCAGCTCCTTGAGTCGGCTCAGCGGGCTGTCGTCCAGATTGTACATGGAGCCTGCTTCCGCCGCTTCGACCAGTTGCAGTTGCGCTTCAAGGTTGGCGATCTCGGCGTCCATCTGCCGCACGGCGGCTTCCATGGCCACCACCTTGTCCTGGAGCGCTTCGAGCCGGCGATGACGTGCCTCGCGGGTTTGCCGCAGATTCTCCACCGTGGCTTCGTTGGTTTTGAGCCGCTCGAACCGCCGCGTGAGGTCCTGCTTCACTTCCGAAACCGTGTACACGCGGCCGCCGTAGCGGTACGAATCCTTGTTCGCTTGCAGGTCGTTCTTGAGAATCAGGATCTCTTCGCGATCCTCGGCCAGCTTCTTCTCCTGGGCGGCGATCTGCCGGTCGAGGATGGCCAGTTGCGCTTCTTCCTCCAACATCCGGTGTTTGTGCTGGGCGATTACCGGCCGCAGGTCGGCCAGTTGCCGCTTGGCCCGTTCGATCTCAAAACCGATCGGCATGTTGGCTTTGACCGAGTCGCGCCCCATGCCAAACAGCGTACGGGTGGTGTCGAACGTCCAGCGTGTGCCGCCAAACCCAAAGCCAACGCCGTCGACCAGCAGCAGGAGCAGCGCCGCCCCCAATGCTTTCTTGATCATGGAAAACTCCCTTACCAACTGTGCGGTAGTCTCGTGCCGTGTGCCCTTGTGGAAGACCAGGCTGTCAGCGGCCGATTACCAGGCGGGTTTCGGTTGTGGCCGCTGCATGCCCCCACAGAAAGCACTTCGAGGTGGCCGTGGGCTTCTTTGGAAAAACCGCGAAAATTCCACCTCCGCCGGCTATAGCAGCCCTAATGAGGGGATCGCTGGGGCCGCATCACAAGCACGTAAGCCATTACTCAGTAATACTTTGCGTTTATGGACTGCCATTCATGGGGGCGGGAATCACCGCCGGAGCGGGAGAAAACAGGCTGGCACTGGCCCGCGGCGACTGCCGAAATGACAGATAAAGCAGCATCATTTGATGCTTCGCGCTTTCGCCAAGGCAGCCCAGTTTGTCTTGGTGGGGCGCAATACATATGCTATAAGTGGTAGCCGCAGTCTGGACTTAGTAGAATCCGTGGGCGATTGGCGTCTGCTCGGCACCACAATTGCTGGCCTACTCCATTGCCACTAGGTTTCTGCCAAATCCCTTCCTTCACTGTTGAGCGCCGAGAGCGCCAGTCCCATGGTTGTGGAACTCCCTTCCATCCTGATCAGCGACGACGACCGCGAGCTGCGTGAGACGCTCCGCGGTTTGTTCGAGCCGGAAGGCTTCCGCACCTATTTGGCTGAAGATGGTGAGGAAGCCCTGGAAATTGTGCAGACGCAAGAGGTGCATATCGTGTTGATCGATATGCACATGCCCAAGCTCACCGGCTTGGACGTGGTTCGGGTTGTGCGGCAGATCAACCTGCTGCTGCCATGCATCCTGATGTCGGCCGAGCTGGACGAGGACATCACCCGCCAGGCCCGCGACCTGGAAGCCTTCGACGTCATCTCCAAGCCCTTTAGTGGTCGAGAGTTGCGTTCGACGGTCGGCCACGCTCTACGGTGGCACTACAACTGGACGCCGCCCAGCGAGGGCGAGGGGCTGCGGAACTATCCGAGGTAATGCTCGCGCGGCAAACCATTACCTATCAAGCACTTACGGATTGCGGCGACACACCAATTGGCCGCGAACCGTACTTAGCCCCGGCCATTCGGCATAAATCCGGCGAAATCCGGCGAGCAAACGCCGGGGTAACTGCGTATAAAGAGTGAGAGCATCGCTCGGCGTGCGCCTGGAGACAATCAGGGCTGCCGGCCGATGGCTAAAATAGACCACTGCATCAACGTTCGGAACGACCGGCTGCTGCCGAGGCAGCGGCTCCCAAACTGCGAACGGGGGCGAACTGGTATCGACCGGATAGCTTGATGTATCAGTGGCGTGCCGTGGTTGGTCAGTTGGCCACGTTAAAAGCTGACCATAACTTCAATTGCCGAGAATCCTCTCGCACTGGCTGCCTAACAATGGCATCCCCGGTTGCGGGGCTTAGCCGAAGAGCCCCAAAAACCGGCCGTTAAATTCGGCTCGCCTGGGGTCACCGCTGGGAACGCCCTGGGCTAAACACTCGTCCCCGGCTAGCTACCTCAACACCCGGTCGACAGGGGGTGAGTTGGCGAAGCTAAAATGAGTCGACTACGCACGTAGAAGCTGGTACTGAAATATCTCGGGACGCGGGTTCGATTCCCGCCGCCTCCACTTGAAGCCGCCTTACGCTCGACGCAAGGCGGCTTTTTCATGCGCTGCTCGCCACTGGCAGATTGTGTTCCTCAGGCGCTCCGCTCAAGGGCTCATTGCGCTTCGTACTTCTTCACGTGCAGTTTCTTCTGGCGGAGGTACTCCTTGTTCTCTCGGGCAGCGACGTACCGCTGGTAGAACACCGCCGCCGCGGCGGCCTTCTCCTCGTCGATGGCCCGGGGCAATTCCTCGCCAGTCTGCTTGTCGTACTTGCGGCCGCCTTGGTGGTTGGCGTAGCGTCTGGCCCTGGTCCAGCCCATCTGCAAGAACTTCCGGGCCATGTCAGCCCCCGGAAAGTCCTCAGCCTTCAAGTAGGCCAAGATCATCCTGTAGATCTTGGCCGACGACTTCTTCGCCTCGGCGACGGTCTTGAATCGCCAATGCGGCAGGATCTCGCTTTTATACGGCTCGACCAGTAGCACGCCCTGCTCGCCCTTGCCGATGCGATATAGGTTCGGCTGTTTGCGAAAGTCGATCGCGTCGAAGTCGAGTGTGTAATCGAATGCGGCACGACTCATGCGATACGCCTGCTGTCTTTTCGCAAAGGACGACCAGAACTCGTTCTCCTGCGAGTTGCGGTTTACCTGGCAGCTTTCAAATCGCTCCGCAACTTTGCCACCGCAACCTCCTTGGCTTTGGCTTCCACCTCAACGGTGATCGCCTTTCCATGCCAGCACGCGGGGAAGTCTGCCACGTCGATGAAGTCATGGTGCCGCCTGGGATTGGGACCTCCCCAGCCTTCGATCGGGCTGGAGAGATGAAACAGCGGCTCCCGGTTCCAGGTTGTTAACGCTTTCCTGGTCGCCTGCTCAACACTCATGCCATCCGGGTTGCAGCGGTGGTGATGCACGTCGTAGACCAGCGGGATACCCGTCGAACTGCAGAGCGGCAACAGATCGACCGGCGTAAAAACCCTGTCGTCGTTCTCCACCGTCAGCCGAGTTCTGGCCCTGGATGAAAGCCGGTCGAGATTGCCGACGAACGCGGCCAGAGCCTTTTGCTTATCTCCGTAGGCGCCGCCAGCGTGGATGTTGATAACATCGGCCCCAATCCACGCCGCAACCAGTGCCTGATACTCGAGTTCACGAATCGAAGACTCCACCACTTCAGGACGCGGTGAGTTCAACACCACAAACTGATCGGGGTGGAAGCACGTCCGCAGGTTGTGCTTCTTCGCGAATCTTCCGCACGCCTTGAAGCGGCGAACGATCTCATCTCCGTCCGGCAATTCCTCGATCTGGTAACCGCAAGTCGGACGGGTCTTGAGCGGAAGGATTTGGCTATTGACGCGGAAGCAACCGATTCCATTGCCGGCGCAGAATTGAAGCGCCGCCCATAGTGCGTTGGCGTTCGCCAGGCCAAGACCGCTCAGCTTGGCCAAGGCATCCGGCCGCTTCATCCGACTGATGGCAGTGGCGGTGGCGGTACGAAACCTGATCGGCTCGTCGCGAAAAAGGCAGCAGAGGCCAAGCCGAATCATGGCATCTCCCAATCAGCCACCGTGCTGGTCAGCCGCGGCCTCTGCAACCGACGTGGCTTGGTCCCGATGAACGTGACTGCGGCTAGTGTCATTCTACCGAACAAAGCCCAATCGGTTAGTTCACATGTTTGTCTCAAGGTAGAGCCGGCATTGCGCAACTCCGCAACGCTGCCCCGTCGCCTCCACGTGAAGCCTACGCAAAGCTCAAGCTGCGCGTCGGCTGCTTCCGTGCGTACGTCCTGCCTTCTAGAGCCCACGGATCGTTCTCCCTTGCCGACACCGGGCGCCGGCTGGACAACTGTTTTCCACGAGTGCCCCCCCCGGTTGAAGTCGGCACCACTCACCGGCTAGCGTATGGAAACACTGGATGGAACACTTCGTAGGCGTACGAGGGCAAGCGTGGTAACCGTTCATCACATCAATTGCGGAACGCTCGTCGTTCCGTCGTATCCCACCGTGGTCTGCCACTGTCTGCTGCTGGCCGAAGGCGATCAGTTGGCACTCGTGGACACCGGCATCGGCCTCGCCGACGTTCGCAACCCAATCGAGCGATTAGGCCAACCGCTCATCGAAATGGCCGGCTTTCAGTTCAACGAGCCGGACACCGCCGTTCGCCGGATCGAATCGCTGGGTTTGAACCCCAGCGATATGCGACACATTGTTCTAACGCACGGCGATCCCGATCACGCCGGGGGCCTGGCCGACTTTCCGCATGCTCAGGTTCATGTCGCGGAGGAAGAGCTGGCCAGTATCAACAGTGGGCATTGGCGGTATGTGCCGACACAGTTCGCCCATGGCCCGCGCTGGAAAACCTATGGCCGCTCTGCCCAGGAATGGTTCGGTTTTGAGGCACGCCCTGTCGAGGCAGGCTTCTCCTCAAAGGTGCTGTTAATTCCGCTTTTCGGCCACACACTTGGGCATTGCGGAGTGGCGATTCAACAAGATGACCGCTGGCTGCTGCATGTCGGCGATGCTTACTACCTGCGGGCGGAACTGACGACGGACGATCACCCGGTTTCTGCCATCGCCGCTCAGCGTGCCGACGATGATGGGCTGCGGCGAGCAACGCTCGAACGCCTTCGCCACCTGGTACGAGACCACGGCGACGAAGTGGAGCTGATCGGCTACCACGATCTCACGGAACTCCCGCCGCATTACCCGCTGCCGGACGGGCCCGGGATGGTGGAAACGGAGTAAGCCATGGCGTACAGCGAGTCGCTCGCTGGTCGCGTCCGCGACGCTTTATTGCGTGAGCGGAGGATCGAAGAAAAGAAAATGTTTGGCGGCGTGTGCTTCATGCTCAACGGCAACTTGCTGGTCGGCGTCTGGAAGCACTCGCTCATTGCCCGGCTTGGCCCCGACGCAGCCGAAGCAGCCCTGCGGGAACCGTACGTCACCCGATTTGACATCACCGGCAAACCGATGAAAGCCTGGGTGCTGATCGAACCAGAAGGTATCGAGACGGATCACCAGTTGAAGCACTGGATCGACCGGGCCATCCAGTTTGTGAAGACACTGCCGGCGAAGTGAAGGGGCGGCCGATCGCCGTACCGCCGACTCCTCAGCAACCTACTGCGGAAATTACAGGAGCTTCCGCCGCGCCGGCACGATGACGACTTTGCCGGTCTGGTCAAGAACATCTCCAGGAGCGTCGGCCCATGACGACTCTCGCCATCTTGCTCGGTTTGCTGGTTGCGCCGCTCTTGGTCGGCACGATCGCGAATCAACTTGCCGGGCGTACGATTGTCGGTGTCCGTCTGCTGGGCTGCATCGGCATTGCGTTGGTGTTCATGTTCACAGGCATCGGGCACTTCATCCTGACGGAGCCGATGGCCAAGATGCTGCCGCCATGGGTGCCGGGCAGAATCCCGCTCGTCTACGTTACAGGCGTCATTGAGATCGCCGCCGGGTTGGCCGTACTGGTTCCGCGGCTGCGAACGACAGTCGGCTGGGGCCTCATCGCGATGTTGATCCTGTTCCTGCCGGTCAACATCTACGCCGCCATCCATCGCATCGAGCTGGGCGGCCATGAATGGGGACCGATCTATTTGTTGGTCCGCGTCCCCGTTCAGTTCATCCTCATGGCATGGACCTGGTGGATGGCCGTGCGACCAGGCCAGTCCCCCGCTCCTATCCAACAGCCAAGCTCCACGTCTCCAGAATCCAGCCAGGATCGCCAGCCGGATTGAGCTTGAACCACGGGCCGGCCGCCCAACTCAGCCCTGATCCGGATCAACTGCCGCTTGCCGTCGCGCTGAACCACCAGCGTGAAGGAGTCGCCGAAGTTGAGGGCTCCGAACATCGCGAGCGCCTGCTGTTTGGAGCGGGGCGTCTTTCCGTTAATGGCGGTCAGAATGTCCCCTGACCTCAGGCCGGCGCGCTCGGCCTACGAATTTGGGATGACGCGTTCCACAAACACCGTGTTGTTCCGCTCGCCCACTCCCAAGTCGATCATCGGAACGACGCGGCCGGCAACCGTTAAGCTCTCCAAGGTCATGGGCGACTCGCCACGGACACCGAGGCGGAACCAAAGCAGTGGCCCGGATTGCTCGGCGCTGCGAACCGGAAGTCGGAACTTGTGCGATTCTTCTTTGGTTTTGTCGAGGGTTACGTTTTCCAAGAGCGGCGTAGCGGTCGCCTGCTAGCCGGTCCCCTTCCGCCACGATGCGGACTGCGTAAAGACATCCTGGCCGTCTTTCGGGGCAAGGTTCAGCACCAGTTGTTCATCGGTGGCCGTGATGGAAAGCTGGCTGACCAGGGTGTTCCGCCCGAACTCCTTGACCCCCAGCGCAATATGCACGGGAGGCCGAAGCCGCTTGGAGTACTCGGCAAAGGCCCATTTCCCCGCATATGGATCTCCTGCTTTCGGCTCGAGCACCAGCGTTCCACCATTCACCGAGACTTGGCCATGATCATAAAAGGCCGACAGACCGCCCTCGGCAAAATCGTGCTGCATCCATACCGTTGCGTCCCGCCGCTTGGTCACCACGGCTCCAGGCAAACTGGCAACATCGAGCCGGTCGCCGTTTACTTCATGGTCCGCTGGGCATGGGCGTGGGCCAGTTGCCATCGTGCAGTCGCCGTTGGCCACAATATCCATGACGATGAACCATAGATTTCCGGTAGCCGGGGCGTCCGCCGCCTCGAACTTTGTCACAACCTCCAGCGATGACTCATAGGAGATCGTGACCGCGTGGCCCGGCTTCAGATCGCCGAGAGCTTTTTCTTGGCCGCCGCTGATGACCGCTGCCTTGCGGCTCACGTCGAGTTCCAAGGACTTGCGCTTGGTCTCAAGCTTTTAGCACTCGGCCGGGAATGTCGACCGATTCGATCGTACCATCGACCACAATCTCTTCGGCCCAAGCCTGCCTGCCGGCGCACGCGAGCAGAAATCCCATAAGCGACATGCTTGCCCCGAACTTCGTGGTTGCCTCCAGATGTAGGTCGATATCGGTGCCGGCCCAATGCTTGGAATGTTTGGGTGAGCAACGCGTCTTAAGCGCCGGGGGCAGCGTGCATGGTTAGCCCCCCAATGCTCGTAATGACCAATCCCCCGCGGCACATTGTCCAGTCGCCCCCCCTGCGAATTGAGTCCACGGTTTGGACTGCTTGCCCCGCGCACAGCTGGCCAATTGACACGCCTGGTAGCGGCAGGTTACAAGGACCGATTGGCAACGGTTGATAGGAGCCGCCGCTCCGCCTTTACCTCACACAGTTAAGGCGTTTGCGTCAAACGACCGCTGCGGCGGCCAGCCAAGCCGCGTGGACGGTGGGCCGAGTCACGGCGAAACCGGAGTTCAGTACCGCCAGCCACAGAGGCAAACCGATCCGCCACGGCGTCAAAATTGCCGGAAGCCTCCGTAACCAACGGCCAGCATCCATCAATTTACGGACAACGACGAACTACCACCGCCGGCGATCCGAGACTGCGCAAACCACCCGGTCGCCGCAACCGGCCTGCCCCACCTGCCCTAGGGCGTTTGCCGAATCCCCCCTTTGCAAGCGTCATCAAGGATTGTCGCTGAGGAAATCAATATGCTCCGCATTCAAATGGGCAAAACTTCGCGGTATTGCGATGGAATGAGCCGCCGCAGTTTCCTCCAGGTAGGCATGGCCGGCATGGGCACGCTGGGCCTGTCGCAGATTTTGCGGGCCAAGGCGGCCTCGGCGGCGAACGGCACGCCCAGCAAAGACACCCGCGTGATCCTGATCTGGCTGGACGGCGGCCCCAGCCACATGGACATGTACGACATGAAGCCCGATGCCCCGGCCGAGTACCGTGGCATCTGGCGGCCCATCCGCACCAATGTGCCGGGCATCGAAATCACCGAGCTGTTCCCACTCCAGGCCAAGATCGCCGACAAGTTCTCGATCGTACGGTCGCTGCATCACGGTTCGGGCGACCACTTTACGGGCGGGCATTTCATGCTCACCGGTCGCGGCGGCGTGAGCGGTGCCAACACCACCCCGCGCGATCCGTTCGTGGGCTCGATCGCTACCCGCATGACCGGCTCCCGCGCCCCGGGCATGCCAGCCAACGTAGCGATCCCCTACGCCATGAGCATCGGGCTGCGACCCGGTTACTTCAGCCCGCTGTATGTGGGGCAGCAGCACACGCCGTTTGAAACGGTGTCCGACGCCAACAGCCCTAACTTCAAGGTGCAGAACATCACGCTCCCGCCCAACATGACGGTGGAGCGTCTGCAGGACCGCAAGTCGCTGCTCAAGCACTTCGATCAGCTTCGCCGCGACGTCGATAGCTCCGGCGCCCTGGAAGCCATGGACCGCTTCGACCAGAAGGCGTTTGAGCTGGTGACCGGCGACGCCGCCCGCAAGGCGTTCGACCTCAACTCGGTCGATCCGCGGTTGCGCGACCGGTACGGCCGCACCTCCTGGGGCCAGAGCACCCTGCTGGCCAAGCGGCTAGTGGAAGCCGGCACCACGTTTGTCACGGTGCACTTTGGCGGCTGGGACCACCACTGGAACCTGCAGTCGGGCTACGAGCGTTACCTGCCGATGGTCGACCAGGCGGTGACCGCCCTGTTCCAGGATCTGTCGGAGAGCGGCTTGTACGACCAGACGTTGGTGATGATGTGCGGCGAGTTCGGCCGCACGCCGCGGATGAACGACGGCGGCAACGGCGGTCCCCCGGGCAGCATGGGTACGCCCGGCCGCGACCACTGGGGCAACGCCATGTTCTGCCTGCTGGGTGGCGGCGGCATCAAGGGTGGCCAGATCGTCGGCTCGACCAACCGCCTGGGCGAAGTGCCCAAGGACCGCCCGGTCAAGCCGGCCGACATCCACCACACGATGTTCCACGTGCTGGGCGTGGACCGCGACCTGAGCTTTGTGAACTTCGCCGGCCGGCCCGTTCCCGCCCTGGAGCCGGGCGACGTGATCCACGAGCTGCTCTAGTCCGCCAGCTCCCAAGAACCGCTACACACACTCGCGCAAGGCACACGCTTCTTCCAGCATGTGCCTTGCGCGTTTCTTTTTGCGAACGTGCCAACCATTGGGCCAGCCAAGCGTGACGGGCCAGTGGCGTCCTTTGCACCACCCACATGTGCCGCTGCGCCCCACCTCGCCAACGCTCAAGGACGCGTAGCGCGCACAAGAAAAAACGGCGTGCGCACCGAAGTGCGCCGCCGTTTTTCTAGTAGCCTTCAGCGCATACACCTGCCGCTATGGGCGTCGCGCTGTGGCAATGTTCGTTTCGCACTGCCGGCAGGAACTATTCTTCCTCACCGACCACCACGCGGCCCATGTAGTAGCCGCAGCGAGGGCAGGCCACGTGCTGCGGACGCATGTGGCTGCACCGAGGGCAAGCGCTCAACTGCTTGGCCTTGAGGTGATCGTGGGCACGACGCGAGCCGGTCCGGGCATTGCTTTGTTTGCGTTTGGGGACAGCCACCGTAAAACTCCTGTCGATTCGGCAGTCTTGGCTTGATGCTTTGGCTTGTTGCTCGCCGCCGCCTCGCTGGCCAATCCAGGCCATGCGGCAGGGGGGCGACTCGCCCGCCGGAGGGATCTTGCCAGCCGGAGCGGGCAGCTACGGGCCGGGCCTTAGCCCGTAGGACGAATTGGGCATTTTAGCCCAACCAGCCGCCGCCGCAAAGGACCAAGAAGGCCGTTTTGTCGCACAAATGGGCGGGGGCGCCGTGATCGCGTCCCCACCATCGGACTACTTGGCCTGCGGCCCAATCTCCTTGGGGGCTTGGGCCGTCTGCGGCTGGTTGTCGAGCAGTTTCTCGGAGAACTGCATCACGTAATGCATGCTGCTCGTCTCGCCAATGTGGCCGATCACCCGCTTGTCCATGTGCGAGCTTTGCTCGATCACCAGGCCCCGGGCAATATCGAACTTCACCGTGCCGCGAGTCTCGCGCTGCACCAACTGGGCTTCAATCACCGGATCGTTGATCGGCGTGAGGATCACCGTCTCGACCTTGATCGTCGCCACTCCGTCCTTGATGGAATCGACCACAAACCGCTGCTGGCTTTTGATCTTCTTGATCGTGCGATCGCGCATCGGGATGCTGATCACGTGGGGGATCTTCCACTCGTAGCCTTCGTAGACGGGCTCCTCGGGCAGCGGCATGGTCATCGGGCCGTCGTAGCCCATGGGGCGAGGACGATGATCCTCCCGATTGAGGATCTCGCCGCGAGCGTCCATGGTGATCGTGGCCAGCGGCACGCCGACGTTCTCGGCGGCATCTTCAAAGCCCGGCGGCGGGGTCTTGTCCTTGGTGCTGTCGTAGGTCTGCTCCTCGCGACCGGTGAGGCGGTGCGTCATCGCCACGCTATCGACCGAATGCACGAAGGTGATCTGGCCTTCGGGCGAAACCTTCTCCACCACCCATTTCTTGACTGAGCGGCTGTCGGTCGCGGCGTTCTGCGTCGTGCCGGCCACGGTGGTGATGATCTCCACCTGGTGCCGCACGTCCCAGCGGAACACGTCGCCTTCCTTAAACTTGTAGCGCAACAGATGTTTTTCTTTTTCCTGGCCGGCCTGGGCTTCGTCGGCCAGTGCCGCAGCAGGGGTGCACGCGAAGAAGGCAACACCGGCCAGCACGGCCGCCGAACAAGCCAGAGAAAGCAGCTTCATGACGCATCCTTGCGACAAAAAGAGGAGGCAACGGGCCAAACGGCTTGCGGCCACATCGACGGGCTGTTCGGCAACCGCGATTCAGATCGCGCCGCCGCGCGGGTAGCCGTCGATCCGGCCGCCCCAGCCCAACTTGGCCGATAGGGTCCGGTAATAGCCGCGACCGGGCACCTCGACCAACATGAACCGCGGCTGGGCACGTTCCACCCGCACGCGGTCGCCCGGCTCCAACCGGCACAGCACCTGGCCATCGACCACCACGCTGGTGCCGTCGTTGGGTCGATTCGCCACCAGCTCAAACACCCGGTCGGCCGCGTCGACCACGGGCCGGTTGGTCAGGGTATGAGGGCTGATCGGCGAGATGACAAACGCATCGAGGCTTTTGCGCAAAATGGGGCCGCCGGCCGACAGATTATGTGCCGTCGAACCGATGGGCGTGCTGATGATCAGGCCGTCGCAACGATAGGTGGTTGCCCATTCTTCGTCAACATAGAAATCAAGCTCCAGCATGGAGAACGGGTAACCGTTCAGCACCGCCGCTTCGTTGAGCCCAAGTTGACGGTGAATCTCCTGGCCGCCTCGAATCACGCTGCACTCGAACATCAAGTGCTCGATGGTATGGCAGCCATGGGCACAGATGACCGCCAGTTGATGGTCGAGCTCCTCCGGCGAGATCGCCGCCAGAAATCCCAGTCGCCCCAGATTAACGCCCACCACCGGAATCTGGCGGTAGGCCATGTGCCGGGCTGCGCGGAGAATGGTGCCATCGCCTCCCATGACGATAGCGTAATCGACATCGAAGCCTGCCAGATCGGTCTGCATGCCGAAGTCCCAGAGCCGGATCTCGGCATGCCGCTCAATGGTGCCGCGCAGCGAGGCCGCCTTGGCCTCGATTTCTGGGCGGTCGCCCAGGCCAAGAACGACAACGGCGATGCGCTCAACTTGTGGTGCCATGTCGCCGATCATAGGACAGTGCCGAGCCGGTAGCAACGTGCCGCATCGACGCCACGGCGGCCGGCATGGCCGCCACCGCAGAATAGCGATCCCCCAGGCAGTGGGTAATTCGCAACCTGGGCAGTCGCCATGATTTGCGGCTTGGGCCAGGCAAGGCAATCGGGCTTAAACCCACCTTGCTTTCTGGCCGATAGCACGTAACATTAACCACGTGCCGAGCACGCTTCGGCCAGCCGTCATCAGACTTGCCGCTTTCGCCTAATTGCTTGCGGCATGGCAAGTTGCGGCGAGAGTCGGGGCAGCCGACCACGGCGATTCACGGCACGTAACAATTTCGGCGGCACCCGCCTTGCAGAGGTGCCGGCCCCTGAATACATTAGGGGCTTACCGCTGATCCCCTGTAGCTCAGCTGGTAGAGCAAGCGGCTGTTAACCGCTGGGTCGTAGGTTCGAATCCTACCGGGGGAGCTT